>JAQURK010000027.1 GCA_028715645.1 Candidatus Omnitrophota bacterium | reverse complement strand
AACCTATTATTTGTTCCTCTGTGAATCTTTTACGTGACATATCGAGCCTCCTTCCGTAGCCCTATAGCTACTGTTTTACACCAGGAGACTCAACTTGTAAACTGTTTAGTTTTTGGGGGTAGGGTCAGCGTATCTTATCATTTTGATGTTTCATTGCTATTAGTCCTCTTTTATATAAGGAGCGTCACTAAGATCATCCCATTTTATAATAGATATTTCAAACATCTACATTAATAAATCTTGCCAGTTAAGGGCGTACCTTTTTAATTATAAATGGGGTCAGTACCTGTTTATTTTTCAGAAAATCGGCGCTCTCCCCAGCTAACCAAAAGCAAAAGCTATTTTCAATCTATAGTTTTGTATTTGAGTAATAAGGCTTCAAAGCTTGATAAAAGCCGCAGTTGTTAATTTTATAGCCGGAGAATATTTTTTCTTCCCTCTCAACACCCTGAGCGGTTTGCGGAAAGATAATAACAAGATATTCTTCTTCGGGTAATTTTTTACTATTCTTAACCGTCTTAGACATTATTTCTATCATCTTATCCGTAGAATATTCCGAACGACCAACAATCATGACTTTTAAGAATGCTTTAACATCTGTTAATTTGTAAAAATCATCCATTATTTCACCTAAGCTGCCACCCCATTCTGATTCCAAGGCTAACTCTAATCCATAATAGTCTTCGTATTCTTTTCCACCTTTATACCAAACTAAGTCTAACAAATACTCATAATCATCGGATTTAAACTGGTAGGTCAGTCTCCCTTCTCTGCGAAAGTAACCTAATATTTCGTTGGTCCAAGATGTATTTCCTCCGTCACCCCAACTTAATTTGGATCCTAATTCTTTCCAATCTTCTTGGAATTTAGTATAAATCTCTTCTGCTTTTAGCATTTTTATCGCCTATCGCAGACGTCCTATTCTGGTACAGCCTACTCATTGGCAGGATGTCCCTTTTTAGGACGTCTGTAGATATGTAGATAGTGTAGAACCGTGTCTCAATTTGAGAAATTTTTACGGTCATTCGAAAAGGGGTCCCCCGAGGGGTATGTGCCGAAAGCGGGACGTGAAAATTTCTTTTTAGCTTGGCCTTCTGCCGAAGGCAGAAGTAAAAAGAAATTTTCCCGAGCGAGGTCTGACCGCAGGAGTCAGACCGAGCGTTCCCGCGAGGCACTACCCCGAGTGGGGAAATCATGTGAGAAGAGTAAAAATTTCTCGCGAGAGAAAAAAATAGAATGGAGCTGGGGGGACTCGAACCCCCGATAGCTGAATGCCATTCAGCCGTGATGCCACTTCACCACAGCCCCGTTAAACTTCTACCCTGAACTTCTTAAAGGGGCGTCCCGAGCAGCCTTAGTTTTACGAATATGCTGCGAGGGACAGCTAACACCAGTAACTTCTCCCTGAACTTCTTATCTTTTTTTCATGCCGAAGGTGGGAGTTGAACCCACATGACCTTGCGGTCATCGGTTTTTGAGACCGACGCGTGTGCCAGTTCCGCCACTTCGGCAATAAGTCGCTTGCTCACATGCGTTATTCACTATATACGCCCATCTTACGAAACTTGGCGTAGCGCTGCTCTATCAATTTATCGCCCGGTATAGCCTTTAATTCCGCCAGATATCTTTTAACGGCGGCCTTGATGTTTTTGGCGGTCTCCTCATGGTTGCGATGAGCGCCGCCAAGCGGCTCTTTTATGATCTCGTCTATAACGCCCAGTTTAAGGAGCTCATCCGCCGTTAATTTAAGGACGCATGCCGCCTCAGGCGCCTTCTTTCTGTCCTTCCATAATATGGCGGCGCAGCCCTCCGGCGATATAACGGAATAATATGAGTTCTCGAGTATCGCTATCTTGTCGCCTATTCCTATGCCAAGGGCGCCGCCGGAGCCGCCCTCTCCTATCACTATCGCGATTATAGGCGTCTTGAGCATAAAAAGCTCCTGAAGGTTATACGCGATCGCCTCTGCCTGTCCCCTTTCCTCGGCCCCTATGCCCGGATAGGCGCCCGGCGTATCGATAAAACACAGCACAGGGCAGTCCGCCCTCGCGGCCAATTCCATTACCCTTAAAGCCTTTCTGTATCCTTCCGGATGGGCGCTCCCAAAATTCCTCAGAAGATTTTCCTTGGTGTCCCTGCCCTTTTGGTGCCCTATGACGGCGATCTTTTCATTGTCGAGCTTCGCAAAACCGCAGATGATTGCCTTGTCGTCGGAAAAACGCCTGTCTCCGTGCAGTTCAAGGAAATCGGTCATCATAAGATTTATGTAATCCATCGTATACGGCCGTTTTGGGTGCCTGGCGATCTGGACCCTCTGCCAGGAGGTGAGATTTTCAAAAACCTCTTTCTTTACAGCGGCTAATTTTTCCTCGAGTTTTTTTATCTCCAGGCCGATATCAAGCTTTTCGGAAGAGGAAAATTTCTTAAGTTCCTCGATTTTTCGTTCCAGTTCCAGTATGGGTTTTTCGAAATCCAGTCCTGTACCTATCATATTATCAGTCTACTATGGTTACCTCTGCGCCCTGCGGGAGGATGGTGTAAAGCTCCTCCACTTCATTATTTATCATCCTGACACACCCGGCCGTGACCTGTTTCCCTATCGACTCGGGCTCGGTCGTTCCGTGTATCCCGTAACCCTGCGCTGAAAGGCCCAACCAGCGCGTGCCCAGGATGTTCTTAGGGCTGCCCGGAGGGACAACCGCCCCTGCCTTGTACCAGGTAGGATCAACGAGTTTTACCGTTACCTTAAACGTGCCTATCGGGGTAGAATTATTAAGGCCGGTCGAGACCCTGTATACCTTGAATATCTCATCATTTGCCTTAAGCGTCAGGGTATTCTGCGATTTATCGACAAGGACGCTGAATTTCGCGGTGGAGATCTTTAATTTCATTCCCGGCCTTATCAGATCGGACGAAAGACTGTTTGCCTTCGTTATAAGATCGACGGTAGTCCCGTTATTTTTCGCTATCTTTACCAGCGTATCCTGAGGCTGGACCTCATAGATCTTTGAGTCAGGCGTCTCGATTGTGGAGAACAGGAGTTTTATGTTCATTGCCCAGATGCCCTTTTCGCTGTCCAGGACGTCTCTTCCTTGAGGGTAATCCTTTATAAGCCTCTGGTATTCCTCTTTTGCCTTTACGAGGTTGCCGCCTGCCTCATCCGCCTGGGCCTGTTTAAAAAGGGTCTCTTCAGAAAGGGCCTTCCTGCCTTTTAATATCCCGCCGCCGGCTCTCGCCAGGAACAGAAAAACAGCGATTATAAGCATAGCCGCGACAATTGCCGCTATAACCAACAAAAATCTTTTCATCTTTGCCCTTTCTTTCCTTTCTTTTAAATACCGAAAGATATGATGGCGATCAGGATTCCTATTACCGCCCCGGCGAAAACCTCGACAGGCGTATGGCCGAGGAATTCTTTTAGCTTCCTCTCCTCTATCTTCTTGTTCCAGTATATGTCATCGATTATCTTGTTTAAGATAATCGCCTGTTTTCCCGTGGACCTGCGCACGCCCTGCGCGTCAAACATTACTATCAGCGCCATTACCAGCGCGATAGCGAACTGGTATGACGAGAAATCGCATACAAACCCCACAGATGTGGCAAGCGCCATCATTCCCGAGACGTGGGAGCTCGGCATCCCACCCGTGCCTATGAACCATTTAAAATTAAACTTTTTTTCCCTGATGACGCCAAGGGAAACCTTAATGGTCTGGGCTATGACCCATGCGACAAGCGAAGTAACCAGGACCTGGTTATGTATTATCTGTTTAAAGAAATTATCGTGCATTATTTCCTTATGAGCGCCAGGGCCTCGGCGCGGGTCTTTTCGTTTGTCCTGAATATTCCCCTTACCGCGCTGGTGGCGGTAGTGATGCCCGGCTTTTTTACGCCCCTCATGCTCATGCAAAGATGCTCCGCCTCTATTATAACCAGCGCGCCCTTGGGTTTCAAATTTTTCATAATTATATCCGCGATATCGGTCGTAAGCCTCTCCTGTACCTGCAGCCTCCGTGAATATATCTCTACGACCCTTGCCAGCTTGCTCAAACCGGTTACCCGGTTGTCCTTCGGTATATACGCGACATGCGCCTTTCCGATAAAAGGAAGGAGATGGTGTTCGCACACCGAATAAAGCGGGATATCTTTTAACAGGATTATCTCATCGTGCTGCTTTTCAAAAACTACCTCCAGTTCCTTTGCCGGATCCAGCCGGTAGCCGGACAGTATCTCCTCATACATGTCCGCCACCCTGGACGGCGTCCTTTGGATGTCCTTTCTCTTTAAATCCTCCCCCACCGCCTCAAGCAGCATCCTTACCGCCTGTTCTATCTTTTTTTTATCCATTTTCATTTTCCCACGCAAAATTGGCCGAAGATCCTGTCAAGGACCTCTTCTGATACGTTGTTTCCCGTCACCTCTCCCAGCGCCGAGACCGCCTCATCAAGGCTTATAGCTATTATTTCCTCAGGCTGGCCTTCCTTGAGAGAAAAAAGCGCCTCTTCTACGGCCGCCGATGCCTTGGATACGCAGTCCTTGTGCCTGGCGTTGGTCAGAATCCCTGAATCATCCTGTGAAACCTCGCCTGTCCGGATCTTATCAGAAACGGCCTTTATAAGACCCTCGAGGTTTATCTTTTTTAAAACAGATATCTTTACGGTAACCGCTTCCTCGCCGAGCAGTCCGCAAAGGACGGCGGAGTCCCTGTCTATGTCATCCTTAAGATCTATCTTGTTGACAACGCATATAATTTTTTTGCCCCTTATCAGCTCTATTATACGCATATCCTCGGCCGTAATGCCGGTGCCCGCGTCAATCATAAAAAGAATAAGATCGGCCTTATCCATCCATAGCCGGCTTTTTCTTATCCCCTCTTTTTCAAGGGTATCGTTCGTATCCGAGATACCGGCGGTGTCGACCAGATTTATGGGTACGCCTTCGATATCTATCGCCTCAGAGACGGCGTCCCTGGTCGTACCGGGGATCGGCGTAACTATCACGCGTTCCTCTTTTAAAAGCGCGTTCATCAGGCTTGATTTGCCGGCATTTGTCTTGCCGCAGATAACGCAGTTTATTCCTTCGCGTATCGCCTTTCCCGTTTCAAATGATTTTAATAATTTATCCATCTCGCCTTTCAGGCGGTTTAATTGCGATTCAAGCTCGGGCCGTGAAAACACCGAAAGGCCTTCTTCAGGAAAATCCACAGAGGCCTCAAGATGGACCTTTACGTCAATAAGCCCTTCCCTGAATCCCCTTATGGCATCCGAGATACCGCCCTCAAGCTGCGATATCGCGAGCTTCAGGCCTTTTTGAGTCCTAGCCCTTATTATATCAAGCACCGCCTCCGCCTGCGCCAGGTCTATCCTTCCGTTTAAGAAGGCCCTTTTCGTGAATTCGCCCGGTTCAGCCAGGCGTGCGCCGAGGCCAAGGCAGATATCCAGCGCATCCTTAAGCGGCGCTATCCCGCCGTGGCAGTTTATTTCAACGATGTCCTCTTTGGTATAACTTTTTGGGGCCTTCATGACGGTAAGAAGGACCTCATCGACAATATCGGCGCCTTTAGATATCCATCCGTAATGGGTGGTATAGGTGTGGAATTCAGACGGTTTCACTCCGTCTTTTGAGGAAAATATGGCGTCGGCTATTTCAAGGGAACGGGGGCCGCTTAAACGCACGATCCCTATGCCCGCCTCGCCTATAGGCGTCGCTATCGCCGCTATAGTATCATCAAGATTTAGTTTCATTCTTTAATACCTCGCCTACGAGGAAAAGTGATCCGGCTACAAGTATCAGGTCGGAATTCCCGGCGCTTGCCTCGGCCATTTCAATGGCCTCCTTTGAACTGCTTGTTACCCTGTTATGCTTCTTGATAAAATTTGCCAGGACCGCAGGTTCCTCCGCGCGGGGAACATCCGCCCTTGTCAGGATGATCTCATCGCTCACAGGCGCAAGCTCATCGCAAATCCCTTTTATATCCTTGTCCTTTGAAATACCAAGGACCAGGATAAGCCTTTTGTAGTTGAAATAATCCTGTATTGCCAGCCTTAGCGCCTGGGCGCTTGCCCGGTTTTGGGCGCCATCAAGGACAAGCAAAGGTTTTCTTTTAAGGATTTCAAGCCTTCCAGGCCATTTTACGTTTTTAAGGCCTTTGATTACGGCGTCCGGCTTAATCATTATATCATAGAATCGTAAAGACTCAACTAATCCTATGGCGGTTGAGGCATTGATAAACTGATGGTAGCCTATCAAACCTACTTCAAGGTGAGGGTATTTCCGGAATACCGCCTCTACTGAAAAACGCCGATTCTCTTCTTTCTTGAAACGGATATCCCTTCCAACCTCATATAAGGTGTTATTTTTTGCCTTGCAGGCCTTTCTTATTACTTCCATGGCGGATGGTTCCTGGGGAGAGCTTACGCATATTGAAAGGTCTTTTATTATACCGGCCTTCTCCGCCGCTATCTCGGCTACCGTGTTGCCCAATTTTTGTGTATGCTCGAGGCTTATCCCTGTGATCCCGCAGCACAACGGCCTTTCTATTATATTAGTGGCATCGAGCCTGCCTCCCATCCCCACCTCAAAGATACAAAAATCCGTCTTTTTCTGTTTAAAGTACATAAATGCCAAAGCCGTATAGGCCTCAAAAAAAGTGGGGTAGGCCTCGTCTTCTTTATCTATCCTGTCAATGACCGGCCGCATGACGCCGACCAGCCTGTCGAGTTCCTCCTCGGTTATAAGCTCATCGTTTATCCGGATCCTTTCCCTGAAAGAGATAAGATGAGGAGAGGTATACAACCCGACTCTGTATCCGGCCTCCTTTAGAATGGAGGCAACCATTGCCGAGGTTGAGCCTTTTCCCTTGGTGCCGGAGATATGGATGCATTTAAGGTCCAGATGCGGGTTTCCCAGCTGGGCCGAAAGCGACTTTATCCTCTGTAATTTCAGGGATTCTTTATAATCAAAGGAAAGGACCTTCTCGTAGTTGACAAAGGACTCCAGATATTTGATTGTTTCCGGATACGACATCTAAAATGTTAATGCTTGAAATGACGAACTCCGGTAAATACCATCGCGATCCCCGCCTTATCGGCCGCCTTGATGACCTCGGCGTCCCTTATTGATCCGCCGGGCTGGATGATCGCCTTAACGCCCGCTTTTTTAGCCATTTGGACGGCGTCCTCTTTTGGAAAGAAGGCATCGCTTGCCATGCAGGAGGATTTGGCCAGTTTTCCCGCCTTTCTTGCCGCGATAATAACGGAATCGACCCTTGACATCTGCCCTGCCCCAACCCCTACCGTCTTCGTTCCCTTCGAAAGCACAATGGCATTTGATTTTACGTGCTTTGAGATCTTCCAGGCGAATAAAAGCGATTCGAGTTCCGCCTTGGCAGGTTTCTTTCTGGTAACGACCTTGAGCGCCGCATCGTTTTTAAGGTCCCTGTCCTGAACCAGTAATCCGCCTACTACCTTCTTCATATCCAGGTCTCTCTTTTTTGTCACCGCGCCGAAACCGGGTATTTCAAGCAGCCGAAGGTTTTTCTTCTTCTTTAACTGGTCAAGGGCCTTCGGGTCATAGGATGGCGCAATGATACATTCAACAAAATCCGCCTCATCCAGTATTGTCTTTGCCGTATCCTGTTCTATGCGCTTGTTAAAACCTACTATGCAGCCAAAGGCGCTTAACCTGTCGCAATTCAGGGCATCCAGAAAGGCCTTCTTTGGCGTCTTGGCAGTCGCCGCGCCGCAAGGATTTGTGTGCTTTATTATGCTGACCGCCGGCTCCTCGAAGTCCTTTACGATCTCTATGGCGGCGTTGAGGTCGAGGATATTATTAAAGGAAAGCTCTTTGCCGTGCAGCTGCCTGGCGCGCGAGACACCGGGTTCATCAATGCCATCGTCCTTATAAAAAGCGGCCCTCTGATGGGGATTTTCTCCGTATCTTAAGTCCTGCGCTTTCTTGAATGAAAGATTTAAATTCGCCGGGAAATCGGCCGCGTGTTTTAAGAGCTTCTCGCCCAGGTAGGCCGCGATCGCCGCGTCATATCGCGAGGTATGCTCGAATACTTCGACCGCAAGTTTCTCAAGCGTCTCGTCTCCGATGGCGCCGTTATTCCTGCGCATTTCGTTTAAGACCTCGGCATATCTGTCAGGGTTGCATATCACCGCGACAGAGCGGAAATTCTTTGAGCCGCTCCTTAACATGGACGGCCCGCCGATGTCTATGTTTTCTATAGCGTCCTCAAGTTTTACGCCTTCCCTCTTTATCACGTTTCCAAACGGGTACAAGTTCACTACCACCATATCTATGAGGCCTATATCATGCTCTTTCAACTGAAAAATATGCTCCTGGTTTTGCCTTAACGCGAGCAGGCCGCCGTGTATCTTTGGATGGAGCGTTTTTACGCGGCCGTCCAGCATCTCAGGGAAACCCGTATAATCGGAAACCTGTTTTACCGCCACGCCGAGGCTTGAAATCGCCTTTGCCGTGCCGCCGGTTGACAAGATCTCGACGCCGAATGTATTTAACCCCTTTACAAACTCCTCCAAATTCCTTTTGTCGGAAACGCTTATGAGTGCCCTTTTTACTTTTACCATCTACGCCTTGCCCTCCCCTTTTTTATTATTGCCTTAACGAAATCAATTTAAGCTTAAGCAGACGGATTTTCTCTTCGAATTCCCTTACCTCGCCCTTAAGGGGCGCTATTTCCTTTTCAAGGCCGGCAAGATTGTCCTGCCATTTGGCCATCTCTTCCCTTGTGACGCTAACGGCCTTCTGCTGGTTTATCAGGTTTGTAAGGTTGCGTCTGGTATTTTCCAGGTTTTTTAAGACCTCTTTTTTGCCGGAGAGGACGCCCTTTAACTTCTCGAGTTCCTCTTTTATCCTGACGCGTTCAGGCTCCAGCTCATTTTTTAGCGCGGCTATTTTCCCCGAGATTTCGTTCTTGCGCTTGTTAAAGTCGTCTTCAAGGACCCTTATCTTTGAGTAGGTGTCCGCCTTGAGCTCCCGAAGCTCCGTCAAAAGGCGGTTTATCTCCTGATCAAGCTTTTCCTTTGCCGCCAGGGTATTCTTGAACGCGGGGTCATCCTGAGTTATCTTATTGATGGATTCGCTGTCTATCCGCTCGCAGCCATATAGACCAAAGACCAAGGTCAAAAGGATAAAGACTAAAATCAAGGGCCTGATATCAGTTCGCATGTAACCTCCCATAGTGGTACAGGTATTGCTGGGCGTATCCCGCATATTCGCCGAAATATTCCTCGGCGAATTTTCTTATTTCGGAATGAGCAATTTCTTTCCCATTAAAATAGATATCCTGTATAATCCTTTCGATCCAGACATCCACGGGAAAGGCCTCGAATCTTCCGGCGGAAAATAAAAGGACGCAATCCGCCACCTTATGGCCTACTCCATAAAGCCGCATTAATGCCTCCTTCGCCTCCGGATAGGGATTTTTTTTCAAAGCCTCGGCGTTTATCTCGCCTTTTAAAAAGGCCTTTGCCGCTTTTTTTAAATAAGGCGCGCGGTAACCTGCCCCGCAGCGCTGTAAGGCATCGGCTGTGGAAGCCGCTATGGACGCCGGGGACGGGAAAGAATAATCCACGCTGCCATCCAGTATAATCCGGCTCCCTGAACACTCTGAAATTAGATGAATAATGCCTTTTATCCTGGGGATATTATTGTATGCGGATATTATAAAAGAAGCAAGGCACTCCCATAAAGGCTGCCTTATGATACGCAGCCCTTTGAATGCCTTTATCGCGCGCTTCATGTACTTATCTTTCCCTATTTTATTATAAATACATGGCAAGTCAAGGTTTAAATCGAGGTATTGTCTGATAAAGGAAGGGTTTAAAGAAGGGTCTGAGGAACGGACAAAAAGGCGGTTTTCGGCCTGTCTTAGCCTTATTATTGCCCGGTTAACGACCCCCTCATACTCATTTTTCGCTATTCTTTCCCATCTGAAGACCTGGCCGCATTCAAGTGTATGGGTAAGATTGAAATCGGGCGCATCAATAACAAATTGTTTATGTTTCAGCACTTGGAATAGCCGCATGACCTGCATACCATACAGCCTTCTTCGTGGCGAAGGGCGCTGCCGCAGTCAGGGCATACTCCGACGATGTTCCCGCCGATTTTATTCGCGGACGGGGCTGGGCCCTTTGTTTCCGTTTTTTCGGCGGGAGGCGCGGATGGGGCATACTGGGCCGCCGGCGCAAGCCTCTGCTCGATCACCCTGGCTATGGCATCGGCGCAGGAAAATATCCTGCCGCCCTTCTCCCAGCTCGGCGATGGGCACCTGATCCCCCTCAATTGTTCGATGATGGCGTTTATCTCTATGCCGCTCCTTAGCGCGAGGGACACCAGACGCGCGCAGGCCTCAAGCTGGCTGGCGGCGCATCCGCCGGACTTGCCCATCTGGGTAAATACCTCAAAAGGCATTCCCTTGTCATCCTCGTTTATGGTCACGTATAAATTACCGCACCCCGTGCCGACCTTGGTGGTGGTCCCCCTTGTAACATTAGGCCTGGGTCTGGGTGTCACCTTTTCTGCCGAATGCGCGGCCTTTGGCGCGTCTTTCGCTTCTTCTATATTAAGGACCTGCTCCTTGCGGCTTTTATCCCGATATATGGTAATACCCTTGCAGCCCAGCTTGTACGCCAGCATATATGACTTTTCCACATCTTTAAAATCCGCCTCTTGGGGAAAATTTATTGTCTTCGAAACGGCATTATGCGTATATTTCTGAAAGGCGGCCTGCATCCTGAGATGATATTCCGGAGAGATTTCATGCGCCGTCACAAAAACCTTTTTTATATTCTCCGGAACCCCTTCTACTTCGGTCAGACCGCCCTTTTCCGCGATCTTTTTCATAAGGCCATCGCTGTAAAAATCTCTTTGTTTTGCCGCATCCTTAAATAAGGCGTTTACCTCAAGCAATTTATCGTTATCAAGGACATTCCTGTAATATACCAGGGCAAACAAGGGCTCTATGCCGCTCGAACAGTCCGCTATTATACTAAGGGTGCCTGTAGGGGCGATAGTCGTAAGGGTAGCGTTACGAAAGCGGGGGCCGCCGGCCACATTATATACGCTGTCCTTAAAATTAGGGAAAACCCCTCTCTCCTTCGCCAATTCGGTTGAGGCCTTTGCCGCCTCATCCAAAATGACCTTCATGAGCTCTTCGGAAGTCCTGATCGCTTCTTCCGAGTTGTATGGGATACCCAGCTTTACCAGCATATCCGCCAGTCCCATCACGCCGAGGCCGATCTTTCTATTTGCCTTCGTCATATTTTCGATCTTTTTAAGGGGGTATTTGTTCATATCTATGACGTTGTCGAGGAAATGTACGGCGGTCTTTACGGTCTTTGAGAGCCTTTGCCAGTCTATCTTTCCGTCCTTTGTCATCTTTGAAAGATTTATGGACCCAAGATTGCAGCTCTCATAAGGCAAAAGGACTTGTTCTCCGCAGGGATTTGTGGATTCGTATTCCCCTATTTTTGGGGTGGGGTTGTACTGGTTCATGCGGTCTATGAAAATGAGGCCCGGCTCGCCGTTCTTGTGCGCCATCTTTACTATCAGGTCAAAAACCTCCCTTGCCTTTAATTTCCCGGCCGGTTTTTTTGTATGGGGGTCGATCAGGTCATATTCTTCGTCGGTCTCGACCTTGTTCATGAAATCTTCCGTGATGCTCACTGAGATATTGAAATTCGTGATCTCCTTGTCATTTTCTTTGCAGGTGATAAATTCGAGGATATCCGGGTGGTCAACGCGCAGGATCCCCATGTTCGCGCCGCGCCGCGTCCCTCCCTGTTTGACCGCCTGGGTCGCGGAATTAAACACCTTCATGAATGAAACGGGCCCGCTCGATACGCCGCCGGTCGATTTGACGCTTGAGTTTTTCGGCCGAAGGCGGGAGAATGAAAACCCTGTCCCTCCGCCGCTCTTATGGATCATCGCCGTATCCTTTATCGCCTCAAAGATAGAATCCATGGAATCGTCGATGGGCAGCACAAAACAGGCGGACAACTGCTGCAGTTCCCTCCCCGCGTTCATGAGGGTAGGCGAATTAGGCAGAAATTCCAGGTTCGATATAAGCGAATAGAATTCCTCCTCTGTCTTTTTTAGATTGGCGGCTTTATCGTAAAACCTGTCGGCAGAGGCGATATTTTTCGCCACACGCCTGAACATTTCTTCCGGCGTTTCGATAAGAGCGCCATTTTCATCTTTTTTCAGGTATCTTCTCTCAAGGACGATCCTTGAATTTTCCGACAGCATCAGCCCATCCATTTTTTTAGTCCCTACCGGCATTGGCACCCCCCTCTTTTTAAATCCCTTTTAAACGATCCGGTATAGAGTATAACATAGAAATATCGGGCTGTCAAGAAAAATACAACATATTGTGTCCTGAAATTTTCTAAACTCTATATATAGTATAAAAAAACCCGCGCTTTTATACCGTAAAAAGCGCGGGTCATTGATCTATATTAAAAAAACGACTATTTTTTCTCTTCTTCCTTTTTGGATTTGACGGAGTCTTTTATCTCGCTGATCCCAGCCGCCAGCGCAACCAATCCGCCGAGTATTAATATGGATGGGACGGTCGCTAACAGGGCCCTCACAAAGAGCTCCCACCATTTAATCAGGCCTATCAAGCCGAGCAATATAGCAACCAGACCGCCGATTACGCTAATATATTTTCCCATTAATATTCACCTCCTCTTTATTAATATGCCTTTAATACCTAAAAGGATATCATATATCCGGGGATTATGCAATAGAAATTCTTTATTTCTTAAGGGCCTTGAGCTCCTTTTGAAGCTCGACCGCCCTTTCCTCAAGCAGCTTTTTCTCGCCCCAGACCTTGTCGCATTCCGCCCTGAGGGTCACCTTTTGATCTACCGTGTCGTCGTATTCCTTCCGAAGGGCGTTTTTTTCACCCTGCAGTTTGTCGTACTCGGTTTTCAGGGTAAGCTTCTCCTCAAGGAGTTTGTCATATTCGGCCCTTATCGCCGCCTTCTCGCTAAGCAGGTTATTGTACTGGGCCTCAAGCTCCTGTTTTTCTTTCACTGCCTTATCATATTTTTCCTTTGGAACACCGCAGCCCAAGAGAAGGCCGGAAATAAAAACAACCGCCAACAGATTTATCAGTCCCTTACGCCTCATAATCTTTCTCCCTTAAAAAATCGTTATCTTTTAGGTTCTTGAACCGTCAGGTATTTCTGGAGTTCAGCCCATGTGAGAGGACCGACTTTTCCGTCTGCCTTCAGGCCTTTCATCTTCTGGAATTCCTCAATCGCCTTTTTGGTCAGGGGGCCTATCTTCCCGTCCAGTGCGCCAAAATACAAACCCGCGTTCTTGAGGGCCGTCTGGATCTGTATATTCTTCTCGGTCCCTTCCGCCGTTAAAGGAACGGCGTCTGTCTTTATAGCGGCCGGCGCCTCCATCGTTATCGGCTCTGCCGGCGTCTGGACTGTCGGGGCAGCCTGCTCGGTCGCTTCCGGCGTGGTTATAACCTGCGTAACCATATCTTTATCTTCACCCTCGACTCCCATCGGTGACAGGCTCGCTGCGTCCTGTTTCTTCTGGGAACAGCCAAACGCGACAAGCGCCACTAAAAAAACAAAAACCATTCCCTTCCATGTCTTCATCTTTCTACCACCCTTTCTTTATTTTTTAAACCGTTTTTTCGATAATTTCAATAATAATATAGCAACCTCGCCGCCTTGTCAAGGAAAAAACGGCTATTCGTGACGGGGCAGCTCGACCGGCGGGCAGCCTTTCGGCTTGTTTTGCTGCGGCCTGCAATTGATATGTCATGTTATGTCATCCCGAATGTAGTGTCTTTTTGGGTTATTCTTCGGGATTCATTCAATTGCTACGGCCGCAACGCAAAACATTACGCCTCAAGGCAGACCCACCGGTAGCTGCCCCTTTTGAGCAGGGCAGGCCCCCTGGTAGCTGTCCCTTTATCTCGTAGAGAAATTTTTACTCTTCATACTAGTAAAGGGGTCCCCCGAGGGGTGGTGCCGGAGCGGGGCGTGAAAAACCGCGAGCGGGCATGGTTCCCGAGGCCCGACTTTAGGTCGGGCCGAAGGGAGAGCGAACGGTTTTTCCCGAACGAAGCCCAGCCTCGCCGGGGCTGGGCGAGTGTTCCCGCGAGGCACTGCCCCGAGTGGGGAATCATGGAGAGAAGAGTAAAAATTTCTCTCCTGAGTTGACAATAGTAGGCGTTTTTTGTATAATTTGGGCAGGAAGCGTATGAAGACAGAGCTTAAGAAATTCAGGGAACCGCAGAGATGGGGAACGCGCTTCGGCATTATCATGGCGGTCGCCGGCAGCGCCGTGGGCCTCGGCAATTTCTTAAGGTTTCCCGTGCAGGCCGCCCAAAACGGCGGCGGCGCCTTCATGATCCCGTATTTTGTCTCCCTCCTTCTGCTTGGCATCCCCCTCATGTGGATTGAATGGACCGCCGGTAGGTACGGCGGCGGATACGAGCATTCGACCGCGCCCGGCATATTCCACACCCTATGGCAAAAAAACAGGTTTGTAAAGTACTTCGGCGTGATCGGGATATTCGGGCCCCTGATAATATTCATCTATTACACCTATATAGAATCATGGACGCTGGCCTATAGCGTGTTTTCCCTGACCGGAAAATACAAGACCTGCCTTGACCAGAAGTCGATGCAGGATTTTTTAAGCGGCTTCCAGGGACTTCAGAAAAACGGGTATTTCAGCAGCCTTTCATGGGCGTACGGTTTTTTCATTATCACCTTCTTTTTAAACCTCGCTGTCATATACAGGGGTATAACCAGGGGTATAGAAAAATTCTGTAAGTACGCCATGCCCGTATTGTTCCTGTTCGGCCTTATTATCGCGGTCAGGGTCCTGTTTCTCGGGACGCCTGATCCCCAGAGGCCGGCCTGGAATTCTTTAAACGGGCTTGGGTTCCTTTGGAACCCGGATTTTTCCGCCTTAAAGAGCGCCAAGGTCTGGCTTGCGGCGGCGGGCCAGATATTTTTTACATTGAGCGTAGGGATCGGCGTCATCCTGACCTATGCCAGTTATCTTTCAAAGGGCGACGATGTCGCCCTCTCGGGGCTGACCGCCGTAAGCATGAATGAGTTCGCCGAGGTTATCCTTGGCGGCTCCATAGTCATAACCGCCGCCTTTGTATTCTTCGGCCCGATGGCCACTCAGGAGATCGCCCATTCAGGGGCCTTTAACCTGGGCTTTGTCACGATGCCTTTGATATTCCAGAAATTGCCGCTTGGCGCCATGTTCGGGGCCTTTTGGTTTTTTATGCTGTTTTTGGCGGGCATTACCTCATCCATATCCCTTGCTCAGCCGGCCGTCGCCTTCCTGGAGGATGAATTCAACTTAGACAGGAAACACGCGGTCATCCTGCTTGGGGCCGTAAGTTTCCTTTTATGCCAACCTGTTATATTTTTGCTGGGCCGCGGCATAGTCAACGAACTGGATTTCTGGGGAGGGACGTTTTGCCTTGTCCTCTTTGCCCTTATAGAGACCATATTATTCGGATGGTTCTTTGGGATTGAAAAGGCCTGGAAGGAAATGCATAAGGGGGCCGACATAAAGATACCGGGCGTTTATAAATTTATCATAAAATACATCACGCCCCTATTCCTGTTTTTCATACTTGGATTCTGGTTCTACCAGGAAGGCCTGCCGGTAATGCTGATGAAAGGCGGCGCGGCCGCGGACAAGGCCTATATACTCGGGATAAGGCTTGTGCTTCTGTTAATATTTGTTGTATTGGCGGTATTAGTCAAGATTGCATGGAAGAGAAAAAAATGAATAAATTAGGATGGCTCTTTTTAATCCTGTCCTGGGGAATCATCATCGGGCTGAATATTTTCTGTTTTTACAGGATACTCAGCCCTAAAAGAAAGTTTGAATAAGCCAGCCTCAGTTGGCCGCAGGCGGCAGCGATGTCAGGCCCCCTTGTAACCCTTATCAAGGCCCTGATTCCTTTTTTATCCAGGATTTGCTTGAATCTCTTAACAACCGCGGGCTCGGGAGGAATGCAGCCTGCCCCTTCCACCGCGTTAAACGGTATAAGGTTTACCTTGCAAAGCAGGCCCTTTAACAATCCTGCCAGTTTTACCGCCGCTTCTTCTGAATCATTAATGCCTTTAAGCAGGACGTATTCAAACGTTAACTGGCGGCTTGTTTCCTTTATATATTCCCTGCACGCCCCGATTAATTCTTTAATCGGGTACCTTTTATTCACGCCCATAATTTGAGACCGCACCTTATCATCGGCGCTATGCAGAGATATGGATAACTCTATCTGAAGGCCTTCTTCGCTTAATCTTTTTATGGCCGGGACAATCCCGCAGGTGGATATGGTTATTTTTCTCTGGCCTATGTTAAAGGCATAGGGCGCGTTTAAAATCCTGATTGCCTTTAACACATTCTCATAATTATCAAGGGGCTCTCCCATGCCCATAAATACCACGTTAGTAAGCGGGACTGTCCCCGCAATTGAAACCTGGCCTGTTATTTCGGACGGCCTTAAATCCCTTATAAATCCCCCCTTACCGCTGGCGCAGAATTTGCACGCGAATTTACAGCCGACCTGAGAGGATACACATACCGTGGTAGTATTTTTTGAAGGTATCAGAACGCTCTCTATCAGATTCGAATCTTGAAGCTTGAATAAGAATTTCCTTGTCCCGTCACTGGAGACCAGTTCCTTTTTGAGGCATAAACGGCTTATACAAAATCTCTCCTTTAACGACTGCCTTAAACCGGCGGGCAGATTGACCATTGCGTCAAAATCGGAGATTGCCTTTTTATAGACCCAGTCAAGGATCTGTCCTGAACGAAATTTCTCAGCGCCTATAGCGGCCAATTCTTTTATCAACTCCTCTTTTGAAAGGTCTCTTATATCTATCTTGCCGGCCATATGCTGTTTACTATCCCCGCCTTTCCTTTCAGGCACGATACATGCATAACACAGGCATTAGGCAGGTTGAGCCTCAGGATTATCTTATCAAAATCCGCGTCGATAAGACCGGCGAGAAAGGAAGAGATGACGCCGCCGTGAGTGACTACAACTATATTATCCTTTTCGATGTTTTCCTTTATGATCTCGGCGAATTGCCTATCCACCCTCTTTCTAAAATGAGCTACCGGCTCAGACCCGGGTATATCAATCTTGCTGGGCCCGAACCTGAGCCACCTCTTGAATTTACTGTCATATAATCCGTTTATCTCATCCGGCGTCTTATTTTCCCACTCGCCAAGGCCGATCTCT
>JAQURK010000026.1 GCA_028715645.1 Candidatus Omnitrophota bacterium | reverse complement strand
CGGCGATATCGTATGCAGGTGCGAGATGGTGTCGGCAAAAGAAGTATACGATGCGATAGGGCGCGGCGCGGTCACGCTCGACGGCATAAAATTCAGGACACGCGCCCAGGCCGGAAGGTGCCACGGAACATTCTGCACCACAAGGATAATGAAAATCTTAAACGAGGAATTAAAGATACCTCTTACAGAGATAACAAAAAGAGGGAAAGGGTCAGAAGTCATAAAGGGTTCCAGATAATTCTATATGATCACACGCGATCTGGTTATAATCGGCGGAGGGCCGGCCGGGATGGCGGCGGCGATATCAGCCCATGAAAACGGGGTTAGAGATATTTTATTGCTTGAAAGGGACCAGTATCTGGGCGGGATACTTAACCAGTGCGTCCATACCGGTTTTGGCCTTGAGTATTTTAAGGAGGTCCTGACAGGGCCGGAATACGCCGGCAGGTTTATTAAAAAGCTAAGCGCCGTTCCCGCGATAGAGGTCAGCCTTAAGTCATTTTGTGTGAGCCTGACAAGGGAAAAGGAGATCACTTATATAAGGCCCGGGGCCCTTGAAAGGATCAGGGCAAAGGCGCTGGTAATGGCCACCGGCTGCCGCGAGAAAACGCGCGAGATGACCCACATCGCCGGTACGAGGCCGGCCGGCATATTTTCCGCGGGCCTTGCGCAAAAATTAATAAATATAGAGGGACTGCTTCCCGGCAGGGAGATCGTGATCTCGGGCTCAGGGGACATAGGATTGATCATGGCGAGGCGGTTCTTGCTTGAAGGCGCAAAGGTGAACGCCGTTATAGAAATACAATCGACGACAAGAGGCCTCCTGCGCAATGTAGTCCAGTGCGTCGAGGATTTCGAAATACCCGTATACTACAATCACAGGATATCAAGGATAAGGGGAAGGGACAGGGTTGAGGCGGTAGACGTTGTTAAGGTGGATGAAAAATTTAATGATGTTAAAGGATCGGACTTCCGGATTTCATGCGATACAGTCCTGATATCCGTGGGCCTTATACCGGAGAACGAACTAATTGAGATGGCGGGCGGAATGCCCATTGACGGGATATTCCAATGCGGCAATTCGCTTAGGGTATACGACATAGTGGACTCCGTTTCCAAAGACAGCGCCGAAACGGGCAGAGCCGCCGCGGAGTATTTAAAGAATGCTTAAGAAAATAACATGCATAGAGTGCCCGCTGGGATGCCCTTTATCCGTAGAGATGGAAGATTGCCGCGTCATCCGTGTAAGCGGCAATAAATGTCCCAAGGGCATCATATACGCCTCTTCCGAGGCCGAAAACCCCGCGCGGTTTTTGACCTCTGTGATTTCTTCCAGGGGCCTTTCTTTAAAAATGATACCGGTCAGGACGGATAAACCCATACCGAAATCTAGCCTGGCGGAGGCAATGAAAGAGATTAAAAGGCTCACAATAAACCGGCCTGTTAAGACCGGCGATATAATAGTAAATGATTTCATGAGGGAAGGCATTAATCTGATCGCTACGCGCGATTGCGTGTGAGCAATAAAAAAACTATTGAATTAAGTGACAAACGAGAGTAAAATTCTAATATATATGCTTCAAAAAATCGCATTATTAGCGGCAGTGGCATTGCCGTTATGGAATATACCTCTTATCGTAAGGATAATCAGGCGCAGGTCATCGAGGGATATAAGCCCCTATTGGGCCTACGGTGTCTGGGTGTGCATACTTCTTATGATGCCGTATACCTTTGCCTCAAACGATGTCGTACTGAAGGTCTTTAATATAATGAACGTCATACTTTTTACCCTCGTCGTTATCTTTGTGACCGCATACAGAAAAGAATGAACTTATTTAACGCGGTAATCCTTGGTATCGTTGAAGGCCTCACGGAATTCCTGCCGATATCCTCCACCGGGCATCTCATACTGACGGCCCGCCTCCTGGGCATCCTTCAGACGGATTTTTTAAAAAGTTTCGAGATCACCATCCAGCTTGGCGCCATATTGTCTGTTGTGGTCCTGTACCGCAGGCAGTTATTCACCGATTGGGGAGTCTTAAAACGGGTCGCCTGCGCCTTTCTGCCGACGGCAATATTGGGGCTGGCCTTTTACAAGATCGTAAAAAAATTCCTTTTAGGAAGCGATAAGGTCGTCATCTGGGCATTATTTACAGGAGGCGCGCTTCTGATCCTGTTTGAGCTGCTGCATCGGGAAAAGGCCTCTGCGGAAGAAAGGCTTTCCGAGATACCGTATTCAAAGTCTATTCTTATAGGGGTCTTCCAGGCAGTGGCGATAATCCCGGGCGTATCCAGGGCGGCCGCAACCATATGCGGCGGTCTGCTATTGGGATTAAAAAGAAAGACCATAGTCGAATTTTCTTTTCTTTTAGCCGTTCCCACGATGCTGGCAGCGACGGGCCTTGACCTCATAAACAGCGCCGCAGGTTTTTCTTTGACGCAGTTGACATTCCTTTTGACAGGGTTTGTTACGTCTTTTATTGTGGCGCTTATCGGCATTAAGCTGCTGCTTGGTTTCATAAAGAGGCATAATTTTATACCGTTTGGAATATACCGGATTATTGTGGCATTGGGATTTTTATGGGTACGCTAAAAACGAAGTCGCTTGAGCGCCTGGAGCAGAGGATGGACTCCGTAGACAAGGGTTCATTCCGGTACCAGGTCCTTGACCATGCAAGGAATTTCAAGACCTCATGGATAAGCCTGGGCCAGGCCCTTTATACGGTCTACAAGGACAGGTTGTATAAGGACTGGGGATTCCTCACATTTGAGGCGTATGCTGCCCGGGAAATCGGCATACATAAACAGACCGCCGTTAAGCTCTTAAAATCCTATTATTTCCTTGAGAAGGAAGAGCCTGCCTACCTGCGGAAGGGAAACGATGACGCGGGCACAGCCGCCTCCCTTCCCACATACGAGGCCATAAACGCGCTGCGCCTCGCAAAAAACAAGAAAGGGATCGAGGAAAAGGATTATGAGGACCTGAAGAAACAGGTCTTTGAAAAAGGAAAAGAGGTGGGTGAGGTAAGAAAGGCGGTTTGCGCCTTCATAAGACAGAGAGACGAGGCCTCTCCCGAAGAGGCAAGAAAGAAAAGGACAGAGGCGGCCTTAAAAAGATATATTGGGACGTTAAAAACCTTAAGAAGGGAACTTGAAATATCTAAACTTTTTTCAGCCGCGATACTCAATGAAACCGACGCCCTCATAAAAAAGATAGAGTCGGAGATCTAGGGAAGGAAGAAGGATCAGAGAATGAAAAAAACAGGTTTTGACAATGAAAAATACCTGAAGGAGCAGACCCAGGCGATCCTTGAGAGGGTCGCGAAATTCAATAACAAGCTATATCTGGAATTCGGCGGCAAGATCCTTTTTGATTATCATGCCTCAAGGGTCCTGCCCGGCTTTGACCCGAATGTCAAGATGAGGCTTTTCCAGAAATTGAAAGACAAGGCGGATATCGTCCTTTGCATCTATGCCGGAGATATTGAGAGAAGAAAGGTCAGGGCGGATTTCGGCATAACCTATGATGTGGACGCCCTCAAACTGATAGACGACCTCAGGGGTTGGGGGATAGAGATCCTTGCGGTCGTAATTACCCGGTTCGCGAACCAGCCGGCCGCCAAGATATTCAAGAATAAGCTTGAACGCAGGGGCATTAAGGTTTACACGCATAAATTCACCAAGGGATACCCGACGGATGTGAACCTGATAGTAAGCGATGAAGGCTACGGCGAAAACGAATATATCAAGACCAGGAACCCGCTTGTGATAGTCACCGGGCCGGGCCCGGGCAGCGGCAAACTGGCTACCTGCCTTTCGCAGTTATATCATGACCATAAAAAAGGCATAAGATCAGGATACGCCAAGTTTGAGACGTTCCCCATCTGGAGCATTCCTCTTAAACATCCCGTAAATGTGGCGTATGAAGCGGCGACGGCCGATATAAAAGATTTTAACCTTATAGACCCGTTTCATCTTGAGGCCTATAATAAAACCGCCATAAATTATAACCGCGATGTCGAGATATTCCCCGTCATAAAGCGGATACTTGAAAAGATAATGGGCTCGGACGCCGTTTATCAGTCGCCGACCGACATGGGCGTAAACCGCGCGGGGTTCGGTATCATAGACGATGAGGCGGTAAAGGAGGCGTCAAGGCAGGAGATAATAAGGAGGTTCTTCAGGTACGCCTGTGAGTACGCGATAGGTTTCGCCGACAAGGAAACAGTAAGCAGGGTAGAGCTTCTTATGGAAGAACTTGATATAAAGCCCGAGGACAGAAAGGTAGTTACGCCCGCAAGAAAGGCGGCGGAGGATGGGTCAAAGAAAAAGAAGGCGGGAAGCGGTATTTTTTGCGGGGCCGCCATGGAGTTAAAAGACGGCTCAATCGTTACAGGGAAAAATTCCGACCTCATGCACGCGGCCTCCAGCCTCGTGCTAAACGCAATTAAAAAATTGGCGGATATACCCGACAAGATACACCTGCTCTCTCCGAATATAATAGGCTCCATAGGAAACCTTAAAGAGAATATCCTTGCATCAAAGGGCGTAAGCCTTGACCTCGAAGAAACCCTTATCGCCCTCAGCATAAGCGCGGCGACGAATCCGACCGCGCAGGAGGCAATGGAGAAATTAAAGGAACTTCAGTGCTGCGAGGCGCACATGACGCATATGCCGCCGCCGGGCGACGAGGCCGGGTTAAGAAGGCTTGGGATAAATCTTACCAGCGACCCGAATTTTGCGACAAAAAGCCTCTTCGAGTTTTAAAAATGAAAAAAAGAATATATTATCATGATACGGACTGCGGCGGTGTGGTATATTACGCCAATTACCTGAAGTATCTGGAAGAGGCGAGGACGGAATTTTTTGAGAAAAAAGGATTTCTCATAAAAGACCTGGCCGAACAGGGTATCTTGTTTGTGGTCGCGCACCATGAGATAGATTATAAATCTCCCGGCGTTTACGGAGATGTGCTTGATATCGAAACCCGGGTATCCGGCATCTCCGGCGTAAAGATAGAATTCGAGTATGAGGTAAGAAATGAGCAAGGCCGCCTGATTACCGAGGCAAAAACAACGCTGGTTTGTGTCGATAAAAAATTTAAACCAAGGGCGATCCCTCCTGAAATGAGGCAAAAGATCGCTTCTGATAAAGCCTGATGCTTAACAGACAGGAAATCCAAGAATTAATAAAGGAACACGCGCTGGTCTCCGGTTTTATCGACCTGGAGACGCAGCTTACCCCCAACGGCATAGACCTGACAGCGGCGGAGATTTATGAATTCGATTCCGCGGGGGCGCTTGATTTTTCGAATAAGGAAAGGGTAGTTCCGGGAGGAAAGCGCGTAACGCCCATGAAGGAAAAGTCGAGCGACAAATTTGGGTGGTGGGAGCTGGAAAAAGGGGCATATAAGATCAGGACGAATGAAACCGTCTCTCTGTCGAAGGACCTCATCGCACTTGCCTTTTCACGCACCTCACTTCTAAGGATGGGGGCGTTTACTCAACATGGGGTTTGGGACGCGGGATTCAAAGGTAAAGGGGAATTTGTTCTTGTTGTTGAAAACCCAAAGGGCATCAGGATCAAGCAGAACGCAAGGGTGTCCCAGCTTATCTTTGAAAGGATAAATGAGACAAGCCAAGGCTATGACGGGATATACAAGCAGAGATGATTCCCGTCTTATATGAAGACCAGTGGCTGTTGGTCGCGGACAAGCCGTCCGGAATCCTCGTCATACCGGCGCCGGGGGACCAAAAGCGCACGCTCACCGCTTTATTGAACGAACAACTTCCAAAGGGCGCGCTTTACCGGTTGCATCCCTGCCACCGGCTCGACAGGGATACCTCGGGCCTTATCATATACGCCAAGGGAAAATCCATCCAGCAGAGGATGATGGATGAGTTTAAAAATAAAAGGGTAAAAAGGACGTATATGGCCGTCACTCAAGGCAGAATGCCGGCGCCGTCGGGCGAGATACACAAGCCCATAGAAGGCAAGCCCTCGCTTACCCGATATCGGGTAATAAGGCAGGGCCCGGATTTCAGCGTAGTTGAGGTTAGCCCTGTAACCGGGCGCACTAACCAGATAAGGATCCATTTAAGGCAGATCGGCAGCCCGATCCTCGGCGACACCAGATTCGTTTTCAGGCGGCATTTCAGGATAAAGGTAAACAGGCTTATGCTCCATGCAAGGGCGCTGGAATTCGTCCATCCGGTTACAGGCGGGAAAGTGAAAGTGGAATCCGAATTACCGGAGAAAATAAAATATTTCCAGGAGGGAAAAAATGCTTCAAGACAAGATCCTAAACGATTATAAAGAGGCGCTTAAGAGCAAAGACGCGGTAAAGGTTTCCACACTGAGTTTCTTAAGGGCGGCGCTCCAGAATATGGCCATAGAAAAAAAGAACGACAAACTTGAAGACACCGACGTCATCACAATAATCAAAAAACAGATTAAACAGAGACAGGATTCCATTGAGCAGTTCAAAAAAGGCAACCGCCAGGAACTGGCAGACAAGGAAATAAAAGAGGCCGAGATATTAAAGGCCTATCTGCCGGAAGAACTTTCCGCCGAAGAAGTTAAGAAAATCATAGAGGAGGCGATAAAAACAACCGCCGCCTCGGGGCCAAAGGATATGGGAAAGGTCATGAAGGAGGTAATGGCAAGGACGGCGGGACGCGCTGACGGCAAACTTGTAAGCGGGCTCATAAAAGAAAGGTTGACAGGCCCGGCGTCATAGATTAAAATAAAAAATGATGGAATTTAAAAATAAGGTTTTGATTATCGGGTACGGCTCCGTCGCAAAATGTACTTTGCCCATCCTGCTTAAGCATATCAAGATCCCCTATAAGAATATAACCATAATAGATTTCATAGATAAAAATGAGGCGCTGGCCCCCTGGTTAAAAAAGGGCATCAGATTTTATCAGGAAAAGATATCGCCTATAAACATCGGGCGAGTCCTGGCGAAATATGTCTCACCCGGCGGCCTCATAATTGACCTGGCGTGGAATATAGACTGCAGGGACATATTAAACTGGTGCCATGACAATAAGGTCTTATATGTCAATACCTCCGTAGAGGAATGGGACCCGTATTCCGGAATCGACAGGAAGACCCCTTTTGAGAAATCCCTCTATTACAGGCAAATGGGCTTAAGGCGGCTGGTTTCAAAATGGGGGAACGGCACAACCGCCGTGGTGGACCATGGGGCGAACCCCGGCCTTATTTCGCATTTTACAAAAAATGGCATAATAGATATCGCCAAAAAGGTGATAAGGGAAAAAGACACCCCTCGCAAAGAGGCGAAAAAGCTTGAGGCGCTTATCCATGACCTGGAATTTGCCGAGCTGTCAATGCGCCTTGGCATCAAGGTAATACATGTCAGCGAGAGAGATACTCAAATAACGACTATGACCAAAGAGCTGGATGAGTTTGTCGGGACATGGAGTATAGAAGGCTTGAGAGAGGAAGGGATATCACCGGCTGAGATGGGGTGGGGCACGCATGAAAAAGAACTGCCGCCGCTTGCCAACATTCCGGAATACGGCCCGGGCAACCAGATATTTCTTTCTCAAATGGGGATGAATACCTGGGTCCGCTCATGGATACCGTATCAGGAAATTATAGGGATGGTCATCAGGCACGGCGAGGCCTTCAGTATTTCCGACTATCTTACCGTATGGCGAAAAGGAAAACCTGTCTACAGGCCCACCGTCCACTACGCTTATATGCCGTGTAACGAAACTTTAACTTCGCTGCATGAACTTCGCTGCCGGAATTATGAATTACAGCCAAGATGCCGGATAATGAGCGATGAGATAACGAAGGGCGACGATATCCTGGGCGCCCTTATAATGGGCCACCGCTATAATTCATGGTGGACAGGTAGCATACTTGGCATCGGTGAATCGCGCAGGCTTGTTCCCCATCAGAATGCCACGACGATGCAGGTTGCCATCGGCGTGGTCGCCGCTACCATGTGGATGATAGAAAATCCTAACCAGGGTTATTGCGTGCCCGATGACCTTCCGCATGATTATATTTTGGATATCGCGAGGCCCTATCTTGGAAGGCTTGTCTCGGAGCCGTCCGACTGGACGCCGCTCAAAAATTATCATGTATTTTTCAAGGAAAATCCTAACGCGTATCCGGATAAAAAAAATCCGTGGGCATTTAAAAATTT
The DNA here is from genome assembly GCA_028715645.1 of Candidatus Omnitrophota bacterium. Lineage (GTDB taxonomy): Bacteria > Omnitrophota > Gorgyraeia > JABMQH01 > JABMQH01 > JAQURK01. The sequence continues at coordinate 9,292 of JAQURK010000026.1, read as the reverse complement.
CCTCTTCAGGGATTGAAAATGGAAGAACTGCAAAAGATAGCCAAGGTAAACGGGACGCCGGTCCTGATCATAGACCATGAAAAGATCAGGCAGAATTACCGGGAATTCAAGGAGAACCTCCCGCGTGTGCAGGCGTATTACGCGGTAAAGGCAAACTCTGACCCGGAGATCGTTAAAACCCTCTATGAGCTCGGCTCCAGCTTCGATGTGGCCTCCTTTCCGGAATTCATGGTCGTTTATGAAAATATAAAGCACCTTCCGGAAAAAGAGCGCCAGGATTTTATATGGGATAAAATAATTTATGCCAACACCATAAAGCAGGAGGAGACCCTCCGCAAACTTGACCAGTATAAACCGCTGGTCACCTATGATAATGTTGAGGAGCTAAAAAAGATAAGGGAGCACTGCCCGCACGCGGGATTGGTTTTGAGGATAAGGGTGCCGAATACAGGCTCGATGGTCGAGCTGTCCTCCAAGTTCGGCGCTCATCCCGGCGAGGCGGTCGACCTCATTGAGGAGGCGTTTAGGTCCGGCGTTGTCGTGGAAGGCATAAGTTTCCATGTAGGAAGCCAATGCAATAATTTCGAGAATTATATACAGGCCCTTCAGCTTTCCGCCTCAATATTCAAGGAGGCCGAGTCCAGGGGGCATAGGATAAAGATACTTGATATAGGAGGCGGTTTCCCGGCAAAATACCACAACAAGGTTAAATCCTTTAAGACGCTCGCGCGGAAATTGAACAGCGAGTTCAAGAGGCTTTTCCCGGATGATATCGAGATACTCGCCGAACCCGGCAGGTTCATAGTCGCCACCACAGGGACGCTTGTTACAAAGATAATAGGCAAGGCGGTCAGGGACGGTAAGACCTGTTACTACCTGGATGACGGCGTCTATCATACGTTTTCCGGCGTTGTGTTCGACCATTGCCGGTACCCGCTTAAGGCGTTTAAGGAAGGCGAAAAAAAGATCTCAAGCGTATTCGGCCCGACCTGCGACGCCTTCGATACCATCTCTATCGCCGAGGAACTGCCCGAACTCGAGATTAACGATCTCCTGTACGCGGAGAATATCGGCGCATACAGCATCGCCTCATCCACGTATTTCAACGGGTTCCCGCCCGCCAAGATAATCCATATAAACAAATAAAATGTCGAGTCAAACGTATGCGGTGCAAATTATAAAGACGCTGCGAAAGAAGGGGTTTCAGGCCTATCTTGCCGGGGGCTGCGTGCGGGATATGATCATGAAAAAATTGCCGCAGGATTATGACATTGCCACTGATGCCCGCCCCGAGGAGATAAGAAGACTCTTTAAAAAGACCGTCAGGGTGGGCGCGGCATTCGGCACGGTGCTTGTTATCAAAGATGGCCTTCCGTTCGAAGTAACTACCTTCAGGGGAAATAAAAATGATGAGTTTTCAATGGATCCGGGAACCGACATCGCAAACAGGGATTTTACGATAAACGGGCTTTTATACGATCCTTTGAAAAAAAAGGTTATTGATCTTTGCCGCGGCCAGGCAGACATAAAAAAGAAACTTATCCGCTGCATAGCAAGCCCTTCAAGATGTATAACTCAGGACAGATTAAGGGCGCTCAGGGCGGTAAGGATTTCTTCCAGCCTCGGGTTTAAAATCGAAAAGGCAACGCTGTCGGAGATCAAGAAGCAAAAGAATGACATTAATAAGGTAAGCCCGGAAAGGATAAGGGATGAGCTCACAGGCATCCTGACCGGGAAAAACCCCTTTTGGGGTTTCAAACTACTGGATGATACCGGGCTGCTTGGAGCCATCCTTCCCGAGGTTGCGGCGCTTAAAGGCGTAGAACAGCCGGCAAGATTCCATCCGGAGGGCGATGTATTTACCCATACGATGCTTCTGCTTAAAGGGCTTAAGACGCCGTCTGACCCGGTCCTTAGCTTCGCGTGCCTCCTGCATGATGTCGGAAAACCGTCAACCTATAAAAAGACGGACAGGATCAGGTTTAACGGGCATGATGTCGTTGGCGCCAGGATCGCCGAAGAAGTCTTAAAAAGGCTCCGGTTCTCGAATAATGAGATCCAAAGTATAGTTTATTGCATCGGAAATCATATGAGGATAATGAACGCGCAAAAGATGAGGGAGGCCACATTAAAGAGGGTGTTCTTTAAGGATACCTTTGAGACGGAACTCAAGCTTCACCGGCTGGATTGCGAGGCAAGCCACGGGGACCTGAAGATTTACAGGTTCCTTAAAAGAAAATACGCCGCATTCAAAAAAGAACCGGTCATTCCCAAACCCATCTTAAACGGCCATGAGATCATAGCAATGGGTTTTAAAGAAGGGCCCTTGATCGGAAAGATACAAAGACAGATGCTTGACCTGCAGCTTGAGGGCAAGATAAAGACGAAGGTCGCGGCAAAAAGGTGGATCGATGAAAAGTTCGCCGGATAATAAAAAAAGGACGGATGAGATTATCAGGCGGTTAAAAAAAGAGTACCCGCATGCCCGGGTAGCCCTTAAATTTACGACGCCCATTGAGATGCTGGTCTCAACGATCCTTTCCGCCCAGTGCACCGATGATCAGGTAAACAAGGTCACGGCTGTCCTGTTTGAGAAATATAAATCTGTGCGCGATTTCGCCGGGGCCGACCCGAGGCGGTTTGAAGAAGAAATACGTTCTACCGGATTTTACAGAAACAAGGCGAAGAACATAATCAATTCCGCGAAGATCATCTTAAAGGATTTTAACGAAAAGGTGCCCGCCACAATGGATGAGCTCCTTACCCTTCCCGGCGTCGCCAGAAAAACGGCTAACGTCGTTTTAAATAATGCCTACGGGAAGACGGAAGGGATAGCGGTTGATACCCATGTAAGACGTCTTTCACAAAGGCTCGGGCTTAGCGCTCATGACGACCCTGAAAAAATAGAAAAGGACCTTATGGCCCTTGTCCCCAGGAATGAATGGGGCCGGATAAGTTATCTTTTGATAGATCACGGGCGAAGGGTTTGTCGCGCGAGAAAGCCAAATCACGCGGCGTGTGTCGTAAGGGATCTGTGCCCTTCGCGCAACATCTAAGGGCCTGTACTTGACTTTGGCCAAAATAATGCTATACTTTCCAAAAAGGGGGAAGGACATGTTAAAAAAACTATTAATCTTTTTTGGCATCATCATCCTTATATTCGGTATTTCTTCTTTGGCGGTTGCCGGAACGGCCGGAAACATGGCCTCGACAGGCGGCCCGGCAGGCCCGGGGGCGTTCAGCCTTAAGCAAGACAGAAACATCACTGTAAATTCCGGCGTGGATGTAGAAATACTGTTTGACAGGGACATAAAGGCAAACGCGGCCTCAGGTACGGAGCTTACAAGCGGTGAATGGTACATGGCAAAGTTATCCTGGCTAATGTTTAACAGGTTAGAGCCGTACGTAAAATTGGGCGCGGCGCGTCTTGAGGCAAAATGGTCAGAGGCGGGGGAAAAGATAAAATTAGAAAGCAACACGGGTTTTGCCTGGGCACTGGGTTCAAAACTCCTCATCTGGGATTTTAAAAAACCCAGGCTAAAGATTGTAGCGGACGGTTTTTACCGCATGGCGGACCTCGAAGGCGATGAAGGCACAAGGGGCACAACCAAGGTGACGGTGGACAGCTCCCAGTCGGAGTTTTTAATAAGGGAATGGCAGATCGCGCTTCTCGCTGCCACAGAGATAGACATAGGCGGCGATGACAAGGAAGAGGTGCTTGGCGTGACGAGCATAATCCCTTACGCAGGCATCAAATATTCGGATATGAACGGAAGGCTCAGGCTTACAGATTCAGCAGGCAATTATAATAATCCGGGCACCATCGAGGCAGATGACAACTTCGGCGTGGTCGCGGGCCTGGATCTTGTGGGGCCGAGCTCCGTTTCTTTAAATTTGGAAGGCAGGTTCATTGATGAGACTGCCATGACAGTAGGGTTGTCAGTGCTATTTTAAAATATAAATGATTACACCGATTTGAAATTGGTGTAATCATTTTTTTATCCAATTAGTAAACCAGGTAAAAAATTATGGTTTACCATATTACCGCTAAAATATTAAAAGGCAGAGATGTTTCTTGCAGGGAGGCGAGCGAACTATATCTCGGTAAAACCTCTCTTTTCGACCTGATGTGGGCGGCAAATACTATCCGCGAACGGTTTAAGAAAAACAGGATCGGGTTTTGTTCCGTGGTTAACGCAAAATCCGGCCTTTGCGGCGAGGATTGTAAATTCTGCGCCCAGTCCGTTCATCATAAAACGGGAGTGCGAAGGTATCCTCTCATGCCGCAAGATGAGATAGTCATGGCAGCCAAACAGGCAAGAGACAATGGCGCCGGCTGTTTCGGAATCGTAACCAGCGGAAGGGCCATAACCGATAAAGAAGAAATAATGAATATCTGCCGGGCGGTAAGAAAAATTAGAAAGAAACTTCCCGGCCTGGATTGCGCCTTATCTCTTGGCATCCTCGATAAGGCATCGCTAGACATGCTAAAGAGTTCGGGGGCCTTGAGGTTTCATCATAATCTCGAGACCTCAAGGAAATATTTTCCAAGGATATGTTCGACGCATTCATATGAGGAGAGGCTTAAGACGCTCAAGGCCGCGCGGTCGGCCGGTTTTAAGATCTGTTCAGGCGGCATATTCGGATTGGGAGAGACAAGGCCGGACAGGCTGGACCTCGCCTTTACCTTAAGGGAACTAAAAGTGGATTCAATACCGCTTAATTTTCTGCATCCGATCAAGGGCACGGCGCTTGAAAAGGCCAAACCGATGTCGCCTGCTGAAATATTAAGAGTGATCGCTATTTTCCGGATAATACATCCGAAGAAGGATATCAAGGTATGCGGGGGGCGGGTCGTGAACTTGAGGCGGTTTGAGCCGATGATATTTTTCGCCGGGGCAAACGGCATGATGATCGGCAACTACCTCACCCAGCCCGGCCAGGACCCCGCGGCAGATCTGGAGATGGTAAAGGATTTAGGACTAAAAATTGTCTAAAGACACGATGGAATTTATAGAGAAAGAGCTTGAGGCGATAAAAAAAGAAGGATTGTACAGAAGCTTGAGGCCGGTGGATGGGCATCAGGGGGCCCATATCACTATTGACGGAAAGGAATGCCTGAACCTATGCTCTAATAATTATCTCGGCCTTGCAAGCCACCCGAAACTGAAACAGGCGGCGGTGGAGGCGATACAAAAGTACGGCGTGGGTGCGGGCGCCTCCAGACTCGTATGCGGAAACCTTAAATTTTATGGAGAGCTGGAAAACAGGCTCGCCAAGTTTAAAAAACAGGAGGCCTGCCTCGTATTCAACAGCGGCTACATGGCCAACCTGGGAGCGATAACGGCGTTAGTAGGAAGGGGTGACATTGTTTTTTCCGATAAGCTGAATCATGCAAGCATAGTCGACGCCATTTTGCTAAGCAGGGCGGAACTGAAGCGGTATCCTCATAAGGATATGAGCGCATTAGAGGGGATGTTAAAAGACCATAGACCATGCACCATAGACCATGGACAAAGAAAATTGATTATCACCGATTCCCTCTTTAGCATGGACGGCGATATCGCGCCATTATCCGATATTGTGGACCTGGCAAGGCAGTACGGCGCCATGGTAATGGTTGATGAGGCGCATGCGACAGGCATATTCGGGGAAACAGGCTCGGGCCTTTCAGAGCATTTTGGGCTTGGGCATGAAATAGATATGCATATGGGCACACTGTCAAAGGCCTTTGGCTGCGTAGGCGGCTATGTAGCCGGCAAAAAGGAATTGATAGAATTGCTTATAAATAAGTCCAGGGCGCTGATATATACGACGGCCATGACGCCGCCTTCATTGGCCTCGGCGCTTGCGGCGCTGGATATCATCCAAAAGGAACGGTGGATGGCAAAGGTCTTGCTCGAAAATGCCGCATTTTTAAGAAGGGGGCTTATAGACATGGGTTTTAAATTGGCTTCTTCCGAATCTCAGATTATTCCCATCCTGACAGGCCCCTCTGATATGGCTGTCGCGTTCAGCAGGGCGCTTTTTGACGAAGGCATTTTTATACAGGCGATAAGGCCGCCGACCGTGCCTGAAGGCTCTGCCCGTTTGAGGCTAACCGTCATGGCCACACATAAGAAGCAGGATCTGGAAATGGCGCTTGAGATCATTGCGGCAACAGCACGGAGGCTCGGGATTGCCGGATAATCTCATTTTCCTGCATGGCTGGGGCACCTCGCCGTCCGTCTGGAAACATCAGCTCGACTATTTTTCAGCCAAATACAATGTTTCTGCGCCGATCTTGGCTTCCTCATTGACCATTGAGTGCGAAGCCTCCCGAAGGGACCATAGACCATTGACCATAGACCCTAGACTATCGACCATTCTAATCGGCTGGTCTTATGGCGGCATGCTTGCAATCGAACTTGCTGCCCAGTATCCGTCTAAATTCAGCGGCTTGGTATTGGTCGGCTCGAGCGCAAAATTTAGTTCCGGCATGAATCCCGTTATAATCAAGAATTTGCTCAGGAACCTCAAAAGAGATTTTGAGACAACGATGAAAAATTGCTACCGTACATTTTTTTCAAAAGAAGAATTTGGTTTTATAGATGGTTTTATGCAGGACGAGGCCTTACCCGATAAAAAATTTACTATAGACCTGCTTGCTAAACTGGCGCAATTGGATTTAAAAGGGATCTTAAAGGCAATAAGCGTGCCGGCGCTGATAATCCACGGCGATCAGGACCAGATATGCCCTTGCGAGGCCGGAGCCTTCCTTAATAAAAACATAAAATGCTCAAGACTTGAGATCATAAAAGGGGCCGGCCACATGCCCTTTTACACAAATCCCGCAAAGTTCAACGCGATCCTGGAGGAATTTATTGAAGATGGTAGATAAGGAAAGGGTAAGCGCCTCATTTTCAAAGGCGGCCCTGACTTATGACAAGGCCGCCGATTTCCAGAAGGAAACGGGGCGCCGGCTGATCGAGATGGTTTTGTCGGATGCCGGATCCAGAGAAACCGTCCTTGACTCGGGAATGGGCACAGGCAGCGTAACCGAACGGCTTGCCGGCCTGCTCGGAAACGGAAGCCGTGTATACGGCTGCGACCTTGCATGGGGTATGGTTTCTTTTTCTAAAAAAGTGAGGCCCGGCATATGCGTATGCCAGGCGGATGCGGAAGGCCTTCCTTACCGTGACTGCGTTTTTGATATCGTTTTTTCAAACATCGCATATCAGTGGGTAAGCGATTTCAGGCTCGCATTTTTGGAATTAAAGAGGGTCTTAAAACCGGGCGGGCGGTTTTATTTCTCTATCCTGTCCCGAGAAAGCTTAAGAGAATTGGATACCGCGCTTAAAATTACGGTTGGCGGCCCTGGTGTAAAAAATTTCCTGCCGACCACGGAAGATATTAGATCGGAACTGAGGCGCTCCGGCCTTCGGATAGAGATGTGCGGCGAAGAGATATTTAAAAGGTATTATAAAAGTTCAATGGACCTCATCAAGATAATGAAAGAGGCAGGCTCAAACACGCCCCTGGGCCCATCGCCGTTTGGCATGGGAAAGAGACGGAAGTTTCTTTACCTGCTTTCCACATATGACAGGATGTTTAATGAATCGGGACGGGTATTCGCGACTTACAAGGTAGTTATGGGATGCGCGAAAAAAATATGAGGCATCTAAGAAGAGGTATTTTTGTGACCGGGACTGATACGGCAGTAGGAAAGACCGTTGTGTCGGCAGTAATTGCTTCGGCTCTCAGGCGCCGGGGTATTGACGCAGGCGTAATGAAGCCGGTCGCGACGGGCTGCGAGGCCGGCCGGTCAGAGGACGCGATTTTTTTAAAACAGGCGGCAACGGCTCAGGATCCCCTGGATTTGATAAACCCTGTCAATTTCAAGGCGCCGCTTGCCCCTATGGCGGCGGCGAGGCTTGAAGATAAAAGAATTGATACCAAAAAAATAAAAAGGTCTTACGCCGAATTGCGAAAAAGGCATGAATTTTTGATAGTCGAAGGAATAGGCGGGGCCCTGGTGCCTTTTAAGAAGGATTATTTTGCGGCGGACCTGATTGCCGAGCTGCGCCTTCCGGCGCTCATTGTCGCAAGGCCCGGCCTGGGAACGATTAACCATACCCTTCTTACGATCGCCGCCTTAAAGGAAAGGGCGATTGAGATCATAGGCATTGTCATCAATAATTTTGATAATGACGCGCAGGATGAAAGTATTTCTACAAACCCCAAAATTATAGCCGAAATTTCAAATTTGCCTATCCTGGGCATTATCCAGAAAATAAATGTGAACCGCCCCAATCCGGGCTCGCTCGCGATAACTAAAATTATGTATGAATCCGGAAATAACCAGCGTTCACGGTTATTAAAAAAATGGGACAAAAAATACATTTGGCATCCCTTTACCCAGATGAGGGATTATGCCGGAGAGGATAATCCGGTAATCGTAGAAGGCCGCGGGAGTTATATAAAGGATAGCGACGGGAAATGGTATCTGGACGGCGTTTCAAGCCTATGGGTCAATATGCATGGCCATAGGAATCAGAGGATAGACGATGCCGTGAGAAAACAATTGGGCAAGGTAGCGCATTCGACACTGCTGGGGCTTGGAAATGAGCCGGCTGCCGAGCTCGCCCGGGAACTGATAGGAGCCGCGCCGGGCGGCCTTGAAAAAGTTTTTTATTCGGACAGCGGCTCGACCGCGGTGGAGATTGCCTTAAAGATGGCTTTCCAGTATTGGCAGCAGAAGCCGCAAAAGTCCGCAAGAAAGAAAAAAAAGTTTATTTCTTTTATAAACGCCTATCACGGAGATACCATAGGCTCTGTCAGTGTCGGCGGGATGGACCTTTTTCATAAGATCTATAAGCCTTTATTGTTTAAGACCATAAAAGCGCCTTATCCGTACTGTTACCGTTGCCGGCTGAAGATGGCTTATCCGGAGTGCGGCATGGCATGTATAGAGCGTTTGGAAACGGTAATAAGGAGGTCTCATAATGAGGCCGCGGCGGTTATTATAGAGCCGCTTGTCCAGGCGGCCGCAGGCATGCTTGTTTCTCCGCCCGGTTTTTTAAAAAAGGTAAGGAGATTATGCGACAGGTACGGCGTTCTTCTCATAGCGGATGAAGTCGCCGTAGGCTTTGGCAGGACCGGAAGGCTGTTTGCGTGCGAGCATGAAGATGTCAGGCCTGACCTGCTGACCGCCGCCAAGGGCATTACCGGGGGTTATATGCCTCTTGCGGCAACGCTCACCACAAAAGAAATATATGAAGGCTTTCTGGCGGATTATGGGGAACAAAAGACA
>JAQURK010000025.1 GCA_028715645.1 Candidatus Omnitrophota bacterium | reverse complement strand
TTGATAAATGCTTCACCGGAACCGTATCAAGAATAGGTGGCGCGGATTTAAAAATTATCGCAAATGAAACCATCCTCAGGCATAGAGAGGCCTATCCCGAGCCGTCGCCAAGATTATCCTGCCTGCCTACCGGGGGCATATACCAATGGAAAAGAGACGGGGAGTTTCATTTGTGGAATCCTGAAAGCATAGCGGCCCTGCAGGATGCGGCAAAAAACGGCGACTATAAAAGATACAGGGAATTTGCCGAATTGATAAATAATCAATCGGCTAATCCCGCCACCTTAAGGGGGCTGTTAAAACTTAAGAAATCCAACCCGATACCGATAGAAGAGGTTGAACCTGTCAAAGAAATAGTAAAACGTTTCGCTACTGGGGCGATGAGTTTCGGTTCAATAAGCAAGACAGCTCATGAGACCATCGCAATAGCGATGAACAGGTTGGGAGGAAAGTCCAATACAGGAGAGGGCGGCGAGGACCCGGCGAGATTTACCCCGCTGCCAAACGGCGATTCAAGGCGCAGCGCGACAAAACAGGTTGCCTCGGGCAGGTTCGGGGTAACCACTAACTACCTTGTAAATGCGGATGAACTCCAGATAAAGATTGCTCAGGGGGCAAAGCCGGGAGAAGGCGGGCAGCTGCCGGGGCATAAGGTAAGCGCTGTCATCGCAAAAACCAGATATACTACGCCGGGCGTTACGTTAATCTCGCCTCCGCCGCATCATGATATCTACTCTATTGAGGACCTGGCGCAGTTAATCTTTGATTTAAAAAATGTAAATCCGGTGGCGCGTATAAGCGTAAAACTCGTTTCTGAAATAGGCGTAGGAACCATCGCGGCTGGAGTCGCAAAGGGCCATGCGGACATGATATTGATATCAGGAGGCGACGGCGGCACGGGGGCTTCTCCGATAAGTTCTATAAGGCATGCGGGCCTGCCATGGGAACTCGGGCTTTCAGAAACTCACCAAACTCTACTCCTGAATAACTTAAGAGGCAGGGTGCGTCTCCAGACGGACGGCCAGATGCGCACAGGCAGGGATGTCGCCATAGCCGCGCTTTTAGGCGCTGAGGAATTCGGATTCTGCACGGCTGTTTTAATTACCATGGGCTGCGTAATGCTAAGGCACTGCCATCTTAATAACTGCTCTATCGGCATAGCGACGCAGGATGACCTGTTGGAAAAAAGGCTCAGGGGTAAACCCGAACATATAATTAATTATTTTCATTTTGTCGCAGAGGAATTACGCGAGATCATGGCAGGACTGGGCATAAGGACCATTGATGAGATGATAGGAAGAACCGATTTGCTTGAAATCAACAAAGAGTGTCTGCCGTGGAAGGCCGGCACCTTAGACTATTCAAAAATTCTTTATAGACCAGAGATGCCGAAAGATGTAATTACGCGCTGCGCGATCAGCCAGAACCACGCAATAGATAAAATACTTGACTTAAAACTCATTGAGCTTTCCAAACTCGCCCTGGAAACAGGAAATGCGGTGCGCCATGAATTGTTCATTAAAAATATAGACAGAACTGTCGGCGCGATGTTAAGCGGCCAGGTATGCAGGATTCATGGCGAAGAGGGCCTGCCGCAGGATACCATATATTTTAAATTTAAAGGCATGGCAGGACAAAGTTTCGGCGCATGGCTGGCTAAAGGAGTAACATTCGAGCTTGAAGGGATGGCAAATGACTACGTCGGGAAGGGCATCTCAGGCGGTAAAATAATCATATACCCTGATGGGAGAAGCGATTACAGGGCAGAGAATAATATAATTATCGGTAATACCGCATTTTACGGCGCGATAAACGGCGAGGCATACATACGCGGCGTCGCCGGCGAGAGATTCTGCATAAGAAATTCAGGATTATACGCGGTAGTCGAAGGGGCAGGAGACCATGGATGCGAGTACATGACAGGAGGAAGGATAGTTGTAATCGGAAAAACCGGCCGAAATTTTGCCGCGGGAATGTCGGGAGGAATAGCATACATTTATGACGAAAGCGGCAATTTCAAAAATAGATGCAATATGGACATGGTTGAGTTGGAGAAAATTGCCGCACCGGATGAGGAAACGATTAAACAACTCTTGACCAATCATTATAGGAATACACAAAGCCCGGTCGCCGGTAAAATTTTGTCTAATTTTAAAAAAGTGGCCTCTAAATTTGTAAAGGTAATGCCTCTTGAATATAAACGTGCCTTGGATGAAAAAGGATTTGCCAAAAAATCAGGATTGGAAGAGGTATCCGATGGGTGATGTGAAAGGCTTTTTAAAGATAAAAAGGGCCGCCGCACAATATCGCCCGGTATGCGAACGAATAAAGGACTATCAGGAGGTGGCGCTCCTGCCGCATGAGCAACATTCCAAGGAGCAGGCCTCGCGATGCATGGATTGCGGCACGCCATTTTGCAATTGGGGCTGCCCAATAGGAAATTATATCCCTGAATGGAATGATCTGGTCTTCCGCGGCCTATGGAGAAGGGCGCTGGAGCTACTTTCGGCAACAAACAACTTTCCTGAGATTACAGGCAGGCTCTGCCCCGCCCCGTGCGAATTCGCCTGCGTCCTCGGTATAAATGACGACCCTGTAACTATAAGAGAAAACGAACTGGCTATTATTGAATATGGCTTTAAGAAAGGCTCCATCAGGCCCATGGCTCCTAAAAAACGGACCGGTAAAAAAATAGCCATCGTCGGTTCCGGCCCGGCTGGTTTGGCATGCGCGGACCAATTAAATAAGGCAGGTCACAATGTAACCGTTTTTGAAAAGGATGATAAGCCGGGTGGTATACTTCGCTACGGCATACCGGATTTTAAATTAGAAAAATGGGTGCTGGACAGGCGCATAAAAATCTTAGAAAAAGAAGGGATAGGATTTAAGACAGGTGTAAATGTAGGATCATCGGGCAGGCTGTCCCTGCAAAAGGATTTTGACGCCGTATGCCTTGCAGGCGGCTGCAGGGTCCCGCGCGATTTAAGGATAGACGGCAGAAACCTTGATGGAATACATTTCGCAATGGAATATCTCACAAATGCGAATAAAAAATATTTTACTCTTAGCGCAAAAAACAAAAAGGTGGTTGTTATCGGTGGAGGAGATACAGGCGCTGATTGCGTCGGTGTGGCGAACAGGCAGGGCGCGGACTGCGTCGTGCAGATAGAGCTCATGCCCCAACCGCCCGAATGCCGGCCAAAAGAGCAGCCCTGGCCAAAGTATCCAATGCTACTTAAAACCTCCACGAGTCACGAGGAAGGCGCCCAGCGCAAATGGTCGATTTTAACCAAGAAATTCATCGGTGAAAAGGGGCATGTAAAGAAAATAGGCTGCGTTCAAGTTGAATTCTCAAAAGACGATAAAGGTTGTCCTATAATGCAGGAGATTCCCGGAAGCGGATTTGAGATGGAGACGGACATGGTAATTCTCGCACTGGGTTTTGTCCATCCCGAAAAAAACGGTCTTCTTGACAAATTAGGCGTGGAATTTGACCAGCGTGGTAACGTAAAAACCAATGAAAATTACATGACATCCGTAAAAAACGTGTTTTCTGCCGGGGATATGCACAGGGGCCAGTCTTTGGTCGTATGGGCCATTTTGGAGGGCCGCTGGGCCGCTTACCACATAGATAAGAACCTTATGGGCAAAACCACTCTGCCAAAGATATAAAATTTACTTGACAATCGGGCTTTTTTTGTTATTATCAATGTGACAATTTGGTAAGGGACAAAGACGTCCAAATAAACACAAGGTTGTGTGTGGACGTCTTTTTTTTGGCTATTATGCCTAAAAACAAAGCAAGAAGTGCATAAAATATAAACAATGAAAGGAGATCAGGTTATGAATTTACGCAGCCCGGGCGGAAATGATGCTACCCGCACATTTAACCGTTCAAAAAATGTAGTGCCATGCTCAGGCCTTTGCTCAAGGTGTCTTGAGTCATGCCGTGGGAATTGTGAGGTATTTAAATCATCCTTCAGGGGAAGAGAGGTTATATACCCGGGACCTTTCGGGGAGATGACAGCCGGTGGGGATAAAGATTATCCTATAGATTATTCGCACCTTAACATACAGGGTTATGCGCAGGGCGCAAAAGGCCTGCCAAAGGGGGTTGAGGGGAATCCCGATACCGCAACCTTCCCGTCTGTCAACGTAGAGACGGAATACGGCTGGGAGAAAAAGGTAAAGATGAAGATGCCTGTCTTTACGGGCGCCCTGGGTTCAACTGAGATTGCCCGTAAGAACTGGGAGCATTTTGCCGTAGGGGCCGCGATATCCGGCATTACCATTGTCTGCGGCGAAAACGTATGCGGCATAGACCCAAAGCTTGAACTGGACGTCAAGGGCAAGATTACAAGCGCGCCCGATATGGATCGCCGGATAGAAACATATAAAAAATTTCATGATGGCTTCGGCGAAATACTCGTCCAGATGAACGTGGAAGATACGCGTTTGGGCGTCGCGGAATACGTGCGCAAAAAACATAAACTGGAAACCATTGAACTAAAGTGGGGACAGGGCGCGAAGTGCATAGGCGGCGAAATAAAGGTCAAAAGCCTGGATAGGGCGAAACAACTGAAAAAACGCGGCTATATTGTTACGCCGGACCCGCTGGCTCATGCCACCCAGGAGGCGTTTAAGGCGGGCGCTATAAAAGAATTTGAAAGGCATTCGCGTCTCGGTTTTGTGTCGGAAGAGTCATTTATGAAAGAGATAAAACGGCTCAGGGATTTGGGCTTTAAGCGTATTACCCTTAAGACCGGCGCATATTCCATGGTGGAACTGGCGCAGGCGATAAAATATTCCTCCATGGCCAAGATAGATCTTCTTACCATCGACGGCGCCGCGGGCGGAACAGGTATGAGCCCCTGGAGGATGATGCAGGAATGGGGTATCCCTACACTTTATTTACAGGCGCTGACCTATGAGTTCTGCGAGAAACTGGCGGGTAAAAAAATGCGCATCCCCGACATCGCCATCGCCGGCGGGTTCTCTCTGGAGGATCATGTGTTTAAAGTATTGGCGATGGGCGCCCCATACGTAAAAGCGGTCTGCATGGGCAGAGCGCTGATGATACCCGGTTTCGTTGGAAAAAATATAGGCGAATGGATTGCCAATAATAATCTGCCGCAGACAGTTTCCGAGTTCGGCGTTAAGCCCGAAGAGATATTTGTCTGCTATGAGGAGTTGGCTGAAAAATACGGGGATGACATGAAAGATATACCTTTGGGCGCGGTGGGAATATACACCTTTTCCCAGAGGATTAAAGTCGGGCTGCAGCAGCTTATGGCCGGCTCGCGCAACTTTAGGCTAAACACCGTCTCAAGGAAAGACCTTATGAGCCTTACCAAAGAAGCCGAAGATGTCACCGGCATCCCTTATGTAATGGATGCATACCGCAAAGAAGCGGAGAAGGTCCTGAGTGCCTGATTGGCAAATAATTGTTGACAGTACCTAAAACTACTGGTAAAATTAATAGTAGTCCAAGGTTGAACTACGGTAAAACTAAACAAAGGCGTTTTTAAGATGGGAGTATCATCTTAAAAACGCCTTTTTATTAAGATGACAAAATATATTTTTATAACGGGCGGGGTAATTTCAAGTTTGGGCAAGGGCATTGCCTCTGCTTCAACAGGCAAGATTCTCGAATCCAGGGGTCTGAAGGTAACCCTTATGAAATTCGATCCTTATATCAATGTAGATCCCGGGACGATGAACCCTTACCAGCACGGCGAGGTCTATGTCACGGAGGACGGCGCCGAAACCGACCTGGACCTCGGCCATTACGAGAGGTTTACAAACGCAAAGATCACAAAATTCAACAATGTGACTACCGGCCAAATATATAATTCAGTAATCGCGAAGGAAAGGCAGGGAGGCTACCTCGGCAGCACCATACAGGTAATACCGCATATTACAAATGAAATAAAAGACAGGGTAAAGAAGGTCGCGAAGGTCTCAGGCGCTGACTGTGTCCTCGTTGAAATAGGCGGCACTGTAGGCGATATAGAAAGTCTGCCGTTCCTTGAGGCGGCCAGGCAGTTCAGGCTCGACGTCGGTTATGAAAATTGCCTTTATATACACCTGACCCTTATACCCTATATAAGGGCCGCCGGCGAAATAAAGACAAAACCTACCCAACACAGCGTCGGAACGCTTCGCGAAATAGGAATACAACCCGATATACTTATATGCAGGACGGAAAAGGTGTTATCGGAAGCAATTAAGGAAAAGATATCGCTATTTTGCAATGTAAGAAAAGAGGCGGTCATCGAAGCGCTCGATGTGGATTCTATTTATAAGATACCGCTCGTCTTTAAAGAACAGTCTCTGGACAGGATCATCCTCGATCACTTCAGGCTTAAATGCAAAAATTCCGACATGAAAAACTGGAAAAAGGCTGTCGTAGAAAGGGCCGGCAGGCCAATGCACAAGGTAAAGATAGCCGTTGTAGGAAAATATATCGAGCTTCAGGACGCATATAAGTCAATTTATGAATCGCTGACGCATGGGGCGATAGCAAACAGTGCCAGGCTTGAGATAAAAAGGGTGGATTCAGAAGAAATAGAAAAAACCGGTCCGGATGAACTCTTGTCCGGCGTTGGCGGTATCCTGGTTCCAGGTGGTTTTGGAAGCCGCGGCATTGAAGGAAAGATTATGGCGATAAATTACGCAAGAATAAATAAGATACCCTTTTTCGGTATCTGCCTCGGCATGCAGTGCGCCGTAATAGAATTTTCAAGAAATGCCTGCGGGATGAGCGGCGCGAACTCCACGGAATTTGACAAAAAGACGCCGTACCCCGTTATAGCCCTGCTTGAAGGGCAGGATTTAAAGTCGATGGGCGGCACTATGAGGCTCGGGGCGTATCAGTGCCGCGTACAAAAGGGGACCCTAGCCTCAGCGGCTTACCGAAAGAGACTCGTCCTTGAACGTCACCGCCATAGATACGAATTTAACAACAGATACAAAAAGCAGCTTGAGAAAAAAGGCATGGTCTTTTCAGGAGTGCATAAGGACAAAAACCTGGCAGAGATAATCGAATTGAAGGACCACCCGTTTTTTGTCGCCGTGCAGTTCCACCCGGAGTTTAAGTCAAAACCGGATCTTGCGCATCCGCTGTTTAACGCGTTTATAAAAGCGGCAGGTACTTCTTGATCTCGTGCTGAGTAATCTGTATCCTGTATTCTTCCCATTCCTTTTTCTTATTAAAAAGGAACCTTCCAAAGATGTGCTCGCCGAGCGTTTCCCTGACAAACTGGCTTTTCTGTGTTTCGAGGATCGCTTCAAATAGATTGCCGGGCAGAGAGGTAAGGCCGCGTTTTTCCCTCTCTTCCATTGCCATATGGTAGATATTCGGCTCAACCGGCGGCGGGGCCTTGTATTTTTTCTCGATACCCTCAAGACCTGCCGCCAGCATCACCGAAAACGCCAGATACGGATTGCAGGCAGGGTCGGGGCAGCGCAGTTCAGCGCGGGTTGCCTTCTCGTTACCGGGCCTGTAAAGCGGAACTCTTATTAACGCGGTGCGGTTTCTCTGAGCCCATGAGGCGTAAACAGGCGCTTCATAGCCGGGCACGAGCCTTTTATAAGAGTTCACCCATTGCGCCGTAAGAGATGAGATTTCTCTCGCGTGCTTTAGTTGGCCGGCGATGAACTGTTTGGCGATCTCTGAAAGATGATATTTGTCCTTTTTATCATAAAAGGCGTTTTTATCGCCTTTAAAAAGGGACTGATGTACGTGCATACCCGACCCATTTACGCCGAACATCGGCTTTGGCATAAATGTCGCGTAGACGCCATGTTGTTGGGCCACTTCCTTGATTACGTATCTAGAGGTAATGACGTTATCCGCCATGCGCAGGGCCTCATTGTATTTGGGATCGATTTCATGCTGGCTCGGTGCGACCTCATGGTGAGTGGCCTCCATCTCTATACCCATTTCTTCGAGGATCCTGACCGTCTTGTTCCTTAAGGTATCGGCAAGGTCATTGGGGATAAGCTCGAAATATGAGCCCTCGTCGATAATTTCCGGGGATTGATCCGATTTGAAATAGAAGTACTCTATTTCAGGGCCTACATTAAAAATATAGCCTAATTTTTTTGCCCTCTCAAGCGCCCGCCTCAAGACCCCCCTTGTGTCGCCGATATAAGGGCTCCTGTCGGGATTTAGGATGTCGCAGACGATCCTGGCGATAGGGCCGTTTTCATCCTTTCTTGTCCACGGGAGTATATTAAACGTCTTTAGATCCGGTTGGGCGATAATGTCGCTTTCCTCGGCCTCCGCAAATCCGGCGACGGATGAGCCGTCAAAGCCCTTGCCGTGCCTGAGGGCTTCTTTTAATTCCCCTTGGGTTATAGAAACACACTTTAATATGCCCAGGATATCCACAAACCAGAGCTGGATGGTCCTTATACCTTCGCGTCTTACGGCATCAAGAATACTTTGTATACTATTTGACAGGGGCCTTTCTTTTCCTTGTGACCTGGTCCCTACGGGAGGCTTCGCACTGTCTTGGTGTCCTGGTGGCCCTTTTCTTCCAATCTGTTTCGCCGGAATAATATATTGCCTGCCGGCCTTCTCCGCAGAAAGTGAGCCGTGTTTAATGCGTTCGATCACCGCCTGCCGCGAAATGCCAAGCACCTTCGCGGCCTCTGTGGGACTTAAGTATTCCTTTGCCATATTTTCCATCTCCTTCCTTGTCAATCGACAATTATACCACATCATTTACATTTGTCAAGTAGAAAAATTTTGGGAGGCCCCAAAATTTTTTGCTTGCAATTATTTGGCGGTTTGGTATAATGCACCGGTTAGTATCGTAATTTGCACAAAAACAGCCATTTTAATCCTGTGGATAAGTTGTGGATAATGTAAAGACCTATTCGGACCTTTGGGCCGAGGTCCTTAAAATAATAAAATCTTCCGTAAATACCCAGACCTTCCAGACATGGTTCAGCTTTATAGAGCCCGTCTCATTCACAGGGGACACACTGATCGTCCAGGTCCCAAACCAATTCTTTAAAAGCTGGATACTTGAACACTATATAGACACCATAAAAAACAGTTTAAGGGGCGTAACCGGCCGCGATATAGAGCTGGAATTCCACGTCTTTGAGACCCAACAGGAAAAAAGGGCCATAACGGAAAAAATCATCATGGACACCAGGGCCCATATACAAACTCCGACGCAATTCCTTTCTTTTTCCAACAGGTACAAGGACCTGGGGCTCAATCCCAAATATACCTTTGAAAGCTTCGTGATCGGCCCGAGCAACAGGTTTACCCATGCCGCCGCCCTGGCGATAGTGGATTCCCTGGCAAGCGCCTATAATCCCCTATTTATATATGGGGGGGTCGGCCTGGGAAAGACCCATCTTATGCACGCGATAGCCCACGGTGTCGCACAAAGATATCCACAGGCTAAAATCCTTTATATCTCAAGCGAGAAGTTTACCAATCATCTCATAAGTGCTATCCAGAATAGGACTACCATAAAATTCAGGCAGCTTTACCGGTCTGTGGATATCCTGTTGATAGATGACGTTCATTTCATAGCCGGCAAAGAGTCAACACAAGAGGAATTCTTCCACACCTTTAACGCCTTGCATGAAAACCATAAACAGATCATCCTTTCAAGCGACCGCTCTCCTAAAAATATACCCGGTCTTGAGGAAAGGCTGGTTTCAAGATTCGAATGGGGCCTGGTCACCGATATTCAGCCGCCTGATCTTGAGACAAGGATAGCCATCCTTAAAAAGAAATCGGAAAGGGAGACCATACAGGTACCCAACGATGTCTTGTTTTATATAGCGGAAAAGATAAAATCCAATATAAGGGAGCTTGAGGGCGCCCTGATAAGGGTGGTCGCCTACGCCAAATTGAATAATATTAATATAACACTTGATATAGCAAAGGATGTCCTTCGGGACATGATCATCGAGGAAGAGAAAAAGGTAACTATAGAGCTCATACAAAAAAAGGTCGCCGAATATTTTGATATAAGGCTTTCCGACATGAAGGCAAAAAAGCGGAGCAAGGTTGTGGTCTATCCCAGGCAGATCGCGATGTATATCTCGCGGGAATTAACAACCCATTCGCTGCCTGAAATAGGGGAACAATTCGGCGGGAGGGACCATACCACCGTCCTTCATGCCTATGAGAAGATCCGGGAGGAATTAACTTCGAATCCCACAATAAAGGGTATACTGAATAAACTGGTCTTTGAAATCAAGAATTATTAACATCGTATCCTGAGTCTTTATAGCGGGTTATGGGGGTTTTTAACTTTTCAACAGCGTCTAATACTATTACTACTGTTTTTATATAGATAAAAACTAAAAGAAGCCGGTTTCTGCGAAGCCGCGCTGGAGTTTTTCCAGTGAACGGCGAAGCAGAAAAGGAGAAAAAATGAAGGTAAGATGCAGTAAGGAAATATTATTAAACGGGGTTCAGGTAGTTTATACCACCACAACACTTAAATCAACGCTTCCTATACTTTCAAATATACTTTTAGAGACCAAAAAAGACACAATAAGATTGACGGCGACCGATCTGGATATCGGTATCATAAACGATGTGGCCGTGAAGATAGAGATGGAAGGCGCGGTGACCATCCCGGCAAAGAGGTTCTTTGATATCATAAAGGAAACGCCACAGGATAAGGAAATAATAATATCGGCAAAGAAAAATAACATTGTAAATATTGAATGCGAAAACCTCTTTTTTAAACTGATCGGCCTGCCCAAAGAAGAATTTCCAAAACTTCCCGAATTCAAGGATAAAGACAGTGTTGTCATACCGCAGCAGCTTTTAAAAAAAATGCTGACAATGACATCGTTCGCGATGAGTTATGACCAGACAAGATATGTATTAAACGGCAGCCTCTTTATGATAGGGCCAAAAACCCTGAAGGTGGCCGCTACCGACGGAAGGCGCCTCGCGGTTGCCGAAGGCGCGGTCCAGGCCCCCAAGGAATTTGAAAAGGCGCCAAAAAACGTCATAATCCCGGCCAAGGCCGTATCGGAGTTGTTAAGGACGCTCGGAGGCGGTGATAACGTAAAAATGACCTTTAGCGAAAACCAGGCCCTGTTTAATCTCGGACAAACCACTATCATATCCAGGCTGGTTGAAGGCGAGTTCCCCAAATATGAACAGGTTATCCCTAAGGAAGCCAAGGACAAACTGAAGGTAAGCAGCGGCAAGCTTTTTTTGGCGGTAAAGAGGGCAAGCATATTAACGAACCAGGAGTCACAGGCCATAAAACTCGAGTTGTTTAAAGACAGACTTGTTGTTTCAAAGGTAACGCCGGAGCTGGGAGAGTCAAGGGAAGAGCTCCCTGTAGAATACGGCGGCCCGGGTCTCGTTATAGGGTTTAACCCTAACTACCTGCTTGATGCCTTAAAGAACCTTGATAAACCGGACATCGCGATAGAATTTTCATCTCCGGAAAAACCGGCGGTAATACGAACCGAGGATGGATATGTTTATGTCGTCCTCCCTATGCAGATAACATGACCTTGGCCATAAAAGATATAGTAAGCAAAGTTATTTCAGACATGAGCGGCGGAGGTTTCCCCGACAAGAAACCAAACGAAGAGCAAATGGCGGTATTATGGAAACAGGCCGCCGGGAGGCAGGCCGCTTTCAGGTCAAGGCCCGTTTCGCTTAGAAAAGGGAAATTGACGGTAATGGCGGAAGATTCAAGCATGCTTTATTATCTGACGCTAAAGAAAAATGAGATCCTTGAGAGCCTTAAGGGAAAATTAGCTGATATCAGGGAGATACAATTTAGAATAGGAGAAACAGGTGGCAAGACCAAAGAGCAAAGACGAAAAACCAAAGAGTGAAGGGGAGGAAGGGCAAATCTCCGAGGCGGACATAAAGAAATATGACGCGCGGACGATTCAGGTCCTCGAAGGCGTAGAGGCGGTCAGGAAAAGACCCTCGATGTATATCGGGGACACGGCTACCGGCGGCCTTCACCATCTCGTGTATGAGGTAGTGGATAACTCAATAGACGAGGCCACTGCCGGCTATGCGAGGAATATAAGCGTAACCATACGCCAGGACAACAGCGTTTCAGTGGTTGACGACGGCCGGGGTATCCCCGTGGATATACATAAGACACAGAAAAAACCGGCGGTTGAGGTTGTGCTGACCATGCTTCACGCGGGCGGTAAATTCGACCACCGTGTCTATAAAGTGGCCGGCGGGCTTCACGGCGTAGGGGTTAGCGTCGTAAACGCGCTTTCCGACTGGCTTGAGGTCGAGGTAAAAAGAGACGGCAAGATCTATCATCAAAGATATGAAAAAGGAAGGACCGTTTCAAAACTGACCGTGATCGGCAAAAGCCAGAAGACCGGGACAAAGGTAACATTCAAGGCGGATAAGGAGATATTTAACGTAAAGATCGATTATAGTTACGACATCCTGGCAAACAGGCTAAGGGAGCTCGCCTTTTTAAATAAAGGGATCAATATAGAGCTGAAGGATGAGAGGACAAATAAGTCAAACATCTTTAATTTCACAGGCGGCATAATTTCTTTTGTAGAACACTTGAATAAGAACAAAAATCCTATCCACAAAAAAGTGATTTATTTCGAAAAAGAAAAAGACGGCGCCATGGTCGAGATAGCGATGCAGTATAATGACGGTTACGCTGAAAATATTTTCAGCTTCGCCAACAATATTAATACGATCGACGGCGGAACCCATTTAAGCGGTTTTAAGTCGGCTTTAACGCGCGTGCTTAATCAGTATTGCAAGACAAAAGGGCTCTTAAAGGGCGAGGATGCGAGCCTTTCCGGCGATGATGTGAGGGAAGGTCTGGCAACGGTAATAAGCGTCAAGGTGCCGAATCCGCAGTTTGAGGGACAGACAAAGGGCAAACTCGGCAATTCAGAGGTGGAAGGAATAGTAAATTCTGTCGTAAACGATTCGCTCGGGGCATTCCTTGAGGAAAACCCCGCCATTGGTAATAAGATAGTGGAGAAGGCGGTCCTTGCGGCAAGGGCAAGAGAAGCGGCGAGGAAGGCAAGAGAGTTGACAAGGAGAAAGGGCGCCCTTGAGATGGATTCGCTGCCCGGCAAACTTGCCGACTGCTCGGAAAGGGACGCCGCGCTTTGCGAACTTTATATAGTCGAGGGCGACAGCGCCGGAGGTTGTTGGTTGGGAGATACAAAAGTTGCTTTGAGTGATGGACGCAATTTATCTTTTAAGGAGTTAGTCGAAGAAAATAAACACGGAAAGCAAAATTTTTGTTACACCGTTCATGAAAACGGGCACATTGGAATTGTGCCTATACTAAATCCGAGAATAACTAAAAGGAACGCCAAAGTTATTAAGATTATTTTGGATAATGAAGATGAACTTATATGTACCCCGGATCATTTGTTTCGTTTAGTAGACGGCACATATGTTCCAGCCGTTAAATTAACGCCGCAACATAACCTTGCGCCTTTATATAGGAAGATATCAAAAAAAGAAGAAAAAAAACGTTGTTTGGATGGTTATGAAATGATTTTTGATCCCATCGCAAAAAAATGGATCTACACCCATTTGCTTGCAGATATCTTTAATCTCTCAAATAATGTTTATTCTGCGTCGGAAGGCCGACATCGCCACCATGTAGATTTTAATAAGCTGAATAATAATCCTACAAATATAAAACGCATGTCTTATGAGGACCACATGAAGTTGCATTATGCGCACATCGAACATACCTTACATCGGAAAGATTCCAAGCTAAAATCCATAAAAACTAAGCAAACTGTTGAATTCAGGGAAAAAGCCCGTCAAAAAAGCCTCGAGAAAAAAGAACTATTTAGCAAGAACGCCAAGAAACAATGGGAAAATCCCGAGTATAAAAGATTTATGTTGAGCAAATTTTTGGAATTTTATAACGGTAACTTGGATTATAGAAGACGCAACTCCCAAACATTGAATTGTGCGCAAAAGAATTATTGGGCGCAGAAAGACAATAGAATCAAACAATCCAAGCAGGTAAGAGAATATTTTCAACGTCATCCAGAAGCAAGGGGTATTTTGATAAACAAGGCAAAATTGGAATGGTCCAACGAGGCTCTTTTATCTTGGAGGCGTAAGAAAACAAGCGAACAATGGACAGAGGATTTTCGCAAGAAGCGGAAAATTGCCTACAGCCGGACATATTTAAATCATAGTTTAGCTTTTGCGAGGCTTGTATATGATGACCATGGTGATCTCGAGTTCTATGACGATGAAAGAAGCGCTAGACCTAAGCGTGACAATAATCTGTTAAAGTATGAGACGTTGTTAAATAGATTTTTTGATTCAAATTCAGAAAATTTGTTAGAAGCGGTTAAAAATTATAACCACAAAATAAAGCGCATAGAAAAAGTAAAGGAAAGAACGGATGTTTATGATATGGAAGTGCCCGATACGCATAACTTTGCGCTAGCCAGCGGTATATTTGTGCATAATAGCGCGAAGCAGGCGCGGGACAGGCGGTTCCAGGCAATACTGCCGATCAAGGGTAAGATATTAAATGTCGAAAAATCCCGTCTCGATAAAATACTCAGTAATGACGAAATAAGGACTATTATTACCGCGCTTGGGACAGGCGTGGGTGAGGAATTCGACGCTACGAAGTTAAGATACCACAAGATAGTGTTTATGGCGGATGCGGATGTAGACGGTTCTCACATCAGAACACTGCTTTTGACATTGTTTTACCGCCAATTGCCAAAATTGGTGGAGCAGGGTTATGTATACATAGCCCAACCGCCTCTTTATAAAATAAAGAGGGGCAAGAGGGAAGAATATATCGAGACCGAGGAACAGATGAATAGCCTCCTGCTTGAGCTAGGAAGTGAAGGCATGACCTTGACAAGGCTTAAGGATAAAAATACCTTCACGGACAAGCAGTTAGGAGACCTTTTGAGCGTATTGGTTGAATTTGAGAAATTAGCCACTATAATAGGCAAAAGGGGAGTTAAAGTATCAGAATACCTCAATTTTAGGCATCCAAAGACCAAAAAACTGCCACTTTATAGGGCTAAAGTGGATGATGAATACAAATTTTACTATAGTGACGAGGAATTAGGCAAGGATGTTTCCGCAAAAGGTGTAAATGAAGAAGAAAGCAAGCCTGAGAAAGAAATTGAATTAATTGAATTTTATGAAGCCAAGGACATGGAAGAGGCCATAAAAGGCATCGAAAAATTAAAGGTGGATATCCGGGATTACGAATCGCAGGTTTTAGAGACAGAGGCCGTCGGAAAGAAGAAAAAAGGAAAAAAGGCAGAAAAGGAAAAAAGTGGGAAGGAATGCCTTTACAAGATCTCGTTTGAGGGCGAGGAAAAATCTCTGGCCGATTTAAAAGCGGTTTTGAATTTCGTCAAAGAGAACGGTAAAAGCGGCATGGTCATACAGCGATACAAAGGTTTGGGCGAAATGAACCCCATCCAGCTCTGGGAAACTACCATGGACCCCGAAAAGAGGACCATGCTTAAGGTAACGGTGGAAGACGCGGTTGAGGCGGATGAGATGTTTACCGTGCTTATGGGCGATCAGGTAGAGCCGCGCAGGGAATTTATTGAGACCCACGCGCTGAATGTGAGATATTTGGATATTTAAAACAGGAGAGATATGTACACGCGAAATGAAAAGGTAGTGCCGGTATATATTGAAGATGAGATGAAGGACTCCTACATAAGTTACGCGATGAGCGTAATAGTCGGCAGGGCCCTTCCCGACGCAAGGGACGGTCTTAAGCCCGTCCACCGCCGCATCTTATATGCCATGAAAGAGCTGAACCTTGAGCACAACAAGGCTTATAAGAAATGCGCCAGGATAGTCGGTGATTGCCTTGGCCGCTATCATCCCCATGGAGACGTCGCCGTATATGATGCGCTGGTAAGGATGGCGCAGGATTTTTCACTAAGATACCCTCTTGTCGACGGCCAGGGAAACTTCGGCAGTGTCGACGGCGATTCTCCCGCAGCCATGAGATACACCGAAGCAAGGCTCGCGCATGTTACGGATTGGATGCTGCAGGATATAGAAAAGGATACGGTAAAATTCGTCCCCAATTTCGACGAGACGCTTGAAGAGCCGTCCCTTCTTCCCGCGGTCCTTCCGAATCTTTTGGTAAACGGTTCGGCCGGTATAGCAGTCGGAATGGCAACGAACATGCCGCCTCATAACTTAAGCGAGGTCTGCGATGCCATAAGCGCGCTTATTGAAAAACCCGACATCGAGATAAAGGACCTGATGAAGTATATAAAGGGCCCTGATTTTCCGACGGGCGGGATCATCCGCGGAAAAGAAGGAATAAAGTCGGCATACACGACAGGCCGCGGGCTCTTAAGGGTCCATGCGAAGGCCGGCATTGAGGAACAAAAGTCGGGTAAAGAGGCCATAGTCATAACCGAACTGCCCTATCAGGTTAACAAGGCGAACCTCATAGAATCCATAGCTGACCTGGTAAGAGACAAAAAGATAGAAGGGATAAGCGATGTAAGGGATGAATCTGACAAGGACGGCATAAGGGTGGTGGTCGAATTAAAAAGAGGCGAGACCGCCCAGGTAATATTAAACAACCTGTACAAACATACGCAGATGCAGGAGACCTTCGGCGTCATCATGCTCGCCCTCGTAAACGGAAAACCTCAGATATTAAATTTAAAACAGCTCCTTGAAAATTATGTTGAGCACCGGAAGGACATCATCGTAAAACGCACAAAGTACGACCTGAACAAGGCGCAGGAAAGGGCCCATATCCTTGAGGGGTTAAAGATCGCCCTGGACAACCTTGACAAGATAATCAAGACGATAAGACAGTCCAAGAACCCGCAGGCCGCCAAAGAGGCCCTGATGAAAAACTTCGAACTTTCGGAAAAACAGGCGGTGGCCATCCTGGAGATGCAGCTGCAGCGCCTCACCGCGCTCGAAAGGGAAAAGATAGACGAGGAATACCTCGATCTTATAAAGAAAATCGCCCTTTACAAATCCATACTCGAAAGCGAAAAAAAAGTGCTCGATATCATAAATTCAGAGCTTAAGGAGCTAAAAGAAAAACTGGGCGACGAACGAAGGACCGAGATCTTGTCCGAGATTGAAGAATTGGCGATAGAGGATTTAATCGCCGAAGAGGACATGGTCATAACGATAAGCCACGGAAATTATATAAAGCGCCTGCCCGTAAGCTCATACAGGAAACAAAAACGCGGCGGCAAGGGCGTCACGGGTGCCGACATGAAAGAGGAAGATTTTATAGAACACCTCTTTATCGCCTCGACGCACGATTTTATATTGTTCTTTACAAACAAGGGGCGCGTGCACTGGCTAAAGGTGCACGAGATACCTCAAGGCTCAAGGCAGTCAAGGGGCAAGGCGATAATCAACCTTTTCCAGCTTGAGCAGGGGGAATCGATAAGCGCGTATATTCCCATAAGGGAATTCAAGGAAGGCAATTATCTGGTAATGGCGACAAAAAACGGCCTTATAAAGAAGACCGAACTCTCCGCCTTCTCAAACCCAAGGAAGGGCGGGATCATTGGTATAACGCTTGAAAAGGATGATGAGCTCATAGGCGTGCAGCTTACCGACGGCGACAAAGAACTGATCCTTGCCACAAAGGAAGGAAAAGCGATAAGGTTTAGAGAAAAACAGGTCAGAGACATGGGCCGCGGCGCCAAGGGCGTCTTCGGGATAAGGCTTGCCAAAAAGGATATCCTGATAGCCATGGCAGTGGTAGAAAAGGATGCAACCCTTCTTACGGTTACCGAAAACGGATTTGGAAAACGTACGGATTTTTCAGAATACAGGGTGCAATCCCGCGGCGGGAAAGGTATAATAAACATAAAGGCGAATAAAAAGAACGGCCTTGTCGCCGGCCTAAAAAGTGTAACCGATAAGGACGAACTCATGCTTATTACCGAAAAAGGGATGATCGTCCGCTGCGCGATAAAAGACATAAGGGCAACCGGCCGCTCGACCCAGGGCGTGCGTCTTATGAAACTCGAGGCGCAGG
>JAQURK010000024.1 GCA_028715645.1 Candidatus Omnitrophota bacterium | reverse complement strand
TTATCTTGAGTTCTTTACCTGAGCCTGCATTAAAAACCTGACCGATTGCTTTATCAAAGAGGCTGGCCCTTGTGATAAACTCCGCGCAGTCTTCCACATAGAAAAAGTCTCTCGATTGTTTACCGCTTCCAAAAACCTCCAGGGGCCTGTCATCGAGCATTCTGTTTATAAATATGCTCATCACACCGCCTTCAATATCGCTTCTCTGCCACGGTCCATAAATAGTGAAAGGCCTGAGTATTACGACCGGGAGATTATACGTCTTATGATAAGACATGGTTAGGTGCTCGCCAAAAATCTTGCTTGCGTTATAGGGGCAGGAAGGATTAAGCGGGTGTTCCTCTGTCATTTTTTGTCCATCCCCGGCCGTCGCATAAACAAGGGCGGAGCTTATAAAAACCGCCTTTGTCCTATACCGCCGACATTCTTCAAGGATATTGAATGTCCCTGTAACATTATTGCTAAAACATATCTCCGGATTATCAATGCTTTCCTGTACATTTATCGCCGCGGCTAAATGCACGCAGATATCAAACCTATTTTTAAAAAGGCTGGGGAGCAGGGCCCTATCCTTAATATCTCCCTTGATAAAATCCATGAGGCCGCTGCGAAATTCGCTGATATTCCTTTCGGAACCATTTACCAGGTTATCCAAAATCCAGACCTTATGGCCCCTGTTCAGAAAATTCTTTGCCGTCCAGCGTCCCATAAAACCCGCGCCGCCCGTGATAAGAACCCTGGGAACCTTTCTATCCCTTATAACCATAATCCCACCAATCCACTGGCAAACCGTAGGTCTTCATCTTATCCTGCACCGCCCTAAAGGCCTTTTTTTTGAATATCTCCACTTCGCCGGCGCTAACGTCATACGGCTCACCCACACTTGTATTGCAGTCATAAAGCTCCCAATTATTATGAAATATACGGTATCTGAATTTTTCCGGGTTCTTAAATATCTCTGTTCCCGGATTCGGCGCCAAAAGGTTAAATTCGGCGCGGGAATTTTCCACTATCAACTTAAAAGGCATCTTCTCTAGGTAGGCGTCAAAATTTTCTTTAACTACACTAAATGTTGCGTCGCAACATTTTAACGCCACATCCAATGTCTGCCGAAGCGTATCATGATTTTCACCAGGAAGCCCCAGGATAAAGCCGCCGTGGAAGAGCATACCGTTTCTTCTGAACATCTCCGCGATTTCCAGGATTTTTTTTACGCCAAAACCGCGCTTATTAAAACTAAGAATATCCTCAGACCCTGACTCCATGCCTATGTAAAGATTGGTGCAGCCTGCCGCCTGCAACTTTTTGAGGACTTCCTCATTAAGACCATCGGGTCTTGTGGCGGCGCGGAATTGACCAAGCCCCTTGTTTTTTATTGCATCAAGTATGAATGAAGTGCGCTCCATATCCGACCCCATAAATTCATCCTCATACCTTATTTCAAGTCCTGGATTTAAGGAAAGGGCCAGCTCCAGCTCCTGCAAGATATGCCCGGCCTGGCGGAATCTGATTTTCCTGTTGTGGAGAGAGGGCAATTCACAAAAACTGCATTCATGGGGGCAGCCGCGCGTACACATTAATACGACATAACTGTATTTTCTCATATCAAGCATATCATAGGCCGGCAAGGGTATCTCATCCGGGCTTAATGACCTGCCTGCCGGATTATCTACAAATTCCTTCCCCTTGCGATAGGTGAGGCCTTCAATATTATCTATCTTTATACCGGTCGCCAATTGAAGCATGGGACGCTCTCCTTCGCCCCTGACAACAAAATCTATCCACGGACATTCCTTAAGGGTCTGGTGAGGGGTAAAGGTAACATGAGCGCCGCCGATGACTATCTTCGAAGAAGGCAGGGCCTCCTTTGCGGCCCTGGCTATCTGGGTCGCGGGTATATAAGATATGGTAGTCGATGTTATGCCTATCAATTCCGGGGCCTCTTTTTTCACATGATATTTGACAAGTTGCTGTATTTCCTTAAGAGACCTGCGAAGAAGAGAGGGTTTTTCGTATTGCATCTGCTTTGTGTCTAAAATACCTACCTTAAGGCCCGCGTTCCTTAAATACGCCGCTATATACATGAGACCTTTCGGCGGAAATTGCGTCAACCAGTTTATGTCCCACGGCCTCTCCGGAAATGGGGGGTCAATCAGTAAAATTTTTGCCATTAGAAATTACCAATTCTTCCAACAAATTTTTAATTTCGTTCTCGGACATATGAGTGCCTTGATTTGATACAACGATTGGATTCTTGATCTTTTTTGCATTAATATATTTTCGGGTCAAATGCTGGTGGTCTATCGCCGGAAATACAATATAGAGGTTGTCCAATTCGACTGCCCGCTGGACCTCTCCTTCCGTCATTATTTCTTCGTGTATTTTTTCGCCTTCGCATTTGCCTATAACCTGTATCTTGATCTTTTTCCCCGCGGCATATTTTACGATCATTGCCCTTGCCAGATCAACTACCCTTACCGTGCGCATTTTCCAAACAAACACCTCTCCGCCTTTGCCTATTTTAATAGCGCTATAAATTAATCTTATCGCCTCATCCATCGTAATGACAAAACGGCTCATCGCCTCATCCGTGATGGTAAGCGGCCTGCCGACCGATATCTGTTTTTTGAAAAGCGGCGCGACTGAACCGTTGGAACCTATTACATTTCCAAAACGTATCGATGAAAAAACAGTCCTTTTTTTCCCTTGATAATAATTTGCGAGCGAAACCAATTTTTCACCTAAAAGTTTTGTCATCCCCATCACGCTCGTTGGAGAAACGGCCTTATCAGTGCTTGCAAAAATCATTTTTTCGATATCCCCATCCCTCGCGATGTCTATAACATTCTGCAAACCATCTATGTTGGTCTTGATGGCCTCAAAGGGATTATATTCGCATGCATAGACATGTTTCATCGCCGCCAGATGGATAACAATATCTATATCCTCCATTGCCAGCTTCAACCTGCCGATATCCCTTATATCCCCGATTAGATAGCGCACCCTTTTATCATTACCTAAATCGCTTCTTACCTTGGACATCTCATTCTCTGATATATCCAAAAGGCGAACCGTGGCAGGCGAGAATTTCAATATGTCTTTTGCCAAGGCGAAGCCGACAGAACCGGCGCCGCCTATTATCAATATTTTTTTTCCTTTTAATATCTCCATGGTTCTTGCCTCCTAAGCGAGAATTCTGTTATCAGCATAACTGCTGTCCATAACATGCCTTATATGCGACTCCAGTTGATATAACCGGTCAAACATGGGCCATGCGTCTGCGTTATCGTGGATTGCTTCTCTGGCTTTCTCATAGGCGCAGCGCACGAATTCCCTGATATCATCATCCTTTAACAAATCCAGCAATGCCGATTGTTTAGAATTCATGAGCGGTAGCATCCGGTCAATATAAGGCCTTGATTTTATAAAGAGATCACGGTGGTTAACCACAGGCAGCCGGCTTCTTTCGTTGCGCCCGGACGGCAAAGAATCCACACTTATGAAAGAATAGCGTTTTTTTACCCGCTGCTTGAAATATCTGTATTCGAACCATTTCGGAAAGGTTATTTCTTTTAGCCCGGCATAAAGCCCGGAAAACACATCCAATAATGGGCCTTGCATTGGAAATGAAAAATAACCATAGTTGAATTTCTGCGCAGAAGCGTATTGCCCGATCAGGCCCTGCCAAAAAAAGGTAGAATACGCAAGGCGCCGTATAATACTATTGAATTGAGCGAGGGAAAGGTTGTTTATTTTTAAATCCGATAAATTTGCATTTTCAAGCATTTCTTTAATAACGGTCTGAAATTTATATTCGGCGAATTTCCTGCCCGCGGGCGTTTTTAAAAAAGAGTTTATCTGGGATGCGTAAAAGGCCCCGCCCTTGCTGGCTAAAATTGACGTCAAAAGTCTGTCTGAATGAAGGGCCAGATGTTTCGTGCTAAGGATCATATTCAAAATATATTCGTAGGCGTTTAAGGGCAGTTTTATATCATTCATATAACGGCGCCGGTGCAGAATCGGATAAGCCCATCTCCAGAACGGAGTTGCCTGAAGCACTGCCGATTGAAACAAACCCGTATATTGCATGCCTAAAAGATATCCGGGGTTTAGCGCCGGATGAAAACCCTGGAAGGCGACAGGGAGCTTAAACGGAGGCTTTTGATACGCGATCGCATATATAGTATCCATCCCATCCGCGCTAAAAACGAGGGGATCGGCATCGCCAAAGAGACGCGGATTTTTAAAAAAGGCGGTGCCGAGATAGCCTCCGCTATAAAGGCATGATCCAAAAGTCCCAAATTGTCTGTCGATGGCGGTTTCATCAAATTCATCAAAAGGAATTATCCTTAAAGGCGCGCCAATCGCCTCTGAAGAACGAGTGGCCAATGCATATGTTACCTCATATCCCTCTAAATCTCGGTATGCGGAGGGAAGCAGCGTTATCGGCGTCACCTTGCCGCCCGCGGACATTATTGACAGGGCCGTTGTAGTAGAATCAATCCCGCCCGAGAATAAGGAATAAATCGGTTTATTGCGCCTTGTACATTCGGCGACAATAACCTTTGCCGTTCCCTCAAGCCCATCGACATACATTTCATAGGTGCAATTTGGCTCTGTTGGAGGAAAAATATATACGCCGGTTCGCGCGGCGCCGTTATCCGATACGGAAAGCCTGCTTCCCCCCATCAGGCATCGTATCTCTTTAAAGATATAGCGGAATGGCATTGAGCGCTCGCCGCTCATTATCAGCCACTGCAGCACCTCATAATCAGAAACTGTATAAGAATTAATCAAAGGAAATAACCCTTCCGGAAGGTCTGAGATTATGATTTTTCCGCTAACAGATGTGTAAAAAATACCATGGCAGCCTGGCGTAGTTAAGATTAGCGCTTTTTTTTCGGTTAGCGCTACAATGAAGAAATCCCCTACTGACTTACGCAGTATTTTTTCCAAAGCGGCTTCATTTTCACCGTTTTCAACTAAACGCCGCATGAGCATGCCGGGATCCCATGATCGTCCATCTACGTAAGCGCCGTAAACATCGCCAATGACATAGATGCCGCTTTTTTTCTGTCCTTTATTGTCCGAGCCGCCCGATGTAAGCAGGGGGCCATTAATTACTACCCGTTCGCTATTTATATTAACCCCGACAAACTCGTTTAGCCAACGCATCATGTGGACCCTTCCAGGGCTTCGCAAAAATTATTCACCTTCCCTGTCTCCCATCTCAGTTTAGGCCGGATATATGTATTGGCCATTGTGCGATGCAGGCTGACCACATCGTTATACCCGGAAAAAGTTACATCAAAAAAAAGGATTCGATCAAGGATGAGATGCTCGATAGCCGCATGCCTCAGATGTATGGTTGCGTAGAAACGCTTTTGGCCGAAGAGGTTTGGGGGGATAGTGCATCGGGAATTATAGATTCCCGGTTCCACTTTGGAAAAAACGGCGTGATTTTCGCTATCCTGATTCTGGGTCGCAAGAATAAGTTCGTTTTCTGCGTTGACTACATGGATTATGACCTGTAAATCAGAAACCTGAGTCAAGCATTCATAAGCGACGGATAGGCAAATTGGCTCCTCCGAACTAAAGCTATTCCGAGGATTGCCATTTTGGTCAAGGACGGCAACCTCCTTAAATTGAATTGTGGGATTATCTTTTTTAATTACCCCTTCTACTCGCCCCTTGAGTCCCTTTGACGTGATTGCTGCCCCCTCGGACGTATTGCGGTCAAGATATGTTGATACGGCCTTTTGCGTGTCCACATCCATCAGGAGGCGGCCATGTTCAATCAAGATAGCGCGTTTGCAAAGACTGGCTACCGCGGCCATGTTGTGGCTGACGAATAAAATAGTCCTCCCGCTTTGTGAAACGTCCTTCATCTTCCCGAGGCATTTTTTCTGGAACTGGACATCCCCTACCGCAAGCACCTCATCCACCAATAGTATTTCCGGTTCAAGGTGCGCTGCTACCGAAAAGGCAAGCCTGACTTGCATGCCGCTTGAATATCTTTTAACGGGCATATCGAGGAATTTCTCCACGCCTGAAAATTCCACCATCTCGTCAAACTTCCTGTCAATCTCCCTTTTTTTCATTCCGAGTATGGCGCCGTTAAAATATATATTTTCCCTGCCGGTAAGCTCTGAATGGAATCCGGTGCCCACCTCGAGGAGGCTTCCGACCCTGCCGCCGAGGCAAATCTC
Source organism: Candidatus Omnitrophota bacterium (assembly GCA_028715645.1). Classification (GTDB taxonomy): domain Bacteria; phylum Omnitrophota; class Gorgyraeia; order JABMQH01; family JABMQH01; genus JAQURK01. The sequence continues at coordinate 12,595 of JAQURK010000024.1, read as the reverse complement.
TCCTGACACCGGGTATGTAATTCGGGAGAGCAGCTTAAGGAGCGTGGTTTTTCCCGCGCCGTTTCTTCCTATAACACCGACGACCTCGCCCCTTTTAACCTCAAATGACACATCCCTTAAGGCCCAAAACCGCTCCTTGGAGGCCCGGCGGCCGCGGCCCTTAAAGGGCCTCTTCATGGATTCAGCAAGAAGGTCCCTTAGCGCAAGATAGCCCGGCTTTTGGGAAATACTGTAGGTCTTTGATAAACCCTTTACTTGGATTATAGATTCCGGCATTTATATGATATCCGCGAAATACTTTTCCGTCTTCCTGAAATATGCAATACCCGTTACGAATAATACCGCGCTTACGGCAAAGGAAGAATAAAGCATGCGCGGATCCGGCGCCCTTGTATTAAAAATTACCGCCCTTGTCGTCTCTATCACGCCCGACATCGGATTGATCAAAAAAAGCCACCTGTATTTATCCCCTGCTATGGAAATGGGATATATGACGGGCGTCAGGAACATAAGCGTCTGGATAAAAAACGGCATCACATATCTTACGTCCCTGTATTTAACGTTTACCGAGGTAAAAAAACATCCCAGGCCCGTGGAACTTAAAAAACTTATGAGTATGAGGGCGGGCAGATAAAATATTATCTTCACACCCGGACTAAAATGATAAAAAAACATTAATGCGGCAAGGACGAGCGAGGCTATGGCAAGATCGATCAGTCCGGTTAATGAAGAGGCGAGCGGTATGATAAGCCTGGGAAAATAGGTCTTCTGTATGATGTTGGCATTAGCCACCATGCTTTCGCTTGAGTGTAAGAGACTTGATGAAAAATAATTCCATAAAAGGAGCCCCGTATACACAAAAACCGGATAAGGGATATTATCCGAAGACATCCTGGCTAATTTGCCAAAAAAGACCGTAAATATAAGCATGGCCGCCACAGGTTGGAATAACGCCCACAGAATTCCTATGGCCGTTTGTTTATATCTGATCTTTATATCCCTCCATACGAAAAAAAGGGCCAGCTCCCTGTAATCCCATAGCTCCCGAAGACCGACCCTGAACATATTCCTTTGAGGCCTTATTACGATCTCTCCATTCATATCAGGCCCCGTGCTTCCTGTACCATTCGATGGTCCTTTTTAACCCCTCTTCAAAACCTGTCACTGCCTTAAAGCCAAACTCCCGATACGCTCTTGAGGTATCAAGCTTTCTTCGCGGCTGGCCGTCAGGCTTTGAGGCGTCCCACGCAATCTTTCCCTTAAACCCGGTCAGTCTGGCAATAAGCGATGCCAGGCCCTTGATGCTTATCTCAAAACCTGAGCCAAGGTTGACCGGCTCGGGTTTATCATATTTTTCGGCGGCAAGCAAAATCCCGTTAGCTGCGTCCTCCACATAAAGAAACTCTCTGGTTGCCCTCCCTGTGCCCCAAACGGTGATCTCGCCGGCCTTATTCTGAACGGCGTCAATACACTTTTTAATCAGCGCCGGTATTACATGGCCCGAGGCAGGGTCAAAGTTGTCCCCTGGTCCATAAAGATTAACCGGCATAATGAAAATTGAATTAAAGCCGTATTGCTCCCGGTATGCCTGCGACTGGACCAAAAGCATTTTTTTTGCCAAGCCATAAGGGGCGTTGGTTTCTTCGGGATAGCCATTCCATAAATCCTCTTCCTTAAAGGGGACCTTGGTAAATTTTGGATAACAACAAATAGTGCCTAAAGCGATGAACTTCTCAACGCCGGCGAGGCGGCCTTCCTCCATCATCTGGATACCCATAATAAGATTGTCATAAAAAAACTCGCCCGGTTTTTCTTTATTGGCGCCGATACCCCCCACCCTCCCTGCGAGATGAATAACTATATCAGGCCGCGCGTCCTTATAAAGTTTCTTTATAGCCTCCATCTGAGTTAAATCATATTTCTGGATTTCAGGGACAAAAATATTTTTACATCCCCTTTGTTTTAACGCCTCGACTACAAAATAACCGAGAAAACCGCTTCCTCCCGTGACAAGGATATTTTTAGATTTTAATTGTAAGCCCATATCAGTCTGTTTTCCACCACCTCTGCGGAAATTGCCTGGCAAGGATTTTATCGCCTTCGCCTACCGGCTTAAGTCCCGCCTTCCGCATATCGGCGTCCACCATAATCTTTGCCAAATCCTCCATCACTACCTTTGGCGCCCATTTAAAAACCTTGCGCGCCTTTGCGATATCCGCCTGCAAAAACTCCACCTCTGTGGGCCTCAGATATCTCTTGTCAACTACAACGTAGTCGCGCCAGTCTTTATGTACGTAATTAAACGCCGCTTCCAGAAAATCCTTTACCGAACGGCTTGTACCCGTCCCAATAACATAATCTCCCGGCTTGTCTTCCTGCAGTACCCTCCAAACAAGTTCCATGTATTCAGGCGCAAACCCCCAATCCCGCCTTGCATCAAGATTTCCCAAATAAATCTTTTTATCTATCCCGGCTAATATCCTTGCCAATCCGCGCGTAATTTTTCGGGTAACGAAGACCTCCCCTCTCCTTGGCGACTCATGGTTAAAGAGTATGCCGTTAGAACCGAATATATTGTAGCCATCCCGGTAGTTCACTACGGTCCAATAAGAATACAATTTTGACACTGCATATGGGCTGCGCGGCTTAAAAGGGGTTTGCTCATTTTGGGGGGGCTGGGAGGAACCGAACATCTCGCTTGAAGATGCCTGGTAAAATCTGGTTTTTATGCCGCTTTTTCTAATAGCCTCCAGTATCCTCAATGTCCCCAATCCGGTTATATTTGTAGTATATTCGGCCAAATCAAAACTAATCCTCACGTGGCTCTGGGCCCCCATGTGATATATCTCTTCGGGCTTGATGTTATAGATTATATTTGTCAACTGCTCAGAATCGCTGAGGTCGCCGTAATGTAAAATTAATTTAATGCCTTCCTGATGAATATCCTCATAAATGTGATCTATGCGCTCTGTATTGAACGTGCTTGCCCTTCTTATAATACCGTGAACCTCGTACCCTTTTGATAACAAAAGTTCGCTAAGATAGGAACCGTCCTGACCCGTGATGCCTGTTACCAAGGCTCTTTTCATAAATGCTCCTTAAATAATTTTAGCGCCCCTTCAATTTTTTATAATAATCCACAAAAAATACATAAAAACTTGCTGATAAAAATATCAGTACGCTTCCGATAAAAATCTTCTTCGGAATTTGTTTCGATATGGGCGAACCGAATGTGGCCGAATCAAGCACCCTTACCATTGGTTTATTCGCCGTGATGTCCAGCTCTACGTTAATTTTATCAAGGTTTTCTATGCAGAAGGTGGTTATCTGCTGGGTAAGGGCCGGGTCGGAACCGCTTACCTCCACAATACCACTTTGTAATTGAACCGGGTTGAGCCTCCACCAAAACCCCGGTTTTTCACAAAGTTTAAAATGCTCCCTAACATCATTTGCCATGCGTCGGCTCGACATGACAGACCCGACTATCTGCCATGGAGAGGAAGACGAGGCAATGCCCAAAAACCTTGACAACGTAGAATCGCCGTAATTTACTCCGGAGGTCCCCCCTGTGCTGAGAAGAGTAGCAGAGGATACGTATGTGGTGGGCCTAAACAGGGCCAAACAAAAGATCAATGGAATGGATATAACCGTAGCCCTTAAAATTATTTTCCACGATTTTTTGTACAGGTCTATATAATATAGAATATTAAACTCATAGCTCATGGATCGCTCCTTTTTACAGCCTTATAACGCATTTATCGCGGCAACGGTAACGGCCGCGCCTAAAGTGGCCTGATATATAACCTGAATGAGGTCTTTGGCGAATAAGCCGGGCAATGTCCTGTATTTAAATTCCTCAGGTATGATTATGGTATCGCCTCTTCTTATCTTTACAGCCCTTACAAAACTGCTTACCGTTTCTCCGTTCGCCCTGATTACAAAGATCCTGTTGGCATCAGCAGCCCTTGTAAGACCGCCTACCTTATTTATATAATAGTCTATGCCCTTGCCTTCATTATAGGCGGCGCTACCCGGACCATATACATTGCCGACTATCTCTACCGTAGAAGGATAAACAGGGATATTTAACGTGTCCCCGTCTTCAATAAAAATATCATATTCGCTGTTCTTAAATTTGTGCATATCGGCATTCATCCTGAAGAGTATCCTGCCGGGCGCCTGAAGCGCATCAAGGTCCTGCATCAATCTTTGCCTGTATTCAACAAGTTTTCCTCTCGCTTCTATTTGCGCGTTGCTTGCGCCTATTGCCATCGAGGACTGTTCCTGCAGCATGGCGTTCTGCTCAAAACTGAGAAACTTTTTAAGCATCTTCTGCTGCGCTATTTTTATGCTCTCTCTGGTATAGTAACTACCGTCTAAAAACGCGTTTGTAGTAAAGCCGCCGGCCCTTTCGATAACCGAACTAAGCCGTGTCCCTTTTTCAACGGCGTATTTACCCGGATATTTAAACTCGCCTGAAAGGGTAATAATAAGCTTTTCTTCCATCGTTGTATCTTCCCTTATGAAGAGATGATCCCCCTCTTCCAGGATGACATCGTTTTTATCATATTCCTCGGAATCCTTTGCCAACGCCCTATTTAAATCAATATTGAATATCCTTGGCCCCTTATCAGGATAACTTCTGAATAACTCAGCATTTGACATTAACGCGTTTCTTTTTAAACCGCCCGCCGTAAAAATTAAATCGCTGAGTTTCATATTTTCTATCAATTCGTATTTGCCCGCCTTATTTACAGCGCCGTCTATTTCTACAAAGGAATCCGGCATTATATCTTTCTTTGAATATATGGTTATTAAATCCCATTCCTTAAGCGGGATATTCGCTTCTTCCCTGCCATCCAGAAGGTCTGTTAAGCTGACGGCGATTATCTCTCGTGTCTTGTCGCCCTTGAAACGCGAAATTTCGGCGCGCTCCAGATACGTGCCGGGAAGCAAGCCGCCGGCCTTGTCCACTAAATCCTTGAGCCTCATATCCGGCTTGAGCTCGTAGTCGCCGGTCCTTAATACATTTCCGGTGATGGACACAAAATTATATCTGATTGGTATGATGGGAAATACAATAACCATATCTCCATCCTGGAGCTCCAAATTATTCGTAGATTTTTGTAAATCAGACAGGGATTTGAATTCCAGATCCAAAACTGTTTTCCTCAAATGCTCCTCTATCCTCTCAAGCTGTATCCTCTGCAGGTATCCAACGGAAGAAAACCCTCCTGCCATTTCTATGACCTCGTTTAATCTTACTTTTCCGTTCAGCTCATAAATAGCGGGCCGTTTTACATTGCCGGCTATGCCGACTACATCCCCTATGGGCGGGATAAATAGGGTATCGCCTTCCTGAAGTTTGTACTCTTGACTGTTATCGCCCTTGATGAGCATATTATACAAATCTATGGGCATATCGGGCCTGCCTTTTCTGGTCAATTTTATCCTTCTCATCGAACCGAGTTTTGTCGGGCCGCCTGCCGCATAAAGTCCGTGGAATGAATTGGAAAGCGCGCTTACAGTGAACCCGCCGGGATGGGTTGCTTCGCCAAGGACGAAAACTTTTATACCTCGAAGCCGACCCATCGATATGCTTATCTGAATATTGGTATAAGCCTTTAACATATTTTCCTTTATGAGATTCTCGGCGTCGTTAAACTTTAGACCCCAGAGATAAACGGGGCCGACTTTCGGAAGCAGTATCTTTCCCTCGGAATCAATGGTAACCGGAAACGATTCCTGTATCTGCCCCCAGATCGTGATCATAAGCGTATCCCCGGGGCCCAATATATAATCGCTGATTACCGGTATCTCTGTGGGGGTACTAAAAATTGAAAGCCCGCCCTTCTCGGCCCTATCCGAAAAAATACCTTCTTGTTTTGAGCCGAACAAATCTTTCAATAACTTAAGGTCAGGTCTTCCCCCCTGATATCCCTCGGCGGTTTCTTTATTGTCCCCGTTATCTGTTGAATTCGCAACGGGTTTGAAGATATCGTATCCAAATTGTTTGATTGTCTTGGAAACGTTTAAAGGTATCTTCTCAGAAAACATATTCTCAATGCCTGATGTCTGCTCTTCGGTAACCGGAGGCCGCTCCATATTGGCGTCTTCAGCGGCCCCGCCACTAATCGCCATGCCGCCCTCGGCACCCAGGGCACCTGCCGCCGCCATGCCGCCCAGGGCAGACTTACTGCCTTTAGCTGCGCCTGTCTGCGACACGATCAAATTAGGCGTAGGGAAAAACTTTGTTCCATCATAAGGGCACGTTAGATCTTTTTGGCTATTAGGGTCTATATACGCCTTAAAAGTCTTTTTATCGGTAGGACACATCACGGTATATAAATTCACCCATGTAAATTTCGCGGGATTGAAACCTTCGGCCTTAAAATAAAATTTTTTCTTATCGTAAGGGCAGGTGAGCATCTGCGGCTGGCCGGCCAAAAGGGCCTTGACATCAACATAACCTTTAAATTCCATTCCGCAGCTAGGGCACCTTACGGTCTCATACTGTAATTCCTCATGGCTTGCCAAAAAGGGCTGAGGGTAAAATTCTGTTCCGTCATAAGGGCAGATTATTTTTTTTATCCCCTTTTTTAATTCGAGGTCATCAGGGGCGATTTTTAACTCAAAGTCCCGGTTGCAGGAAGGACAGGTGAATTTGTTATAAATCTCTTCCTTGCCCTCAATCTTTTCTTTCTGGGCAATGGCCAATTTTTCGGCAATGCCCCCGGTATCAACGGTTTCTGCAAAAACAACGGGGCCCTGGGACATCAAAAAAGAAATCATGACAATCCACGCCAAAACTTTTTTTATCATATTCCCCCCTGATTTTTCCTTTAAAATTTTATATCCGCCCCTAAAAGGACTATATGGTTCCTTGACCTGTTGCCTGAAGCAAACTGAAAATTTTCATATTTTTCCAATTCATACGCAAAGTAGAGCCATACGTCATTGGCATGGCTCCATAATATGTCCGCCGCAAATTCAGTCTTTTTCTCCTTGACACCGAGCGAAAGGCCGTGTCTTTCAAAATCAAACTGGGCGCCCACCTTAACCGTATCAAAGTAAGGCGTGGATAAAAAAGACAGCTCTTTTGAAATCCTTAAAAACAGGTCATCCGCATCCCCTCCCATGTGGTGCCCAATTATATTGCCTTCATAGGTGTAGGCGGTGCCGCCGCCGGCCGCGTTGTATATTCCATGGTTGTACCAGCCGGATTTATTTTTCGCGTATTCAACCCTCAGGTCTGTACCCTTATCTCTAAAAATATTCGGTAAGAAAAACCCGAGCAGGTAACCAGGCGACTCATTCTCCCAAAAGGCGAATTTATCTTCGCCGGCCCATTCTCCATAAAGTTCAATGCCTGAGGCTATTAACGTCGCCGGGCTAAGCGGTACGACAAACTTCGCGTCAAAAGAAGCAAGTTGATCCGTATCCTTGTCAGAAGGCTGACCATGAGAGAGCTCATTCTTGGCGACAAACGTATTCCAATAGTCATTGAGATGGAACCCCTGTCTTCCTTTTCCCTGCATAATAGAAGTCCTATTTGCGCCTACTATAAGATACGGCAAAGGCGCCCATTCCAGCCGCAATCCGGAAAAGAGGGGTTCCGGGACAGCCCTATCTTTTTCGAGTTTGCTTACGAAAAAATTTACGCCAAATGAGCCTAATTTTTCAAAAACCCACGGAAGTTTAAAATTATTGATGCTGCGAATCCTCGCAAGGGTTAATGGTTTGGCGTTATTACTAATCAGCATAGAGCCGTGAAAACCAGGTCCCCACCACATCGCGCTTTTTGCCAGTGATATTTCTACATTACGGATTGAAAATTTTGCGTCCGCCTCATCAAAAAAAAGCTCGGTATCATTTTCGGTGGCCCTAAGGGCTGGCGTCACGCTGAAGGTAAAATGATTAAATATATTTATCCATTGATAAACGCGTGCCCGTAGATTGTATCCTTCTTCCAGCCTAAGACCGTTTTCATTCTCAAGCAAAATATCATTCCCTGACTTTATTCTGGCGTATCGGTGTTCGGTTTTAATCGGGCGGGTCGCATTGAAATTAAAAAATCTATCTGTACTAGGCGCCTCTTGACTATTTTCTATCTGGGCTACCGTAACCCCTATTAATATCAGTTCCTGGCGGAATTCATTCATAAGTTTATACAGGAAGGTCTGAAGATATTCTATATACTCCCGGTCAAGGGAAAGGTCATGCGGAAGCTGCCCTGCCTCAATATTATCTATGGCCTCCTTTATTTTATAGGCCATCTGGACTCTTGTCATTGGCCTGGCATCAAATCCTGAAAGACTGACCAGGCCCGCTATAGCAAGTTTATCGATCGACTCGTAGGACCAATGGTGGACAGGGACATCGGCCGAAGAATACGCCAAGGCTGTTTCTGAAAGCAATAGATAATGGAATATAGCAATAATTAAGAGAAAAATAAAAAAAGTGGTTTTTTTCAACTTGCCTTTTCGACCTTATTTAACCTGAAATACCCTATGGTTTCTATTAAGCCCTCTTCCAAGCCAACCTTTGCCTGCCATTTTAAAAATTTTTTCGCCTTTGTGATATCCGGCTGCCTGGTCTTAGGGTCATCCTGCGGAAGCATCTCATAAACGATCCTGCTCTTACTGCCGGTCAACCTGATGATTTCCTTTGCCAATTGCAGTATGGTCATTTCCTTTGGATTTCCAAGATTAACAGGTTCGTTAAGGGGCGACATCATCAGCCGGTAGATTCCATCAACCAAATCCGTGACATAACAAAAACTTCTGGTTTGCCCTCCCCTTCCATAAACGGTAATCGGCTTATTCTTTAAGGCCTGGCTGATAAAATTGGGGATTGCCCTGCCGTCTTCCTTCCTCATGCGGGGGCCATAGGTATTGAAAATGCGGACAATCTTTGTGTCTATCCCGTGCGCCCTGTGATACGCCATCGTTATGGCCTCAGAAAAGCGCTTCGCCTCGTCATAAACCCCGCGCGGGCCGATGGTATTCACATTGCCCCAATAATTTTCTTTCTGCGGATGCACCAGGGGATCTCCGTAGATCTCGCTTGTGGATGCCAGAAAAAATTTAGCACGCTTTGCCTTGGCGATGCCAAGGGCATTATGGGTGCCCAGCGAACCTACCTTTAATGTCTGGATGGGAAATTTCAGGTAATCCACCGGACTTGCCGGAGAGGCAAAATGAAGAACATAATAAATCTTGTCTTTTATGCCGATAGTTTTTGAGATATCATGTTTTATGAATTTGAACCCGTGATTTTTAAAAAGAGGGGCTATATTCGAAAGGCTTCCAGTTATAAGGTTATCAAGGCAGATAATCCTGTATCCCCTGGCCAAAAGCAGCTCACAAAGGTATGAACCTATGAAACCCGACCCTCCCGTAATGAGTACCGTTTTGGTCTTCATTTATTGATATTATTATACCAAGAATAGCTTATAAACAACAGAATATATTATAATATTTCAGAGTGAAAAAAGTCAAGATTTAATTACTTTAGGTCAATAATACGTGAAGGGGTAGGCGTTAACCTATATATATCGAAACCCTCGATGGTGGTTTCATAAACATAATGGTTTTCCAGCAATTCAATTATAGAAGACAAAATTTTCGGATCATAGGCAATGTTATCGGGAAAGGCCGCCTTAAAGGGACGCACACCTCTGTTTGTTTTGGTGTTTTTATAGATAATAAATTTAGGCGTATTTTTTTTAAGATCATTGAGAAATCGTCTTAAATCAGAGTCCTTTACATAACCAGACGTTTGAAGGGGGGCCAGACCAAAGTATTTTGAGGGGATTCTTCTCTTTGTAAAGAAATTTACTGTCGGCGCGCCTTCCCAAACATATACAAAATCGTCTTTTGAGGTATTATTCATGACCCATTCTATCAAGGGCTTTGCCCTTCTATATTCTTTGTCTTTAATAAATCTTAAACTTTCATAAATATCCCCTGGAAATGTAGAAGAAAAAATGAAAAACACAACTATAAGATAAATCAACTTTCGTCTGAAAGCGCAGGCGCCCTCTTTAAAAAGGTAATCAAGGGAATAACCGCTTAACAGGCTAAGGCTTGGAATTATCTGAACGTAATAATGATTATAGAATCTGCCGCTGAAACATATACTGAATAAATCTAACAAAAACAGCGACAAAAACATAACAAATGGGGCCTTCATTCTTGAATATAAAATACCCAAGACCCCCAATGCGGGCAAAAAGGGGTTGCCGTACAAAGAAGAATCCATAAATCTGATAATCGAATTTTTAACATAAGGAATGGAAAGGACACCCTTTGAATAAAAAAATTTAGGATAGATAAACACCTGAGAAATCATATCCTTAAAAGCGTTGTTCATAAAAAAATAGGCGCTAAAAATCGAAAGAGGTATTAAAATTCCAAGGCCGAATATTAAATATTTTAAAAAAAGCTTAAAAAAATCGTGGCGGCCCTCGGAAAAATGGCTTATCGTAAGATATAAGACGATGGGAAATATAATTACGGCGCTTGTTTGTCTAAACAAAAAAGCGGCGGCGGCCATAAGGCCGCTTGTGAAGAGGAGGAGTTTTTTACGGTTTTCTTCGTATTTTATGACGCTAAAAATGGCAATTATGCCGGGCAGCATCGCATAGGTCTCGGTCATCCCCGCAGACTCGGCTATTTTTAAGGAGCTGGCATAACAGGCAAATATAAAAGTTACGAATAGCGAGGTCTTTTCTTCAAAAAATAAATCGGACAATTTCTTGATAAAGACGCAGCTTATAAGCAGCCAGAAAATTTCAAAGAATGCGATGGTTTCCGCTCGGCTGCCAAATATCCTGAATATCCCAGCCTCTAAATAAAAAAGCAGCGGGGACTTTTGTTCCCATGTATCGCGATAGGGAATCTCGCCGCGCAAGACGGTATCCGCGATATAACTGAATACGTCCGCATCCCCGCGTCCGGCAGGAAAAAATGTCGGGATTCTTAGAACAAAAATTATAGGCAATATTATAAGTAGGAAAAAAAGAGCGGTTTTGAGTTTCATGTTCTAAAATAGCGTTTAACAATCTCGATTTGATTCAGCACATTTTTTTTATTGCGGGGGCCGAGGTATTTGATTGGTATGCCAGCATAGACCGACCAGGGCTTGAATTTGAAACCGACCGGAACGAAGCTCAAGGCGCCTATTACGGTTCCCTCGGGAATGTTATTACGAGGCATTATTACGGAATTGGAGCCGACCGCGGTCAAACTCGCTATCGTTATGTCGCCCTTTATAAAATTATTTTTTATCTCCCCAATCTCATCCGGAATCAGGGCAACGACATCATTCGTAAAATCATCGCTAGCGCACCAAACCTTGACGCCTGAGGAAAGACTGCTGTAATCCCCAAGGATAAATTGCCTATCTCTGCCGCCGGCAATGCTGCATCCGGAGGCAATATGCGAACATCTGCCGACCCTTACCTTGGTTGAGAAATAGCAAAAATCGTCGATAATGGAATAATTGCCGATTTTAAAATCCTTCGGGCATCTTATTCTTATATTCTTTGAGATAATCGGCAAACCTTTATTATTCACGGCCACTTCCCTCCTTTTCATCACCATCCCTTCTTAATCGTCTTAATTATTAAATCAACGTCTTTTTTGGTTAAACTATTGTGTATGGGAATGGAGACCTGGCTTTTGTCGAATTTTTCCTGGTTTGGCAAATCCTTGTTCAGCCCGCCAAAAGCCGAGTTTCGGTCAATCCTCAAATGTATGACGGAAACCGGCACCCCATTTGCGCGCAATTTTCTGACAAAATCATCCCTTTTTTCGACAAGTACGGTAAAACACCAGTATGCGCTCCTTCTGTCGTCTTTATAATCCAGCAGCGTAAGGCCCGACACATTCGCCAGCTCCCTGCGATACCTGTGCGCGATATCATGCCGGCGTTTCAAATTTCCAGAAAAATCCTCTAAATTACCCAGCCCGATCGCGGCCCCAAGATCATTTAGGTGATATTTATACCCGAATTCAGAGATGTTGTATTCTCTTTCCCCGAGAAAGGACTCCTTGCTGTTTACCCTGTCAATGCCGAACCAACGGAGTATCTTTGCCCTTTGATAGTTCTTCTGATTTAAACAGCACAATGCCCCTCCGTCACCCGTAGTTAAATGCTTTACCGCCTGAAAAGAAAAAATAGTAAATTCAGATATTGAGCCTATGGGCCTATTCTTGTAAATCGCGCCCAGGGCGTGGGCGGCGTCTTCTATGACGGTCAAATTGCGCTCTTTTGCGATGGCATTGATCTCGTCTAAATCACAAGGATACCCTCCCCAGTGAACGGGTATAATTGCCTTTGTCTTTGCGGTAATCTTATCCTTTATCGATTGGGGCAGAATATTGCCGGTTAATGGCTGTATATCGGCGAATACGGGCCTGGCCTGCTGCATAAGAATAACTACTCCTGTGGCAACAAAGGTCTGTGCCGGCAAGATTACCTCGTCGCCGGCCTTGATACCAGCCACTACCAAGGCCAGGTGCAGCGCCGCTGTACCGCTGTTGACGGTCACGGGGTTGATTATCCCGAGCTTATCGGTGAGCTTCTCTTC
>JAQURK010000023.1 GCA_028715645.1 Candidatus Omnitrophota bacterium | reverse complement strand
CATTGACAAGGCAGAGCCCCTCCTGCACCCCGCTCTCCCTCACCGCCTTTTCCACCTGCGGCGTAATATTAATAAACTCCCGCTTGTTTTTCGTATTAAACCAGAGATGTTCTGTGTATGATTTCATATGCCCTAATGCTCAATTTTCGATTGCTCTGTTTGATTTTGCCAAAAGCAAAATCAAACATGGAGGTGGGCGGATTCGAACCGCCGTCCCTGGATATTGCAAGACAGCTTCTACATGCGTATCCTGCCTATTAAATTTCACCAAATCCGGCTCCGGCAGGAGAGATTCAGAAATGGCTATCCTTTAAGATCTCGTTCCTGACATCAAGGATACAACCAGGAACCAGCCTGCTGATTGCGCCGATCCGATCCCACAGGCAGGACCGGCCGGCGGCCGGTTATGTTAAATAACCGGGCTGACCAATGGAAGCATTGGCTTTACCGAAATAGGATCGGCAACGCCTTTTCCTATTTCAGAAAGCAACGCATCCACTGTAGCTGGAACATTACTGTTCTTAGCATTTGTTTTTTTGCCGGGTTTTATCGAGGCCACCCGACTGCCTCGGCATGCGGCATATCCAGCAATCTACCCAAGTCGAAACCTGTCACCCCCCAAATTTGCGAAGCAAATTTGATCCTGAAGCGGCGTAAAAAGTCCGAGCGAGTAGCGAGGACTTTAGCCGCTGAAGGACCTATGTAAAAACCTTCGGTTGGTCAGCAACGGGCCCTGCCGACTGGCAATGGCCTATTGTCAAGCTGTCCCTGCACGAGGATTTCTTTAGTGATTTTTCAGCGTTCGCCTCAGTTCGCGGGCGTTTTCGCGCTTGCGGATTGTTTCCCTTTTGTCATAGAGCAGTTTGCCCTTTGCCACGGCCAGCTCCACCTTGGCAATGCCGCGCTTAAAATATATCTTAAGCGGAATCAGTGTCATGCCCTTTTGCGATACCTGGGCCGCAAGCCTGGCCATCTGACTTCTGTGGACCAGAAGTTTTCGCCTCCTTGTGGGCTCCACGTTCGCTATATTGCCGAATTCGTAAGGGCTTATATAACAATTATATAGAAAAAGCTCGCCTTCGTCAACCCTCGCAAAACTATCTTTTAAGGAGGCTTTAGACTCTCTCAAAGATTTTACCTCTGTGCCCTTCAGTTCTATGCCTGCCTCAAGGCTCTCGAGGATCTGATAGTTGTACCTCGCCTGTCTGTTGGTAACAGCCGTCTTATCCATGAGAAGGAAAGCAGCGATTACAGCGATTTCGTGCAAAATTTATGCTTTTAGATTACAACGATATCGCTGTAATCGATTTTAAATCGCCGTAATCATATATACTTTTTAATGACCTCGTCCCATTTCGCCTGGGACTTGAGGATGAGTTCGCAGATTTCCCGGACGGCGCCGCGGCCCGCGGACGCCTTTGTAATGTAGGAGGAAATCGTCTTTACTTCAGCGGCGGCCTCGGGCACGCTAACCGCCAGCCCCGCGGCCTTCAAGACGGGTATATCTATCAGATCATCTCCCATATAACATATCTCATGGGCCTTGAGCCTGAATTTGGATAATATTTTTGTAAACACCTTCAGCTTCGATGAATTTTCGTAAATGAACCTTATGCCTATGTCCTTGGCCCTCAATTTGGCTATCTTTGATTTTTTCGCCGTAATGATGACCGTTTCTATGCCGGCGCGTTTTAAAAGCGCCATACCGAATCCGTCCTTGACATCAAATGCCTTAAGCTCATCGCCGTAATTCCCGTAGTAGATCCTGCCGTCCGTCATGATACCGTCGAGATCAAGCACGAGTAGTTTTATGCCCCTGGCTTTTTCTTCTATTGTCATTAGTAAGCTCTTAGCTCAAAAGTAAAAAGGAAAAAGTTAAAACCACAAGGCAAAAGTTAAAAGTTTTTACTTTTAAGTTTTGGTTTTGCCTTTTTACTTTTGCCTTTTTACTTTACTATTATACCAGCCCCGCCTTCAACAGGTCCTGCACGTCCACGAGGCCGATCGGCCTGTTTTTATCATCCACAACCGGAATTTCGTCGATCTTTTTTGAACGGAGGATCCCAAGGGCCTCCGCCGCAAGCCTGTGTTTTTTAATGGTTACAGGGTTTTTTGTCATGACCTCTTTAACCTTTTTGCGGACGATATCAGGTACCCTTTCCGCATGGCGCCTAAGGTCTCCGTCGGTAAAGATGCCCGCGAGTTTCCTGTTTCTGCCTATTACGCAGGCCGAGCCCGCCCTTGCCTTTGTAATCGCAAGGAGGACATCCTTTACCGGCGTATCCTCCGTTACCAGCGGATTTTGCGGCCCTTTTCTCATTATGTCCTCAACCTTTAATAAAAGCCTTTTACCAAGGCTGCCTCCCGGATGATAAAGCGCGAAATCCTCCGCCTTGAACCCGCGCCTGTCTAAGAGCGCGACCGCAATGGCGTCGCCTATCGCCAGCATTGCCGTCGTTGACGCTGTCGGCGCGAGGTTAAGGGAGCATGCCTCTTTTTTTACGGTCGCATCGAGGGCAAAATCGCTGTTTCTTGCCAGGGTTGATTTGGTATTTCCGACTATAGAGACCAGCTTGGCGCCTATCCGCCTTATGATAGGCATTAATTTTATCAATTCCTCGGTCTCGCCGCTGTTTGAAAGCGCTATTATTACATCATCCTTTGTTACGCGGCCCAGGTCTCCGTGCAGGGCCTCTGCCGGATGAAGGTAAAGGCTGGGCGTGCCAAGGGATGACATGGTCGCCGAGATCTTCTGCGCTATGAAACCGGGTTTTCCCATTCCGGTAACTATCACGCGCCCTTTTGTATGATAGATAAGAGCGACTATCTTTTCAAACTTCGAATCGATCCTGTTGATCAGGGCGCTAATAGCGTCCCTCTCGATCCTCAAGACCTCTTTTGCCCTTTTTATAATCATTTAACCGCTCTTTCGATTTTTTTTATTCTTATAAGCAGGCTCTTCAGGTCCTTTAAGAAAAGCATATTCGGCCCGTCGCAAGGCGCTTTTCGAGGGTCTTCATGGACTTCTATAAAAATCCCGTTGGCGCCCGCCGCGGCGGCCGCCAACGCGAGCGGCGCTATGAATTCCCTCTCGCCGCCGCTTTTTTCGCCGAGCCCTCCCGGAAGCTGGACAGAGTGCGAGGCGTCATAGATAACGGGGTATCCGCATCTTTTCATTATCAGTATCGACCGAAAATCGCTTACAAGGTTATTATAGCCGAAACTGACGCCGCGTTCCGTAAGAAGGATATTCCTGTTGCCCGCCTTCTCTATCTTTTTAATTATATTTTCCATATCCCAGGGCGCGAGAAATTGTCCCTTTTTGACATTAACCACTTTTTTGGTCTTTGCCGCCTCACTGATAAGGTCTGTCTGCCTTGAAAGGAAGGCGGGTATCTGGAGCACATCAAGGACCGCGGCGGCCTTTTTTATTTCAGACCGGCAATGCACGTCGCTTAACAGGGGAATGCCGAAGCGGTCCTTTATTTTTTTTAGTATCCTTAATCCTTTTTCGATGCCGGGGCCCCTGTAGGAATCAAGCGAACTCCTGTTTGCCTTGTCATAACTTGACTTAAAGATAAAAGGTATGCCTGCCTCGCCGGCTATTTCCTTTAAGCTGCCGGCGGCCTTAAGCGCCGAGGCCTCGGATTCGATCACGCAGGGGCCGGCTATCAGGACTATTGGATTCGCCCCGCCTATTGTAACATTCCCTATCCTTATCTCTTTAGTCATATTTTTAGCGTAGAGTTTAAAGCTAACAATGCCTTTGCCTTTTCAAGATCTTCGGGCGTATCAATCCCTATAGTGTCAAATTTCGTTACAATGGTCTTTATCCTGTACCCGTGTTCAAGCGCGCGCAGCTGTTCAAGTTTCTCGGCCTCTTCCAGGTTTGACTTCGGCAGATTCTTGAACGTAAAAAGGAAATCCTTCGTGTAGGCGTAAAGCCCGATGTGCTTATAGAATGTAATCGCCTCGACCAGCGATTTCTGCCCGAGCTCTTCCCTGTTCCTTACAAAGGGTATAAAATTCCTTGAGAAATAAAGCGCGTAGCCTTCCTTATCGATGACCGCTTTTACTGTATTTGGATCGCACAATTCCTTCTCGTCCTCGATTCTCTTGACTATGGTGGCCATCCCTATTTTTTTATTATTCTGCAGCTCAAGGACAAGATTGTCTATCATGGTAGATTGGACAAAGGGCTCATCGCCCTGAATATTCACTATTATCTTTACGTCGATAGGATTAACCACCTCTGTCAGCCGGTCTGTGCCGGTCGGCTGGTCGGGCGAGGTGAGCACCGCCTTTGCCCCAAACTTCATGACACAGTTCTTAACGCGCTCGTCGTCGCAGGCAATGATAAGATCGTCAAGGAACTTCGCCTGTTTGGCCCTCTCATAAACATGCTGTATCACAGGTTTTCCGCAGAGATCAGCAAGGACCTTTCCCTCGAATCTCGTCGAGGCGTATCTTGCTGGAATAATCCCTATCGCATCCATTATCTCTCCTTTTTATTCCTTATCTATCCTTATTTATCCTTCTGCCGAATGCAGATACTTTTTAAGAGCCTCTTCGGCATCCCGAAGAACCTCCAAAGAAGTTTCTACATTCGGGATATTTCCTTCTTTATGCGCTCTGTCAATTCTTCCTTGGTAACAACGGCTATTCCGACCTTGCCAACAACTATACCGGCGGCGCAATTGGCGATATGCGCCGCCTCCTGGGCGGCAGCGCCGCAGCATAAGGAAAGCGTGAAGGCGCTGATAACCGTGTCACCCGCGCCGGAAACATCAAAGACCTCCTGGGCCACCGTCGGTATATGCATCGGTTTTATCCCGCCTTTTTGAAAAAGGGCCATGCCGTTTTCGCCGAGGGTAATAAGCACCGTCTCGCAGTCCAGGTCTTTTAATATCGCCCGCCCTGCTTTAAACAGGGTCGCGTCATCCTTAATCTTGAAATTAACCGCGTTCTGGGCCTCTGCCCTGTTCGGCGTCATCGAGGTCACGCCCTTGTAATAGGAAAAGTGCTCTTCCTTGGGGTCGACAGTGATTATTTTTTTTAACCGTCGGGCAAGCGGCACCACTCTTTTTAAAAGCCGCGGCGAAATGAGGCCTTTACCATAGTCCTCAATCACTACCGCGTCCACATCCTTTATCCGGGATTCAATATATGAGATGACCTCTTTCAGAAGCTCATCCGATATTTCGGTAAGTTTCTCCTTGTCGATCCTTACGACCTGCTGATGGTTGGCGATGACCCTCGTTTTTATCGTAGTCGGGCGGTCTTTGTCCCGCTCAAGGCCGCTCGTATCTATGCCTTTTTTCTCGAGTTCGTTAACAAGGACCCTTCCCTTCTGGTCGTCCCCTATTATGCCGGCGATCGAGGTCTTCGCGCCCAGGGTGGCAAGGTTATTGGCGACGTTGCTCGCGCCCCCGGGCATAAAGCTCTCCCTGTTCACCCACACTACGGGAACAGGGGCCTCGGGCGAAATTCGCGACACAGAGCCCCATATAAATTCATCCAGCATGACATCACCTATGACAAGCGCCTTTGCACCGTCGAACCTTGAAATTATCTTCTTTATCCGTTTTAGATTAAGCGTCTTCACGTTGTAACCGCGCGATATAACAGCGGCAGCATTATCTCATGGTGGCCTACGATATTATATGACTTCCCCTGCCCCTTTTGCGTAGGCCTGAGGCATACATTCTGTAAAGGCCTGTAATGGGTTTGCATGTCAAAATTGACCGCGGTAAAGCCCGTGACTTTTTTGCCAAGGTTCCTGGCCAGATTTAACGCCTTCAAAAATACCTCGGGCAGGATAACCGCGGAACCGAAATTAATTATTACCCCTCCGGCGCCAAGCCCGGCTACAGAACCGACCAGTTTCCTAAAATCAGCCATAGACCCGGCGCCGATCGCCGCGCCTTCCGCCGACGGATGCTGATGGATTATATCGGTCCCTATGGCCACATGCGCGGAAACAGGGCAATTTAACCGATAACCGGCGGCAAGGATGCTTAATTGGCCGTATTTTAATTTCTCATCGCTTATCCTCTTTCCTACGGCCTCGCCTATGCCGTAACCCATCCTGCAACCGGAATTTACCGCCTCATTTATAAATAGAGCGGGTTCCCTTGCCATGCCGAAAGAGCCGTCTGAAAGGCCCTGCCCCACATCCTCGCTGGTCGCCCCCTGCATCGCGATCTCCGTATCATGTATTATGCCGGCGCCGTTCAAGGCAACGGCCTTTATTACGCCTTTTTTCATAAGGTCTATTATAAGGGGCGACAGGCCGCACTTTATTACATGAGCGCCAAGCATGAAGATCACCATCTTATCCCTGCGGTATGCCGATACCAGCGCGCCCGCGACCGCCTTTAAATCGCGCGCGGCAAGGATATCGGGCAGCCCGTCGAAAAATTCACGGAAACTGTCCTTCTTTTTAGGGAGGCGCGCGAAGGCGGAGATCTCCACCTTGCTCTTCCTATCCTTTATAGAATATGATTTTACCTTCGAAAAATCCATCTCATTTGGCATAGAAATCCCCGGTTTTGGATTTTAACATGAATATATCGCCCCTGTCAATGTATTACTAGACTTCCTCTTCTATTTCCCCCACTATTTCCTCAATAAGGTCCTCAAGGGTTACAAGGCCTATCGTCTTTTTTTCCTCATCTACTATAATCGCGATCTGGATCTTCATGCGCTGGAGGTCCTTAAGGACCTCATTAACCTTCTTGTCCTGCCTTACGAAATAGGCCGGCTGGACAAGATCGGGTATTATCACGAGGCCCTTGTTATGCCAAATGTGCAGAAGGTCCCGGGCGTAAATAATACCCGCGATATTATCTAGTGAGTCCTTATAAACGGGGATCCTCGAATGGCCTTCTTCTACAAGCAGGTCAAGAAGTTCCTCGGGTGCGGCATCCAGGCTTATGGCGGCGATCTTGTCCTTAGGGACCATCACCTCTCCTACCTCGGTATCCCCGAACTCAAATATCCTGTGCAGCATCTTGCGTTCTTCATCTGTGACCGCGCCTTCTTCCCTTGCCACCTCGATCATCAGTCTTATCTCTTCTTCCATGCCAAGAGGGGCGCGGGGTTTTGGTCTTGTGCCCACAAGCCGTATAAGCCCCTTCCCGATTCCCATGAAAATACTTACTATGGGCCTAAGCAGCGTAATTAGGAAATCCATGGGTTTAGCGACCAGTACAGATACCCTTTCCGGATGCTTTGCGGCGAATAATTTGGGCGTGATCTCGCAAAAAACAAGTATTATAAACGAAATGACAACCGTCGATATTATCATGCCGGTTCGTTGACCGAAGAAATAAATAAACGCCGCTGTCCCAATGACCGAGATAGCCACATTCGCGATGTTGTTCCCGACAAGGATTGTGGTAATAAGCCTGTCCAGCTGCGAGATTATTTTCTGCACAATCCTGGCATTTTTTATCCCCTTGTCCATCATGTGCCGCAGCCTGATACGGCTAAGCGCCATAAGCGCCGTCTCGGAAAGGGAAAGAAAAAACGATATAATAAAAAATACGCCTAGTATTACCAACGGCCAAAAAAAGCGATTAGGTTCCATCATTTACTCCGTCTTTTCCAGAACACCGGTAACGAACCCGAAAGGTATGCGTATCTTTATCAATACGGGCACCCTGTCTTCATCCGCGGTAAAATAGATCCATGCCTTGCTTCTTTTTGAGATAACGCCTTTAAAGGGGGCCGCGGGCTCAACCTCAAACACCTTATATACGCCCTTTCTGAGGACCTCCAATTCCCGGGTCCCCTTTACGTTCATCGTCGCCTTCCAATTTTTTTCATCAGAATTTACATCCAGGACAACTTTTGAATTGGGCTTGACATCCATGGTCCTGAAATAATAAAAGGCGCTCGGTATGTCATGGACCTTTGGAGGTATATCGAAAGTCTTTTTTGTCTTATTCAAAAGAGACTCGTAATGCCCCTTGTGGGCCTCCTGGTCAAACAGCACAACCTCATCCGATTTATAACGGCCTTCCCTCTGGTACTTCTCAAATTTCAGGGAATACATACCTTCTTTATCGATATAGGAATTTATTACATCCTCGACCTTATAGAAGGCGGATAAAAAATCGTTTGACCTGGCGATGGCTATGATATGATACGCCTCTCTGCCGTTTATCGTCGTCAATTCCTTGACCTCAAGCATACCTTCGCCTACATTGATGCCCATCCAGTAAACACCGTATACAAATTTTTCGCCCACCCTAAGGGTTTTTCTGGCGGGGGCGATCGTTATCTTGGCGGCTTTTTGCTTCGCGAAATTATCCGCGGCGGCGTAAGAATTGAAATTCAAAATTAAAAAGGAAAAAGTAAAAACTACACTTATTAGTGCATGAGTGCATGATTTAATTTCTTTTTTCAAGTATTCTCCCGCTTGCCTTGACCACTTCATCTACTGTAATGGCCTGAAGGCATTTGAAACCGATTTTGCAATTATGCGCAAGGCAGTTTACGCAGCCGACGTCCTTATGAAGTATTATATCATGTTTTCCTGCCGGGCCCCAGCGCCTATAGCTTAAGCCGGGCTGGTTTCTTCCGAAAATCACGACAACGGGCACGCCAAGGGCGACGGCTATGTGGACAGGCCCTGAATCATTCGAGATCAAAAGCCTTGCCTTTTCTAAAAGGGCGGCCAGTTCCGCGACGCTCAGGTTCCCTGACAGGTCCAATGCCTCGTTCTTTATATAATAATTGGTTTCCTGGGCGAATTTGCTGTCATTTGTGCCCGCCACTACGACAACCTTTTTATGAAATCTCTCTATGAGCTCATCCGCCGCCCAGCCGAACCTTTCCGCCGGCCATCTTTTGGAAGGGCAGCTTGCGCCCGGATGCATAACTATGAATTCATCCTTGTCGGTAAATCCGTTATCTTTTAAGATGGCCTCAACCTTTGATCTGGCCTCAGGCCTCACAGGGACATAAAGGGCCTTATCGTCCGTGTTGATCCCCGCGGACCTTATCACATCCAGGTTATAGTCTATTTCATGTTTTTCGCCAAACTGTTTCTTATGCGGTATCCTATCCGTAAGAAGAAAGCCCCATTTTTTGTCATATCCGATCCTTCTTTTGATACCCGCAAGCCACAGGATGATGTGGATCCTTTTTACCGGATGAAGGACGAAGGCCGTATCAAAATTATTTTTTCTTAATTTTGAGACAAAGGCGGCCGTGCCAAAAAGCCCGCCGTGTTTCTTTTTATCGAACGCTATGACCTTATTTAAGAAGGGGCTGCCTTCGACGACATCCTTTGCGTAGGAAGACACCATCATGGAAATAAAGGCATCAGGGTACGCCTTTCTGACCGCCTTTATAACGGGCGTAGAAAGCACTACATCCCCCAGCCTGTCCGTGCGAACAATTAATATGCGTTTCATTATATTTTTTATAGCAGCGATTACAACGATTAAAAAATTAGATTACGGAGATAAAGCAATATCGCTGTAATCTATAAACTCAATTTTTACACGAAATCGCTGTAATCATTGTTTTTTTAAATATCTTTTTAACTGTTTCGAATACCTCATCTGCATTTATCAGTCTCATACATTCGTGATTTTTTCTTACGCATTGGGCAACTTCACATGGCGAGCAATTGAGGTCTTTTCTTATTATGACGCTGTTTGCCTCATCCGGCCCATATTTTTTGGGATCGGTCGGGCCGAAGAACGCTGCAATGGCGCGCGCCTTGAGCGCGTGCCCTATATGCATAGGCGCGCTGTCATTCGTGACGAGAAGTCTTGAGCGTTTTACCAGCGCCCCGAATTGGCGCAGATTGAGCTTCCCGGAGAGATCAAAGACCTTGGCCCGGCAAATTTTTTTAATCGAGTTTATGATCTCGGTATCTTCCCTGTCCCCGGCCATTACCACATCGAGCCCGAGCTCATTAGAAATCATCTCACAGAGCGCCGCAAAGCCCTCTTTGGTCCATCGTTTTAGATCGCTCTTTGCCCCGGGAGTTATTACCGCGAACGGCCTTCTCACATTAAGTTCCGCGAGGCGGTTCTCAATAAATTTTTCATCTTCAGCGCCGACATGGAAGGCAAACGGCGAATCTGACGTATCAAGGCCAAGGCCCTTTAACTTCCAGAGATGCCTCTCTTTTTTATGGACAATCGTCCTGGGGGTATTCTTCAATAAGCTCGTCCTGTACCTTGATCCGATAAGTAAGGGAAACAGGCTGTTTCGCAAATCAACAATAAGGTCGTATTTCCTTTTTCTTAGCTCTCTGATCAGGCCCCATTTAAGGCCCGTCTTTAAAGATTTATCATACCTTATATAACGGGCTGCCAGGGGATGGCCCGAAAAGATTTCAGCGCCTTTTGCGCCTGACATTACGTCGATGGACGCCAGGGGGAATTCTTTCTTTAAGACCGATAGGACCGGCGTCGTGAGGATGATGTCGCCAATGTTGCTTAGCGTTATAAATAATATCCTTTTTATTTTTTCTTTATCTCTTATCTTCATCTTTTTAGCAGTTTCAATGCCTCAGTCAATACATAATCGACTGTGAGCGCCTTCATGCATCTGTAATCGCCGCAGGCAAGATTGTAACACGGTATCACGCAGCCTGTGGCCTTTTGTAAAACCGTAAAACTGCCTTTTCCGATCGGGCCCGTGATCTCAGGCGAGGTAGGCCCGAAAAGGGCGACGGTCTTTGCGCCCACGGCAACCGCCATATGCATGGGGCCGGAATCATTCGCGATAACAAGATTCGCCCTTTCAAGGATGGCGGCTGATTCTTTAAGCGTGAACCTTCCGCAGGCAATGACCGGCCGCTGTTTCATCATTGAGGCGATATTATCAGCAAGCGCCAGGTCTTTTTTCGCGCCGGTTATAATGAATTTGGCGTCTATTTTTTCGACGAGGCTGTCGGCCAGTTTCGCGAAGTTCTCCGCCGGCCATCGCTTCGGGTCCCAGTTTCCGCCGGGGTTCAACGCGATAAGAACATCGAAATCCTTTACGCCCTCTTTTGCCAAGAAGGCCCTTGCCGCCTCTCTGTCTTTTTTAGAGATAAAAAATTCATAATCGCGCGCCGGGCGCGTTATTGCCAGGGCCTCTCCAAGTTTAAGGAACCAATCCACCCTGTGGAGCTCTTCGCCGGGCAGATCTATGGCGCTTGTAAGGAGAAAAGATCTTTTCTTTGTCCTGTAACCTATCCTTTTTGGTATCCCCGCCAAAAAAACGAGCAAGGCCCGGGTAAGGGAACGATGAAGGATCAGTGCGGTGCCAAATTTCTTTGATCTTAAATCTAATATAAATCTTAATTTTCCCAAAGGCCCCTTGTGGGCGCCGTCTTCGTCATAAATAATGATCTCATTAA
The DNA here is from genome assembly GCA_028715645.1 of Candidatus Omnitrophota bacterium. GTDB lineage: Bacteria > Omnitrophota > Gorgyraeia > JABMQH01 > JABMQH01 > JAQURK01. The sequence goes on along the minus strand of JAQURK010000023.1, from coordinate 7,657 downwards.
TGTTGGGGTTTAATTCCAGGATTGCCCTTACCCTGGGAACAATTACGCACGCGATATGGGCCCCCGGGAATCTTTGCCGTATCGCCCTTATAAGCGGCGTCGAAAATAGCACGTCGCCCAGCCAATTGACATTCACGAGCAATATCTTTTCCATTTATCCGATCACCTGTTTATATACCGTTTCTACTTTACGAACCATGTCGGAAAGCGCGAAATTCCGGCTCACAAATTCCTGCCCCTTTCTTCCAAGCCGGGCGGCTTTCTCTCGGTCTTTCAGGAAATCCATGATTGAACGGGCTATTGTTTCAGGGTCTTTTGGCGGGACCAGTTTTCCCGTGATATTATCCTTTATGATAGAATTGATTCCGCCTACATTAGAGGCGATTACGGGCCTTGCCATGCAGAGCGCCTCGAGGAGCACCAAACCCAGGCCTTCCTCAAGCGACGGCAAAACAAATATATCCATTACCGACAATGGCCCTGTCGTATCCGAAACCGATTTTGAGAAAACCACTGAATCCTCGAGGCCCAGTTCTTTCACCAGCTGCCTCAAACCCGGCTCCTCGTCACCTTCTCCTATAATAAGAAGCTGGGCGTTTTTAATCTCAGAGATCACCTTTTTCATGGCCGTTATCAGGAATTTATGCCCTTTTACCGAAGACAGCCGCGCGATTATGCCTATTACCGGGCCGCCCAATTTTAAGCCGAGCAGGTTCTTTATAGCCTTTTTTTCCGCGTCTGAAAACTCCTTTTTAAACGCCTCCGCGTCTATGCCGTTATGGATAAGGGCTATCCTCGATTCCGCTATATTAAAATCATTCTTCAAATGGTCCCTGACAGCGCCGCTTATGGCAATCACTCTCATTCCCCAGCAGCCGAAAAGCACCCGTGGCGCCCTTGGCTTAAAAAAACCATGGCAGGTGGAGACGTGGCGCGCGGCGGTCATAAGAGACAATGCCTTTCCCATGACCTGCGTGACCCGCGTATTTGTATGTATTATTTCTATGGAGTTTTTCCTTACTGGGCCGCGTAAACCACAGATGCCCGCCATCACCTTGGGGTTCAACTCAAATTTCGTATCGATGTCAATTTTTATATGAGGAATATTTTCCCGGTCCAGCCTCTCGACCAGTTCTCCGCCGCATGAAGAAACGAATACCTCATGGCCGTTTTGTTTTAAGGACTCCGCGAGTGTAACCACATACATCGGCACCCCGCCCATCCGTAAATGAGTTGTTAAAAGTAATATTTTCATATGACTTTTGGGTTGTGGTTTTTACTTTTTCGTTTTTAGTTTTGACTTAGTTTTAATAGCTTCCCAGCCGCTTCAACAACCTCATCAACCGTGATCTTTTTCATGCACCTGTAATTTAACAGGCACCTGGGTCTGTAGCACGGCGAGCACCTGAGTTCCTTCTTTATGGCTATCCCGGCCGCCGCCCCTTCGGGGCTAAAGACGACATGGCGGCGGGGGTCTGTCGGCCCGAACAGCGCCACATAAGGCACCTTGACAGCGGTCGCGACATGTATGGGCGCGCTGTCTCCGGTAACAAATACGGCGCAGCGTTTCATGAGCACGGCCAGTTGGGTTATATTCGTTTTTCCACAGGCGATGATTGGCCTTGATTTTGTCATGCCGGAAAGCTTCATGGCGGCATTCATGTCATTTCTTATCCCTGTTATAACCACCCGCGCCCCGTACCTTTTTGATAACTCATCGCATAACCTGGCAAAATTAATCAGGGGCCAGCGTTTTGACAGCCAGCGGTCGCTGGAACCGAGATTTATCCCAACCAATAGCTGCCTTTGTCCGACCCAGCTCGCCGCCAGGAAATTTTCTATAAGCTCCTCATCCTCCTTCGAAGGCCATAGCTCCAGCTTTTTATCAGCCGAAGAGATCCCGAGGCTGTTTAAGATCCTGAATTGATGTTCCACCGGGCCGATAATGTCCTTTGAGTCCTTTATCCCCCGGTTTAAAAGAAAACCCCATTTCCTGTTTTTATAGCCGAATTTCAGCCCGGCCAGGCTTAAAAACGAGAGGAGGTGGCTCCTCTTATTATTCTGCAGATCCACTACAATATCAAAATCGCATTTTCTCAAGGTATCAGAAAGTTTTAGGAGGCCGATAAACCCCCTGTCCTTGCCGTCAAAATCGCATACGAGCGTTTCGTTTATATAGGGACAGCCCTTAAGGCTGTTTCTTGCCTTGACCCCTACAAGCACTTTTATATTGGCCTTTGGGAATTTTTCCCTGATGGCCCTGATCGAAGGTATCGAAAGGATCACATCGCCGACCGCGCTTATCTTTATGATCAGGATGTTTTGTCTCGAGAGCACCTCTTCATAAACATGGAAGGTCTGCTGGCACATTTTATCCAGGGTAAACTTTTCTTCTGTCACTCTTCTGGCCTCCTGCGCCACCCGTTGGGCAAACGCCCGGTCGCGGGCCACCTTAAGGATGCCTTCGGACAACGACTGCGAATCCCTGGGATATACAAGGACGCCGTTTAAACCATCTTCTATTATATCTACGACGCCGCCTACCCTTGTGGCGACAACAGGCACGCCGGCCGCCTGCGCCTCTATGATCACCCTTCCGAAGCCTTCCGGGGCAATCGAGGAAAGGACAAGGAGGTCAAGCCTGTTAAAGATCTGCGGGATGTCGTCGGAATGTTCTATAAATTCCACTATATTCCCGATCCCCAGGCGCCTGCTCATAAGCTTTAAGTCTTCCCTGTATTTTTCCCGGCCCTTTGGAGGATTCCCGACGATTAAAACCTTAAGATGCGGCATGGTCCGTGAAATAATCGATATCGCCTTAAGGAAATAGGAATGCCCTTTTAGCGGCGTAAGGCGCCCTATCATGCCTATCGTATAATCCCCGCCCTTTTGGCCTTTGCTGATATCGGGATTGAAATGATATCTTGAGATATCAACGCCCCTTGGCACAAGTCTGATCCGGTCAAACGGGACATTGAAATTTTCCATCATATGCCGGGCCATTACGTTGCTGGCGACGATAACGATCCTTCCCCAGCCCATGATACCGCTAAACGGGTGTTTACTGTAATAACCGTGCGCCGTGGTAATAAACGGCCGCTTCATTGCCCTGGCGGCGAAAAACGCGGCAAGCGCCGGCACGCGGCTCCTTGCATGGACAATATTTATCTCCTCTTTTTTTATTATTTCCTTAAGGGCCTTTATGGAAGTTATTATAGATAAAGGGGATTTCTTCCCTACATTGACCTGATAATGCGTTATTCCATGGTTCTCAAGCTGCCTGACGAGCCTGCCGCCTCCCGATACCACGACGCATTTATGGCCGTGGCCGGTAAGCCATTTTGCGATGTCAACCGTGCCTGTTTCCACGCCGCCTACATTTAATTCGGGGAGAACCTGCAGTATGTTCATATGATTACACTATCGCTCCGAGGGCGTTATGGATTACCTCATGATCGTCGAGTCTTTTTGACGCCTCTCTTGATTTTATGGCGCTGTTAATCTCATCGCCTATCTTATCCGGCCTTACCGCCTTTATAAAACCCGCTTTAGCAAGTTCCCCGATAAGGCGCTCATGCCTTGTCCTTGACCGGCCTCTTTTTTCAAGCGGAAAAACAAGAACGGGTCTGCCGGAACTGGCGGCCTCAGACACCATGGAAATACTTTCACCCGATACCAGGATGACCGCGGACAGGCCCAGGATCGCCGGGATAACGCCTTCCATATTTTTTTCATTCGCGATAACAAGCAGCCTGCAATTGGGAAAACCGGCCAACTCCTCCTTAAGCAATGACTCTATCGCTTTCGGCGTGCGCCTTGAGGTAGTGACAAGGATTTCAAGGCCGGCGTTTAGAGATATCTCTTTTACCTTAGAGATAACCTGTTTCATAAGCCCCGGCCGCATAATATAATTGGGGTTTTCGCCTCCGATGATCAGGCCGAGCCTTGGCCCTTTCTTTAAATCGATCAAAGATAATAATTTGAAGGCCTCGCCTTCCAAAATCTCAGGCGTAATCCTGTTGGGCGCGCCCGTTGTTATTACGACATTTTTTGCCTTGGGCGGATTATCATGCCTGGGCACTATTGCAAGGCTGAATTTATCTAAAGCAACAAAGCCCGGCTTCATTATGGTAATATTTTTCGCGGAAAGCTCCCTCGCCAGCAGTACATTAAGGGCGGCGAGGGAATCCCCGCATGAAATAACAATGTCCGCGTAGGCGCTTATGAAGGCCCTGTAACTTTTATTATCAAGGGCGAACTTTACGCACCTCATACAGCCCTGGCATGAAGAAGAAGAAAACGCCGCGCAGGCCTTAATGAGGACCTTAAGAGGCAGGTTTCTGTATCTGATGTCTATCACGCTATAGACGGTATCCTCTTTGGCATAGCCTCTCGCCTGCCTGAAACGCTGTATCATCTCGGCCGCCGCGATAGACTGGTTCAGATGCCCGGTCCTGCCGTCATTTAATATGACGATGGAACGGCGGGGCGTGGACTTCCACCTTTTATGCAGCCAAAGCCACTGGCTTGGAAATTTACGGATATACGCCTCCAATCTTTTAGAAAATTCCTGGATGCCGCGGACGATCTCTTCCTTGGAATTATTTTCATAATTCATACCGATAGGATCAAGGACATGGGCGGTATGGTAAGGGCCTTTTTCTCTTACCATAAAAACAGGCAGCATCCTTGCGCCGGTCTTCTGCGCGAAAATAAAGGCCCCGCTGTGCGTGGATGTGGGCCGGCCGAAAAAGTCGACGAAGGTCCCAAGCTTGCCCGCGTCCTGGTCCATGAGGATCCCCACAATCTCGTTGGACCTTAGCGCCCTTATCAACATCCTTGTAGACATGCCCTTTTTTATGACCTTTGCCCCGGCCATCTCGCGGTATGAATTTAAAAGCTCATTTAAGCGGGAATGCTTTTGTTCGCGGGCCAGGACCGAGAGCGGCAGATCCAGTATGCTTCCGATAAGGCCGGATAACTCCCAGTTCCCGAAATGGCCCGTCAGAATCAAAACACCCTTTCCCTGGGACCTCGCCGCTTTGATCTTCTCAAAACCCTTTATGGCTATAAATTTATTTATATATTGCCTGTCGACCACCGGAAAACGCAGGGTCTCAACAAGGACCTGCCCAAGGTTCTGATACACATTCTTTAGGATCCTTCTTATTTCGGCGGGCGATTTTTCCCGGCTGAACGCGGCCTTCAGGTTCTTATAGGCCTTCGCGCGCCGCTTGTTAAGCATAAACATCGCCGACCCCAGGGACCTTCCGATAAAAAGGCTTAACCTGACCGGAAGGAGGCAAAGGATAAAGCTGCAAAACTTAACCGTTATATAACCCAGATAATCTATCATATAATCTGTTTTCATTTTTTACTATGTCAAAGGAAACCTCAAGGACCAATATGGGGATGGCGGCATCTCCCCAAAGCGAAAGCCTCTTGATCTTGACCGCGTCTTTTTTTGTTACAATTATGAATTCCGCGTCAAATAAACGGCATTCCTCGCCTATCCGCGAAAAATCCTCTTCCTTATAGTTATAGTGGTCCATGAACGTAAATTCCAATTCTATGCGGCCGCCAAGATTAAGGATATTCTGCCTGAAGTATCCGGGATTGGCGATGCTTGACACCAGGCAGAGCCTTTTTTCCTCTATCGATTTCAGGCCGATGCTCCGGCCCCGCCCCAAATCGTATATATCAAACGGCTTATAGACGGCCTCAAGGACGCAGCTGGCCTTTCCCATGCCTTCCAGCGTCCGGTAGATCTCCTCCATCTTCGCCCCTTCCGCGTCTGTTTTGTTAATTATAATCAGGTCCGCCCTCTTTAACGCGCCGGGCGCTTCCCTCAATATGCCCCTCGGTATAAGCCTGCCATTCCCGAAGGGCTGCATGGCGTCGATAAGCACGATATCGAGGTCCCTTCGGATCTTGAAATGCTGAAAGCCGTCATCAAGGATAACCGTGTCAGCCCCGAAATCATAGAATGCCCTCTTTGAATTGCTTATCCTGTCAGGGCCGACCAACACCGGCACATCCTTTAATTCCTCCTGAAGCATCCTGAATTCATCCGCCCCGTAACCCCTTATGAGCACGGCCGGCCTCTTTCCGTAGCGTTCTATCAATATATTGGCCAGGGTTATTACCGCCTGGGTTTTCCCGGTTCCGCCGACCGTGATATTACCGACGCTGATCACCTTTGGGTCAGGCCTGTAGGGCGTAAAGAATTTTTTTTCATAGCCGCGGGATAATATGCCCACAAAAAGGCCGTAAACAAGAGAACAAATCCAAAGCAAAAATTTTAGCGCAGAGGATACAGGCCCCCCTCGCTTATCGGTCATGAGGGAATGTATATACCTTCGGAAACTAGGCATCGCCAATAACCTTTTTTATTTCTATGACGCAGTTCTCCGCCGCGCCCCTGTTTTTTAAAATTATGTCCCTCGCATTGCCGCCGAGCGAGGCCCTCTCTTTATCGTTCGTTAAAAGCAACCTGCAGTTTGCCTCAAGTTCGTTTTCCCCTTTTACCATTATGGCGGCGCGCGCCTTCAGGAATTCCCCCGCGATCTCTTCAAAATTAAACATGTGCGGCCCAAAGAGAATGGGCTTGGCAAAAAAAGCGGGCTCTATGATATTATGACCGCCTTTAGGGACAAGGCTTCCGCCTACAAAAACTATATCTGAAATACTATAGGCGTCATTAAGGGCCCCAATCTTGTCTATCACGGTGATCCTGACGGAAAGGCCGGCGGCCAGGCGTCTTACCTCGGCTGCCCTCTCGATATGCCTCGGGGCAATTATCAAATATAGATCTTTAAAATCCTGCGCCAGTTTTCTGAATACATCCAAAACAATTTCTTCCTCTCCTTTATGTGTACTCCCCGCCACAAATATTTTTCCCTGCCCACCTATGCCTAATTTTTTCCTTAAATCTGTGCAATCGGGTTTTAAAATCCTTGCAGGTGTGTAATCTCTAATATCGTATTTTAAATTGCCCGTAATCTTTACGTTTTCCGGAGGCGCGCCCAGGAAGATAAACCGGCCCCTGGCCCCCTCTGTCTGGGCGCCGATAAAATCGATCTTTCTTAAAATGGCTTTTAATAGCGGCTTCACCAGCCTGTATCTCTTAAAGGCCCTATTCGATATACGGCCGTTTACAATAATTACGGGTATGCCCCGCGCCCGGCACGCGGTTATCAAATTCGGCCAAATCTCTGTCTCGGCTATGATAAGGCAGCGCGGCTTAAACCTATTTAAAAAACTGTTTACGATGAAACTGATGTCAAACGGCAGGTACAAAACTATCTCGTTGCTATTTGAGAATTTTCGCGCCAACTCATTTCCGGTCCTGGTAACGGTTGAGATTATAATCTTTTTGGATGGATATTCTGTCCTTAGCCTTTCCCATAAAGGCCTGAGCGTGGCAACCTCGCCTACGCTGACGGCGTGAAGCCAGATTGCATGGTTGTTAGTTGTTAGTTTTTGGTTATTAGATAGTAAGCCAAGTCTCTGCAAAAAGCCTCTATGATATTTTCCTTTGATAAGAAAATAGGGCAGATAAAAAAAAGCAAACACTAAGAATATAATGTCGTATAAAAGCATCATTTTTTATGCGCGAGGGTGCGCCTTATCATATACGGCCTTAAGCCGTTCGGAA
>JAQURK010000022.1 GCA_028715645.1 Candidatus Omnitrophota bacterium | reverse complement strand
CAAAAAAAAGATGGAGAGGAATAGAATTTACCGGAGTCAGCGATGATTCAAGAAAGGTAAAGAAAGGCGACATATTTTTTGCGGTCAGCGGATCGCGGTTTGACGGCGGGAAATTCATCGATGAGGCTATAGAAAAAGGGGCGGCCGCGGTTGTTATGAGTAAAAAAGACGGGTCTATGGTCAAAGGCGCAAAAATAATTGAAGTGGATAATACGAGGGCGGCGCTGGCCGAATGCGCCTCGTTATTTTACGAAAATCCCTCCAAAAAAATAAAGGTCATCGGTATCACAGGGACAAACGGCAAGACGACAATTTCCTATCTCTTGAGAGATATATTTAAAAAGGCGGGGCATGAGGCGGGCGTAATAGGGACGATTGCGCACATGTGGAAAAACAAGGTTATAGAGGCAAGGAATACGACGCCGGGTTCCCTTGAATTACAAGGCCTCTTGCGCGACATGGCCCTTGATGGCGTGCGCTACTGCGCGATGGAGGTTTCAAGCCATTCACTGGATCAGGAAAGGGTCCTTGGAATAGATTTTAATTCAGCGATATTTACCAATATTACAGGCGAACATTTGGATTATCACAGGACATTTGAAAATTATCTTAAGGCCAAAATCAGATTATTCAGCTCCCTGGAAAGTGGAAGGCTTGCGGTATTAAATTGGGACGACGAAAATTCTAAAAGGATCCGGCAAGAGACACGCGGCGCGCGGGTCATTACCTATGGCATGGAAAAAGACGCGGACGTAAAGGCGGATGAGATAACCTTTAGTCTGGAAGGGACAGAGTTTCTTGTAAAGACAAAGGAGTGGGGCTCATTCAAGTTAAAGAGCCCGCTTATAGGCCGTTTTAATGTCTCTAACATCCTTGCCGCGGTTTCTGCGGCCTTAAACGAAGGCATTGGGAAAGAAACAATAATAGAAGCCGTAGCCGCTTTTAGGGGGGCAGCCGGAAGGCTTGAATCGGTGGAGACGGGACGGGGGGTTAAAATCTTTATAGATTACGCGCATACGGACGATGCCCTCGAAAATGTATTAAAGGCCTTAAGGCCTCTTATTAATAACAGGCTGATAGTGGTATTCGGCTGCGGCGGCGACAGGGACAGGCTTAAAAGGCCACGGATGGGAAAGGTGGCGTCCAGGCACGCGGATTACGTTATCATAACCTCGGATAATCCACGGGGCGAAGACCCCCTCGGGATCGCCCGGGAGATAGAAAAAGGGCTGACAGAGGGGTTTAAGTCGTATGAGCTGATCCTCGACATGCGCCAGGCGATAAAAAACGCCCTCGACATAGCGAAAACAGGGGACATAATCCTTTTAGCAGGCAAGGGTCATGAAAAATATCAGATTGTAAAAGATAATGTCCTGGAGTTCAACGATAGAGAGGAAGTATTAAAATTCGATAACCATGTTTACCATAGATGAGATTATAAAAGCTACCAAAGGGAAATTGATATCGGGAAATCCGAAAAGTAATATTTCCGGGATATCCACCGATTCAAGGACGGTTAAACCGGGGGAACTGTTTATAGCCCTTAAGGGCAAGAATTTTGACGGCCGCAGTTTTATAGAGGCGGCTGTAAACAAGGGCGCCAGCGCAGTCCTTCTTGAACCCAATACCCAATACTCAACACTCAACACCAATATTATTAAAGTCAAAGATACCCTAAAGGCATTCGGAAAGATCGCGCATCATCACAGGATGAAATTCAATATCCCGTTTATCGGGATCACCGGTTCAAACGGGAAGACGACTACAAAGGAAATGGTTTCCAGTGTTCTTGGCCGCAGGTTCGCTGTCCTTAAAAATGAGGGGACAGAGAATAACCTGATAGGCGTATCCCGGACCCTCCTTCGGCTGGACGCCGCGCACACAATATGCGCCCTTGAATTAGGCACAAACCATTTCGGCGAAATCAGGGCGCTGGCAGAGATATTGGCGCCCGGCATAGGGATAATAACAAATTGCGGGCCATCGCACCTGGAATTTTTGCGCTCAAAGGCCGGCGTCTTAAAAGAAAAGCTGGGCCTCTTTGATGTCTTAAAGAAAGGCAGCCCTGTCCTTTTGAACGCAGACGACCCGCTGCTTTCCGGAATTGCAAGTAAAAGGCGCGGCCCAAGGATAATTAAATTCGGGATAGAGAATGAATGCGATTTCAGGGCCACGAAAATTTTTGCCGAGCGCGATGACACGATATTTATAGTGAACAACAGGTATGAATTTAGAATAAGGCTGCTTGGAAGGCATAATATTTACAATTGCCTTGCCGCCATCGCTACGGGATTTTTATATAATGTAAGTTATGATGATATCCGGTCAGCGCTTGAGCGTTTTGAGGCGCCAAGAGGCAGGTCTGTCTTAAAAAAGACGCAAGAGATAGCGCTTATAGACGATACCTATAATTCAAACCCGGCGTCCCTCGATGCCGCCCTTGAAATATTATCCGCTTACAGCTCCCGCGGGCATAAGATACTTGTATGCGGGGATATGCTGGAGCTCGGCGCTCAATCGGAGGCGTTCCACAAAGACGCGGCCAGACGCATAGCGAATTCCGGGATAGACCGGCTGATAGCGGTCGGAAAATTTTCTGATATAGTATGTTCAGAGGCGGTGAACGCAGGAATGGCGGCGGACGCGGCCATCCCATGTCAAGATAACCGCCAGGTCATTAAAATGCTTAAGGAAATTGTAATGGAAGGCGATGTGGTTTTATTAAAGGGATCAAGGCTAATGAAACTGGATGAGGTAGCAGATGCTTTATTATCTTTTATACCCATTAAGAGACCTTTGGTTCGGGTTTAACGTTTTTAGGTATATAACATTCAGGGCAGCCGCAGGCGCAGTGACGGCGTTTTTGGTCAGTATAATCCTCGGGCCTTACGTGATAAGACGGCTTTATGAACTTAAGATAGGCGAGCAGGTAAGGAAGGATAAATATACGGCAAAACTTTCGGAATTTCACAAGTCAAAAGAAGGAACGCCCACCATGGGCGGGGTCCTGATACTGATAGCGATCGTTTCATCTACACTGCTCTGGGCGGACATATTCAACAAATATATAATTCTCGTGCTGTTTTCAACTTTGTGGCTGGGCATGATAGGCCTTATCGACGACGGCATAAAGATGAAAAAGAAACGTTCGTTGGGCTTAAGGCCCATGGTAAAGCTGAAATGGCAGATATTATTGGGCCTTATTATCGGGGCCATCCTTTATTTGGACCCTCGGGTCTCAACCACCCTTGAGATGCCGTTTTTTAAGAGTTTCATTATTGACCTTGGAGTACTCTATATCCTTTTTGTCTCCATTGTTATTATCGGCTCAAGCAACGCCGTAAATCTTACCGACGGCCTTGACGGCCTCGCGATAGGCTCAATGATAATGATAGCCCTTACGTATACGACGATGAGCTATCTTACCGGCCACTTCGGCTTCAGCGAATATCTCAAAATCTTTTACATACCCGGCAGCGGCGAACTTTCGGTATTTTGCGCCATCATGGTCGGCGCATGCCTTGGGTTCCTGTGGTTTAATTCATATCCGGCGACCGTCTTTATGGGCGACACCGGTTCCCTCGCGCTGGGAGGCGCGATCGGCACGGTCGCCGTATTTATAAAAAAAGAACTTTTATTATTCTTAGTCGGCGGGATCTATGTAGCGGAGGCGCTTTCCGTTATCATCAGATAATTTCATTCAAGACAACGGGCAAAAGGGTGTTTTTGATGTCGCCCCTGCATCACCATTTTCAGCTTAAGGGCTGGCCGGAAAATAAGATAACCGTGCGGTTCTGGATAATCGGGGTCATCCTGGCGCTCGCGAGCCTTGCGACGCTGAAATTGAGGTGATTTAGAAATGAAGGAAAAAACGGCTACAATAGTCGGAATGGGTGTTAGCGGCATAGGCGCCGCCCGCCTTCTTGGGAAAAATGGGTGGAAGGTCAGGGTAACGGAGGCTCAAGCCACGCCGGATATAAGGGCCAAGGCCGGGCCTTTGGAAAGGCTTGGGATCGCGGTTGAGACAGGAAGCCATACAAAATCCTTTATCGAAGGTTCACGGCTCGTTGTTACCGGGCCCGGCGTAAGGGCAGATGCCGCTCCTCTGGCATGGGCAAGGGCTTTAGGTATTCCCGTGATAGATGAGATAGAGCTTGGCTACAGGTTTTGCCCCGCAAAGATCATCGCCGTGACCGGGACAAACGGGAAATCCACAACCACTACGCTTATCGGCGAATTGCTTAAAGCCGACAAGCGGGACGTGATTGTCTGCGGCAACATCGGCCTTTCCTTCTGCGACGAAGTCCAGAAGGCCGGCAAGTCCAGCATCGTCGTGCTTGAGGTAAGTTCATTCCAGCTCCAGAGGTGCGTCAGGTTCAGGCCTTTTATATCGTTATTCCTGAATATCAGCCAAAATCACCTTGACAGGCATAAGGATTTTAAGGAATACCTGGATGCCAAGATGAGCATCTTCAAGAACCAGAGAAAAAGCGATTGGGCCGTAATAAACTATGATGATAGAAGGCTGAAAAATTTGAAAAGACATATCAGGCCGCGCGTAGTTTACTTTGGCAATTCTATACAGGAGGCGGAGGAGATACGCGAATTCATAAGGGCTTCGGACCCCGCTTTAAAGGAAGAGCATAATCTTAAGAATATGATGGCGGCCGTAACCGCGGCCAATATCTTTAAGGTGAGCCCGAATGCCATAAAAAAGACCCTTAATCGGTTCAAGGGCCTGGAACACAGGTGCGAATTCGTCGATGAGGTGGACCGCGTAAGATTTATTAATGATTCAAAGGCCACGACGGTGGATGCGGCAATGAACGCGATACGCTCAATCCAGGGCCCTGTGATATTGATAGCGGGCGGGAGGGATAAGGGCAGCGATTTTACCGTGCTTAAAAGTATTATAGAACAGAAGGTAAAGGCGATCGTCCTGATAGGAGAGGCGATGAAAAAGATAAGGACACAGCTTATGGGATCCGCGCCGATATATGAAGCGCGCGATATGAATGAGGCGGTGATAAGGAGCTTTGGCCTGGCAAGGGAAAGGGATACGAGGGATACGAGGGATACGGTGCTCCTGTCCCCGATGTGCGCCAGTTTTGACATGTTCAAAAACTTTGAAGACAGGGGAGAACATTTTAAAGAAATCGTGAAAAATTTAAAAACACAAATGCGCAAAGAGAAAAATCCCGGATTAACAGAGCAATGCAGAATTCAATAAAGAACATTTACATAATAACGGCGATCCTTATCTGCATAGGCGTAATAATGGTTTACAGTTCAAGCGCCATGGTGGCCTATGAGAGATACAAGGACAGCACGTATTTTTTAAAGAGGCATTGTTTTTACCTTCTTATCGGGCTGGCGCTGGCCTTATTCCTCATGGCGACCGATTACAGAAAGCTGCAGAAGTTTTCAAAACCGCTCCTGTTTTTTTCAGGCTGCCTTTTGCTGCTGATCCTCCTGAAGGGCAGGGAGATAGGCGGGGCCAAAAGATGGTTCAGGTTCGGTCAATTCAGTTTCCAGCCTTCGGAGTTCGCGAAGCTCTCTTTAATGATATATCTTTCAGATTGTCTTGCAAGAAAACAGGCCAGGATAAAAAATTTTTTGGAAGGTTTTATCCCGCCGGCGATGGTAGCAGGAGCTGTGATACTTCTTGTTCTTCTCCAGCCGGATCTGGGGACGGCGATAGCGATATCCGCGATAACCGGTATCTTATTTTTTGTCGCCGGTATAGACTTAAGATACATCCTTTTATCCCTGCTTGCGATGGCGCCGGTCCTTTATGTCGCGATATTCAGCGCCCCTTACAGGCGGCGGAGGATTCTTGCCTTTCTGAATCCATGGCAGGATCCGCGCGGTATAGGTTTCCAGGTAATCCAGTCTTTTTTGGCCCTCGGCTCGGGCGGTCTGTTGGGAATGGGACTGGGAAGGTCCAGGCAGAAACTGTTTTACCTGCCTGAATCGCATACGGATTTTATAATCTCTATAATAGGGGAGGAATTGGGACTTATAGGTACCGCATCCGTAATGATATTGTTCATACTTTTTTTGTGGCAGGGCATGAAGATCTCGTTTAATTGCCGGGACCTGTTCGGAAAATTTCTTAGTCTGGGCATTGTCTCAATGATCTCGCTCGAGGCGGTCATAAACATCGGCGCGGGCACAGGCGCGATACCCACTAAGGGCCTCCCGCTTCCATTTATAAGTTACGGCGGGACATCGCTTATGTTCCATGTCGCCAGCATAGGGCTTCTGTTGAATATAGCGAAGACCTGCAAGGCAAAGGTATGAGGATTGTCATCGCCGCCGGCTCAAGCGGCGGGCATATATTTCCGGCAGTCGCGACCGCCTCCAGACTGAGGGAACTGGACGGCGGAAACAAGATCTTTTTTATAGGCAGCAAAAAGCAGATGGACCAGAGCATACTAAAAAACGAGGGATACGAATTTGGTTCTCTTTCTTCCGACAAGAAGATCCTTAACGACCTGTTTGCGTCGTTCTCGATTTTAAAAAGATTCAAGCCGGATATAGCGGTAGGTTTCGGAGGTTATGTCTCCTTTCCCGTGCTGGCGATGGCGAGGCTGATGGGCATCGCCACTGTAATCCACGAGCAGAACCTAGTTCCCGGGACGGCAAACCGCTTCCTGTCAAAATTTGTGGACCGGATAGAGATCAGCTTCGGGGAGACCCGGTCATTTTTTTTAAGAAAGGGAAAGATAAGGGAGACCGGGAATCCGATCCGGATAAACCTTGTTAAAATAAAAAGGCAGGAGGCGATCAAACTGTTTGACCTCGACGAACAGCGTTTTACGGTATTGGTGATGGGCGGCAGCCAGGGCGCGCACTTTATCAATGACGCCGTCCTTGAGGCCTTAAAAGGGATTGACGGTCAAAAGAAGGATTATTTCCAGATCATACATCTTTCAGGTATTAAGGATTTTGAATTTGTCAAAAAGACCTATGATGCCCTCGGCATAAAAGGCCGCGTTTTTTCGTTTTGTGACAGGATGAGCGAGGTATATTCCGCCTCCGATCTTGTTATTTCAAGGGCAGGGGCTACAAGCATCGCGGAGATAGCCTTTTTTGCTCTGCCGGCGATCCTTGTCCCTTATCCGAACGTTAAGGTCCATCAGATAGAAAACGCCAGGTATCTGGAAAAAAGGCGCGCCGCGATCGTCATTGAACAAGACAATCTTTCCGCGGGTTATCTTAGGGAGGTCATGCTGAAATTGATGGCAGACAGGCAGAGACTTAAGACAATCGCTAATAATTGTTCAAGGCTGTCTGTCCCTGACGCGGCATCAAGGCTGGCTGGGGAAATAATAAATGTTAGAACGGCATAAGAATATACATTTTATAGGTATAGGCGGAATAGGGATGTCAAGCATCGCCGCCATACTTCTTGAGCGCGGTTTTAATATAAGCGGTTCTGACGTGAAGCCGAACCGCCTAATAGAGGCCATAAGCCGCAAGGGGGCGAGTGTATGTATCGGCCATAGCCCGCTTAATATACCGGGCCGAACCGGACTTGTCGTTTACTCTACAAGTATTTCCCCCGACAATCCGGAGATGGTCGCCGTCCGCCAAAGAGGCATCAGGGCCGTCCATCGTTCGGATATAGTCTCCGAGATTATCAACGCAAGCCGCGGCGTCGCCGTAACCGGGGCGCACGGCAAGACGACGACAACCGCCTTGAGCTCGCTTCTTTTGACAATGGCCGGACTGGACCCGACGGTGATAGTAGGCGGTGAATTGGATTTCCTCGGCGGTAATTGGCGGAACGGAAAAGGCAATTATGCCGTATGCGAGGCGGATGAGAGCGACGGGACATTCAAAAAATTAAGGCCGGCAATCGCGATCCTGACAAATATAGATCATGAGCACATGGAACATTATAAGGATTTTGAAGACCTGCTCGCCGCAAACAGGGCTTTTATAGATAATATTAAAAAAGGCGGTTTGCTAATTACCTCTTATGATGACGAGAACATAAAAAAAATACTGAAAGGTTGCAGGGAAAGGTGTTTAAAATACAGCCTTCAAGATAAAAAAGCGGATATATATCCTGAACAAATAACAATGAAAGGGTTTGAGAGCTCATTCAAGGTCATTGCCTGCGGAAAGGACCTCGGCCTCTTTAAACTGAATATCCCGGGCAGGCATAATATACAAAACAGCCTGGCAGTGATACTGCTCGGGCTTGAGCTTGGCATAGACGCCGGTATCATAAGGGATTCGCTTTCCCGTTACAGGGGGGCGCTGAGGAGGTTTGAGGTGAAGGCGGATATCGGGGGTATAACGGTCATTGAGGATTACGCGCATCACCCGACGGAGATCCGCGCCACGATCTCATGCTGCAAGAATTGGCCTGGCAGGAGGATCATCGGTATATTCCAGCCGCATCGCTATACGAGGACGAGCCTTTTAAAGGAGGAATTCGGCAAGTGTTTCCTTGGGCTTGACGAATTGATACTGACAGATATTTACAGCGCGTCAGAAAAACCCCTTAAGGGGGTCACTGCGGCGCTGATCTATGATGAGGCGGTAAAGAATGGTCAAAAGAAGATCCGGCTCCTGGCAAAAGAAAAGATACTTTCTTATCTTTCCGGGATCCTGAAAAAAGGCGACATGGTCATTGTCATGGGCGCCGGCGATATAGGGGAATTATCCTATGAAATTGTTAAATGGCTTAAAGATAAGGGGCAAGATCCTTTACAACGAACCGTTGTCCAGGCACACAACATTTAGGATCGGCGGTCCTGTCGGCATATGGGCGGAACCGGCTGATATGGATGGGCTGGCCGCGCTCCTGGGATTTTCTAAAAACGAGGGCTTGGCGCTGTCCATATTGGGTTCAGGTAGCAACATTCTTGCGTCCGGCAAACCGCTCGACATGGTAGCCGTTTCTTTAAAACGCGGATTTACGCGGATTGATTTCAATCAGGCGGAAACGCGGATTTACGCGGATGCGGGTGTCGATATGCAGACTTTTATTATAAAGATGCTGGGAGAAGGATATTCAGGCCTTGAGTTCATGGCAGGTATTCCGGGTACCCTGGGAGGGGCCCTGATGATGAATGCCGGCTCAGGGCAAAAAGGGCCATGGATCCTTGATTTTGTAAAGGCAGTCAGGGTCCTTGACAGTTCCGGCCGCGAAGGATACCTTGAGAAAAAGGACTTACGATACGGGTACAGGTATTCCGGCCTTGAAGATTTTATCATACTGGGAGCCGATTTTGATTTAAAGGTTACTCAGGATAAACCATCCTTGAGAATGGCCTACGATAACTTTCTTTATCTTAAAAAAGAAAGGCAGGAACTTTCCGCGCCAAGCGCGGGCTGTGTCTTCAGAAACCCTAACGTGGAGCATAGCGCCGCTAAATTGATAGAAGGGTGCGGCCTCAAGGGGAAAAGGCTCGGCGGGGCAATGATCTCTGAAAAACACGCGAACTTTATCATAAATACAGGAACGGCCGGCTTCGAGGACGTAGCCGGCCTTATAGAATTAGCGAAGCAAGAGGTGGCCAGGAAATATAATATAAACCTGGAAACGGAGATTGAGATATTAAGATAATATGGAGCCACGCGACATCGGTAAAATAGGCGTTTTGGCGGGAGGCCCTTCCAATGAGAGAGAGATATCGCTTAAATCCGGGCAGGCGGTATTTAAGGCGCTTAAGGAAACCAGCGCCGATTGCGTTTTTTTAGACATCTGTACGGGCCTCGATGAAGAACTGCTTCTTAAATCTGATATTGACGTCGCCTTTATAGCGCTTCATGGCAAATTCGGCGAGGACGGGACTGTCCAGGCGATCCTTGAAGAAGCGGGTATACCCTATACTGGTTCCGGCCCTCGCGCGTCGAGACTTGCCATTGACAAGGTTGCTTCAAAGGAAATCTTTACCAGGGGCGGATTGGACGTGCCGAAATCGGCAACTCCTCCTTTTTCTTCATTCCCGGTTGTAGTTAAACCGCAATTCGAGGGCTCGAGCATAGGCATATCCATAGCGAAAAATGAAAAGGAACTAATGGACGGCATGGCCGCCGCCCTTAATTACGGCGGGAGGGTTATCGTCGAGGAATATATCAGAGGCAGGGAATTGACCGTCGGGATACTTGACGACGAGCCGCTGCCGGTTATCGAGATCCTGGTTAATGAGCGATTTTATAATTTCCGGGCGAAATACGGTAGAGATGATACGCGTTACATAGTTCCGGCAAAGATAGGGCCCGAGATCTATAAAAAGGCGCAGGAAACGGGCAGACGCGCGCATCTGCTTCTTGGCTGTGAATGTTTCTCAAGGGTAGACATGCTCCTGGACGAAAGCTCGGGGAAATTATTCGTTCTTGAGGTAAATTCCATACCGGGTTTTACCGAC
This sequence comes from Candidatus Omnitrophota bacterium, assembly GCA_028715645.1. Taxonomy (GTDB): domain Bacteria; phylum Omnitrophota; class Gorgyraeia; order JABMQH01; family JABMQH01; genus JAQURK01. Next base: position 9,228 of record JAQURK010000022.1, on the reverse strand, counting down.
CACAGTCTTTTGCCAAAGGCGGCCGCCGCCGCCGGGATAGATTTTGGCCGGCTTTGCCTCAGGGTGATAGAAACCGCGTTAAGGAAGAGAGGGGCCTGCAAGATTGGCAAGGAACAGAAAGAAATTTAATCTTCCCAAATCGCTAAGAATAAGGAATTTGCTTATTGCGGCAATAGTTATCGCTTTTTTCCTGGGTATCTTTAACTGGGGCCGTTCCTTTACAGAGAGGTCGCCTTATTTCCGGATAGAGAAGGTCGAGATTGTCCTTATCGGCGGCGTCCCTCTCACAAAGGAAACAGTCGAGAGCCTTCTCTCAATCCATAAGGGAAGGGGTATCTTTGATGTCGACCTCAAGGCAACAAGGGCATACATATTGGCTAATTATCCGGAGGTAAGGAGGCTTGTCATAAACCGGGTCTTCCCGAACAAGCTTGTCCTGATAATAAGGCCGAGAAAACCGGTTGCGCAGGTACAGCTGCCGTCCGGCTATTGCCTGGTGGATGCCGAGGCGGTTGTCCTGCCGGGGATTAGAGGTCTGCCTCTTCAAGGGCTCCCCCTGATAGGCGGGATAGACTCACGGCCCATACTATCATCAACAGGCAGGCACTTTAATCACAGCGGGCTTAAAAGGGCCCTGCGGCTTATCGAGATCATACGTCAGACGAAATTTTCACGAGACCATGATATCCACATGATAGATGTCTCCGACGATAAAAACCTTTCGCTGTACATAGAGGGCGGCATCGAGATAAAACTTGGGGCAGAGGACTTTAAAAACAGGTTCCTTATGCTTGAAAAGACCTTTGAGACCGGGCGGCTTAACAAAGAGCAGATCAAATATATAGATTTGAGATTTGATAATGTTATCATAGGGCCCAGGTAATAATAACGGGGAAAGGCAGGTATGAAGACAAATACAGTCGCGGGGCTTGAACTTGGAAGGACAAAATTCAGGATAACGGCGGGCGAGGTACGGGATGGCGGGTTCAGTTTTTTAAACTGCGCCGAGACCGGCTCTCAGGGTATAAAAAACGGGCAAGTCATTAATTTAGACAGCGCCACAGAGGCGTTGATAAAGCTTGTAGACGACATAAACCAGAAGACCGGTAAAAAGATAAATTCCACGTTTGTTAATATCAGCGGTCAGAGTTTAAAACAGGAAACGGCGGCCTCCGTAATTACCCTTTCGCAAAGGGGGGCGGAGATATCGAAAAAAAATATCGCCGACATCATAGAATCCTGCAAGATAGTATCCGTGCCGCTTGACAGATATATCCTTTCTCTTTTTCCGCTTGAGTATAGTATAGACGGGCAGGACGGGATCAAGGATCCTACAGGTCTTTATGGCAACAGGCTCGAGGCAAAGATCTCAATAATATCCGCGCCTTTTAATCAGGTGCAGAACATCATAAAGGTAGTAAATTCGGCGGGGATAGAAGTGGAAGGGGTAATCCTGACCGCGATCGCCAATGTTTACTCACTCCTTACCGAAGAGGAAAAGAAGGAAGGGGTCCTGCTCATAGATTTTAAGACAGACCTTACCGAGGCGGCGGTCTTTAAAAAGGGCGCCATCCATTTCTTTGAAGTGATACCAGGAGGCCAGGGTGACATCACCGCGGAGATAGCGGAGAGGTTCAGGGTGCCTTTTGAAGTGGCCGAGGAACTAAAGAGCAAATATGCGTTCATCGACAACACCGGCGGCGATATCAGGTCACAGGACACCATCCCGCTTGAATGGATGGGCACAAGACAGCAGCTGATAAGGGGTGAGCTCTCAAGGATCGTAAGCGAGCGGACGGGCCGGATATTCAGCCTGATATCGGAAAGGCTTAAATCACTGGATAATTTCAGCAATATCATAAAAAAGGGCGCCGTCATAAGCGGCGGCTGCGTATCCATGGAGGGTTTCGCGGAGGCGGCATCCCAAAAGCTGGGTTTTATGGCAAGGCCCGGCATCCTCAGGCAGGATGTGGCGCCGCTTGGAAACAGCTACTCTGCGCCTTCCGGTCTTGCCCGGTTTGCGGCCGAAAGGCGGCTGGATACAAGGATAAAGGGCAACGCGGGTTTCCTTAAAAAGGTATATCAAAGGGCGGATGAACTCCTGACAGACTATTTTTAAGCGCCTAGATTAAGGTTGACAAAATTATTTTATAGTGTATTATTATATAAACTACCTCGTTTAGAATTGAATCATGGCCCCCAAATTAAAAGATAAAGTCGCTTTGATAACAGGATCTGCCCGCGGGATAGGTTATGCAATAGCCAGGCTATTTGCCTCGGAAGGCGCCTCTATTGTATTGAGCGATGTAAATGAAGCGACCCTTAAAGAGGCCGAAAAAGGGATTACCGAACTGGGGGCGCAGGTCATTTCCGTAAAGGTTGACGTCACCAATGAGGCAGAGGTAGAGGGATTGGTCAAGAAAACAATTGACAAATTCGGTAAAGTGGATATATTAGTCAACAATGCCGGCATAACAAAAGACGGTCTCTTGATGAGGATGCCGGTTTCTGACTGGGACGCGGTCCTTTCGGTTAATCTAAAAGGCGCTTTTTTGTGCACAAAGGCTGTTTCCAGGATAATGATAAAACAAAGGTCAGGCACGATCGTTAATATGGCCTCTATCATAGGCCTTATGGGCAATCCGGGCCAGGCAAATTATGCCGCATCCAAAGGCGGCCTTATCTCTTTAACGAAGACCGCCGCAAAGGAGTTTGCGTCCCGCGGCATAAGGGTGAACGCGATTGCCCCAGGTTTTATACGGACGGATATGACGGATAAACTACCCGAGGATCTGAAGAAGGCGATGCTTTCCCGGATCCCTTTAAATAAATTCGGCGAAACAAATGATGTAGCCAAGGCGGCGCTTTTCTTGGCGGGTGAAGAATCGGATTATATCACAGGCTGCACTATTCGTGTAGATGGAGGAATGGCGATATAGTCGTTAGTTAAATGAGAGCGGAGCCTCCCGAAAGGGACTAACGACTAAAACAAGGAGGAGGAAAAGATAAATGGCGGTTCAAGCGGATAGGATTAAAGCGATTATAGCAGAGCAACTCGGTGTAAAGCAGGAAGAGGTAACCGACCAGGCAAAATTTATTGAGGATTTAGGAGCGGATTCTTTGGATACAGTCGAGCTTGTTATGGCTTTGGAGGAGGAATTTGGCATTGAGATCCCGGACGAAGACGCGGAAAAGATGGTTTCGGTCGGCGATGCCATAAATTATATCGAAGAAAAGACGGCGAAATAAGTAAAAGCCCATAATGTGCACTGAAAGAAGGGTGGTGGTGACTGGTCTAGGTGTCATCTCACCGATAGGCCATAACAAAAATGATTTTTGGAAAACAATCCTCGAAGGCAAAAGCGGGACGGCTACGCTTACCGCATTCGACTCCTCTAAATTTACCAGCCATATAGCCGCGGAAGTAAAAGGATTTGATCCCTCAGCTTATTTTTCCTCAAAGGAAATCAGACATATGGACAGGTTTGTCCAATTTGCCATTGTGGCCGCGAAAGAGGCGGTCAAAGACAGTAAACTTGACCTAGACAAGATCAATAAGAGCAGGAGCGGGGTAATCATAGGCTCAGGTATAGGCGGCCTGCAGACATTTGAGACCCAGCATAATATATATTTGTCAAAGGGCCCTTCCAAACTTTCGCCATTCCTTATCCCCATGCTGATAGTGAATATGGCCTCCGGCGAGGTCTCGATCCTTTTTGGTTTTAAAGGGCCGAATTCATGCGTTGCTACGGCCTGCGCCTCAAGCAATAACGCTATCGGCGATGCCTTTAAGGTCATAGGAAGAGGAGACGCCGACATAATGATTACGGGAGGCACTGAAGGCTGTATAACCCCGGTAGGGTTCGGCGGATTCTGCGCCTGTAAGGCCTTATCGACGCGTAACGACGATCCCAAGACCGCGTCCCGTCCTTTTGACAGGGACCGCGACGGTTTTATCATGGGAGAAGGTTCCGGCATCCTCGTGCTTGAAGAATATGAACACGCGAAGAAGAGGAACGCTGATATCTATTGTGAGATTGTCGGTTACGGAATGAGCGGTGATGCCTATCACATGACGGCGCCCGATCCTGATGGCGACGGCGCGATAAGATGCATGGCGGCCGCCCTTTCAGACGCGGGCATGAACCCCGAAGAGATCGATTATATAAACGCGCACGGCACCTCTACCCTTTTAAATGACAAGATAGAGACGGCGGCGATAAAAAAGGTTTTCGGCGGCCACGCAAGGAAGCTGATGGTCAGCTCTACTAAATCCATGACAGGCCACCTGCTGGGCGCCGCCGGAGGCGTTGAGGCAATAGCCTGCGCCCTCTCGATAAAAGAAGGTATTGTACCGCCTACGATAAACTATCATACCCCTGACCCCGAGTGCGATCTTGACTATGTACCGAATACTCCCAGGAAAAAAGAGATCAAGACCGCCCTTTCCAATTCCCTCGGCTTTGGCGGACATAATGCCACTATCATATTCCGCAAGCAATAACCTCAATTTTTAACATTTTATTTTGACATTCCCCAATATAATGATATAATCTCAATATAAGGTAAGAGATAAAACATGCCGATTAAAAAAACAATTCTTTTAGGCGAAATGCTTATAGATAAGGGGCTTATAAACATTTTAGACCTTGAAAAGGCCCTAAAAGAGCACAAGAGGACAGGCGAATTCCTGGGCGCGACCCTTATAAAACTCAAGGTAATCGATGAGGATACCCTGATGCCCGTCCTTTCTGAACAATTGGGGATAGACTATGTAAAATTGCGCGATCTTAAGGTAGATCCTTCCGTGGTTGAAAAGGTGCCCGCGAAATTCGCTTCGCATTATAAAATGATGCCCATCAAGTTCAGGAATAACGTATTGACTATAGGTGTCCTGGACCCGCTTGACATACATACCATGGATGACATAAGGCTGCTTTTGGGCTGCGAGATAAAACCGGTGCTCTGCGGCGAGATAGACATCTCTGACGCGATACGGAAATATTACGGCATCGGCGCCGAGACGCTTGAGGGCATGAGCAATGAGCCGGTTTCTTCCGATGAAACCAAGATCTCCCTGCATGTCCAGGACGTCGAGGACATAGAGGATCTCGCCGAGGACGCCTCTATAATAAAGTTTGTCAACCAGATCATACTCGGCGGATATGAAGAGAAAGCGACAGACATCCATATCGAGCCGTATGCGGATGAGCTAAAGGTCAGGTACAGGATCGACGGCATGCTCCACGACGCGGCGATACCTCCGACGATAAAACAGTTTCAGGCGGCGATAATTTCACGCATAAAAATAATGGCGAACCTCAATATCGCGGAGCGCCGGCTGCCGCAGGACGGCAGGATCAAGGTAAAGGTCCAGGATGAAGAGGTAGACCTGAGGGTATCGGTCCTTCCCACGCCTTACGGAGAGGGGATAGATATAAGGATCCTTTCAAGGAAGATGCTCTACAGCCTGGAAAGCCTCGGGCTGATGGAAGACCAGCGTAAGTTGATGGAAGACCTTATTAAGAAACCTCACGGCATCATATTTGTGACGGGCCCCACAGGGAGCGGGAAGACAACGACGCTTTACGCCTGTCTTAACAGGATGAACAAAAAAGAATTAAAGATCATTACTATCGAGGACCCCATAGAATACCAGATAAGCGGCATCACACAAATACAGGTAACCCCCAAGATCGGCCTTAGCTTTGCCGTGGGCCTAAGGAGCATGTTAAGACACGACCCTGATATCATGATGGTAGGCGAGGTCAGGGACTATGAAACTGCCGAGATAACCATACGGTCAAGCCTGACAGGCCATCTTGTTTTTAGCACCCTTCATACCAATGACGCGGCCGGAGGCATAACCAGGCTGCTTGATATGGGAATAGAACCTTACCTGGTGGCTTCTTCCGTCGAATGTTTTATCGCCCAAAGGCTTGTGAGGTTGATATGCCCTGATTGCAAGTCCGAGGTGCCGTTTACAAAGGAACTTATTCATGAGTTGGGCGTCACCAGCGTTCCCGATATAAAAGCGGTTAAGATATATGAGGGCAAGGGATGCGAGAGCTGCAAATTCACCGGTTATAAAGGCAGGACCGCCATATATGAATTTCTTCATGTAACACAATCTATCAAGGAATTGATCCTGGAAAGGGTCTCAAGCGACAAGATAAAAAAGAAAGCGGTATCCGAAGGCATGCGCTCACTGGCGCAGGACGGGTGGCTTAAGATAAAGAAAGGCCTTACTACCCCCGCGGAGGTATTGAGGGTGGCAAAGGAATCAAGTTAGTCGTTAGATAGAAAACAATCTAATAACTATGCCTAGATATTTATATAAGGCCAAAAAGGGTCCGCGGGAAATTACGGAAGGCGAAATAGACGCCGATTCCGAATCGCAGGCCTTGGCGAAGATCGGGGCGCTTGGATTGTTCCCGGTTTCGATCAGACAAAAAGGGGGGACCGACGCGGAAATCAAGGAGGTCGCCCCTTTAGGTTTTTTAGGCCGGGTAAAGACCTCTGATCTGGCGGTCTTTACCAGGCAGCTTGCCGACCTTCTTGAATCCGGGATAACGATAGTGAATGGCCTTGATATTCTCGAGAAACAGACGGAAAATAAGAAGTTAAAAGCAATAATAGCGGAATTATCGGATCATATAAGAGGCGGCGGCACCCTTGCGGCCTCCCTTGACCGCTATCCGGCCGTTTTCCCGCCGCTTTATATAAGCATGGTACGCTCAGGTGAGGCAAGCGGCGCGATAGAAAAGGTGCTTAACCGTCTCGCTGATTTTATGGAACAGCAGGAAGAATTTAAGACAAAGGTGCAGGCGGCCCTTGCGTACCCGATACTTATGGCCTGCGTAGGCGTCATTACCATCGTTGTGCTGCTTACATTCGTAATGCCAAGGGTGGTGGGTATTTTTGAGGACCTGGGCCAGAGCCTCCCCGTATTGACACTAATCCTTCTCGGGATAAGCAATTTCATAAGGCAATTTTGGTACGTAGTTATCGCGCTTTTACTTTTTTTGTTTTTTGTGATAAAACAGGTAAGCAGGACGCAGGAAGGAAAGGCCTTTCTTGATAAACTCAAAAACGACACACCGCTGATGGGGCCGCTATTAAAAAAGACGGACATCGCGCGATTCGCGGGGACGCTGGCCACACTCTTAAACAACGGGGTCACCATTCTGCATTCGCTTGAGATAGTGGAAGGGATCATGTCGAGCGAAGCCGCAAAAAAGGACATACGCGCCGCCTTTACAAAAGTAAGGGACGGCGCGTCCCTCGCGAGGGCGCTGGCCGAAGGGCAATATTTTCCCCTGTTTGTAACTAATATGATCTCGGTAGGGGAGGAGTCGGGCCAGCTTGAGCGGGCGCTGTTTAAAGTGGCGGACTCATATGAGCGCCAGACCAATAAGATGATAAAGATAATCTCGAGCCTCATAGAGCCGGTGATGATCCTGGTAATGGGCCTTATGGTAGGTTTTATAGTAATCTCGATCCTGCTGCCAATATTTCAGATAAGCCTTATAGCGAAATAGGAGGAATTATGACGAAATTAAAAATAATCAAACGAGGTTTTACATTAATTGAACTAATGCTTGTCGTTATTATAATAGGCGTGCTTATCGCGATGGTCATGCCGCGGCTAGCGGGAAGATCCGAGCAGGCGCGCAAGATAGCGGCGAAGGCGGACATAGAATCAAATATCGCGATAGCCCTTGATATGTACGAGCTCGATAACGGTCAATATCCGGCCAGCCTGGAGGACCTTATGAAAAAACCTTCTGACGCGACTAACTGGAACGGACCGTATTTAAAGAAAAGGCCAAAGGACCCCTGGAGCCATGATTACCAGTACAAGCGGGGAGACCTGGCGGAACATAATAAGGATTCTTACGATCTCTGGTCTAATGGCAGGGATGGGTCAGAACGCGGGGACGATGATATCACAAACTGGTCGACGGAAGACGATACCGGATCAGGGATGGGCGAATAGTTTTACCCTTATTGAATTATTAATAGTTTCCGTCATTATCCTTGCGCTGGCCGCTTTTTCAACGCCCCTTTTCAGGAGGTCGTTTACCGACCTCGAGCTGAAAGAGACCGTATCCAATATCAGCAAATTCATAACTTACGCCCAGCACAGGGCGATCATTGACAAGAGAATATACAAGATTGATTTTGATTTTGAAAAAAATACATACCGGTTATACGGGCAAACAGGTGAAGGTGACCAGGCCCAATTTAAAAGCCCCCAGGACAGGTTTGGCCGGCTCTTTTACATCCCAAGTTCCATAACCATCGACGGAAAGTTTAACGAGATCTTTTTTTATCCTGACGGGCATTCGGATAACGGCAATGCCCAACAACCGGAACAGATCGAGCTGACGCTTAAGGACAGGAACGAAAAGACCCTGACAGTAACTACGACAGGCATACTTGGTAACGTCGTTGTTAAAAATGACCGTGAATTTTAATAAGCGCGATCGCGCCTTTATGCTGCTGGAGGTAATATTGAGCGTACTGATAATCGCCACAGGCGTTATTTTTATCATTCGTTCCTATTCCGCTTCTTTAAGGGCCTCGGGTATTTCTACCGGCCTGACAAAGGCGGTTTTTTTACTGGAAGAAAAGATCTTTGACGCGGATATAAAAGATTTTAGAGGAGGCATGAAGGAAACCGAGGATAAGGGTTCGGAAGATGACTATGCCTGGACCCTTACCGCTCAGCCGGACGAAAAAGAAAAAATCACCAGTCTGGGGGTTCAGCTTGTCTGGAAAAAATATATTATCAATATCCAGACCCTCCGTAAATTCAGGGAAGGATAGAAATCAATGAAGCGCAATAAGGGATTCACACTTATGGAGTTACTAGTTGCCGTTTCGATATTCGCGGTGATAGCCGTTTCCCTGTATTCCATTTTTTCCGGCGGCATACAGATATGGAAAAGGCAGGAAAAAGGGTTTGTATACAATCATACGGTAAGACTTGTATTCGACACCATGGCGAGGGAATTAAGGAACGCCATAAATTATTCGCAAGCCCCACAGGCTGCAACCGCGGAGACCCAGGCGGAGATGAAGCTTCTTAAATTTACAGGGGAAGAAAAGAAATTAACGTTTATTACCCTGGGGGGGACGGAGATCGAGAAGGTCGATTATATTTTTGAAGAGACCGCCCAGGATAAAGGGCAATTGCGAAAAAAAACGGTCTTTCAAAAGGAC
>JAQURK010000021.1 GCA_028715645.1 Candidatus Omnitrophota bacterium | reverse complement strand
TTTTAAAAAGATATGGCAGGAGGTGGCGGAGGCGACCTCGGTTATTATAGATAACGTTACATTTGAAGACCTCGCAAAGCAAATAAACAGGAAAGAGGGGAAGTTTATTTATTCAATATAGGAGAGAATAGATGATACAAAAGACAATCAAGGAAATTAACGAGAAGATCAGGAAGGGGAAGGCGGTAGTGGTGACGGCCGAGGAGATAATCGGCCTCGTGGATAAGGAGGGTATTTCCAAGGCCGCCGAAAAGGTTGATGTGGTTACAACCGGTACGTTCGGACCGATGTGTTCGTCCGGGGTCTATTTTAACATCGGGCATGCCAGGCCCAAGATAAAGCTGGGCGGAGGCAGAGTATATTTGAACGATGTCCCGGCCTATACGGGTTTCGCTGCGGTTGATCTCTATATAGGGGCGACGGCCCTCCCGGATGATGACCCTAAAAATAAGGTTTTCCCGGGCGAATTCAGGTACGGCGGCGCCCACGTGATAGAGGATCTGGTTTCAGGAAAGGACGTAACCTTATCCGGCACGGCCTATGGGACCGACTGTTATCCCGGGAAAAAATTGGAAACATTAATAAATATCAAAGATCTGAACGAAGCGGTATTGTTTAACCCGAGAAATTGCTACCAAAATTATAATGCGGCCGTAAATTTATCGGATAAGATTATTTACACCTATATGGGCACGCTAAAGCCTCATTTGGGAAACGCTAATTACTGCAGCGCGGGACAACTCTCGCCGCTCCTTAAGGATCCCTACTATAGAACAATAGGGATAGGCACCAGGATTTTCCTGGGCGGAGGGGTGGGGTATGTCGCGTGGCACGGGACGCAGCATAACCCAACGGTAAAACGAAAGGCTAATGGGGTGCCGCAGGCCCCTGCCGGCACGCTCGCCGTAATCGGGGATTTAAAGCAGATGAAGGCGCCCTGGCTTCGCGGGACCACCTTCCAGGGTTATGGCGCTACATTGACGGTGGGGATAGGGGTGCCGATACCCGTATTGGATGAAGAGGTAATAAAATACGCCGCTATAAAAGACGAGGATATATGGACGCAAATTGTTGATTACGGCGAAGCTTATCCCAAGGGTATCCCCGGCAGCCTTGGCGAGGTAAATTACGCGCAGTTAAAAAGCGGAAAAATCACAATAAAAGGAAAAACAGTGCCTACGGCAGGCCTTTCGAGTTATTCGAAAGCGGTTGAGATCGCCGAGCAATTGAAGGGCTGGATCAAGAAAGGCGATTTTCTTTTGACCGAGCCGGTGGCGTCACTGCCCGGCGCTGAATCAGGCTACACGTTTAAGCCGTTAAAGGAAAGGAGTGTTTTGTAAAATGGGGTTGCTGGATAACAAGGATGATATCAAGACGCTGGTTGATGGTTTGAATTTTAAAGAGAAGGTTGACAGATCGCTTGCGCTTATAAAGGAGGCCTTCAAAAAATACGGCGAAGGGCTTGTTGTGGCGAATAGCTTAGGCAAGGATTCTGTCACAGTATGGGACCTCGCGAAAAAGATCAACCCAAAAATAAGGGGATTTATAATTACCACGAGGTTTAAACCGCCCGAGACGGTAGAATTCATGAATGAAGTTGTAACGCGGTATCCCGAGCTCAATATTTATAAAAGCGACGCAAAAATACCCGATAAACTTTACGAAACGGACCCGGACAGATGTTGCGATATCTTAAAAGTTGTGCCGACGCGCCAAGCGATAGAAGAGATGAAGGTTAAGTGCTGGGTTACGGGTCTTCGCTGCACCGAGGGAAGGACCCGCACTGACTTTAAGGAAGTGGAAGAGCGCGATAAGGGCCTGATCAAGCTAAACCCCATACTCATATGGAAAGAAAGGGAGGTTTGGCAATATTTGGCCTTAAACGGCGTAAGGGTAAACCCGCTTTACGGCCAGGGTTACAGGTCTTTAGGCTGCGCGCCATGCACAAGGATCACCAACGCGGACGATGAGCGTTCAGGCCGCTGGATCGGGACGAGCAAATGCGGCGGCGAATGCGGGATACATACCCGTCCGCTTAAGGCAAACACGGAAGGTGAAGGAATTTGATAAAATATATTTTATTGATAGCGGTATTGGTGTTCTTCGCCATGAATATGGGAGCTAGCGGCATCGCTCCTTCTTTTGCCGCGGCCATTGGAGGCAGATTGATAAACAGGAAAAGGGCGGTACTCCTGTTTACTTTTTTCGTTATTTCCGGCGCCGTTATCCTGGGAAAAAACGTAAGCTTGACCCTGGGTAAAAATTTATTGCCTCAGGGCTTATTGGGTTTTGGCGCCGCCTTGATAATCCTTACGTCGGCCTGCCTGAGCCTTTTTGCGGCCAACATTTTAAATATTCCCCAATCAACAAGCCAGGTTACGGTAGGGGCGGTTGTAGGCACGGGGTTATATTTTGGACATTTAAACACCAAGATGATATTTCTTAAAATACTCCCAATGTGGATTGCATTGCCGGTATTGTCTTATGCCCTGACTTTGTTAATTTATAGAAAGATATATCCGCCGGAGCATGACAATCTGCATATTTACCAGAAGATATTTGCCAATGAAAAAAAATTAAAGTTTTCTGCCTTGCTGGTCAGTTGTTACGTGGCCTTTGCCATAGGGACCAATAACGCGGCCAACGCCGCCGGGCCATTATTCGGCGCCGGGATTTTAGGAATTAACCTGGGATTATTTCTGGTTTCCCCATTATTTGGGCTGGGCGCGGGCCTGATGGGAAAAGGGCCGCTTGAGACCGCAGGCAGGGAAATCGTGCCGCTGGGACTGGTTTCGGCTACGCTCGTATCTTTTGTTACGGCGACATTGCTTATCTTTGCGTCGCTTTTAGGGATACCACAGTCATTAGTTCAGCTTAATCTTTGTTCAATTTTTGCGATCAGTTGTTTAAAAAACGGGCATAAGTGCACAATAGACCATCATATAACAAGAAAAATGTTTCTTATCTGGGTGGTTACGCCGCTGCTTTCTACGGGGATATCATATTTATTGTCTGTTTTATTTCTGAAAGGTTGAATGTTCAGGTTAAAAAAAGAATTTTTAAACAGAATTATCGAGCATACCAGGAAGGGGTATCCGAACGAGGCGTGCGGAATATTAGCAGGCAGGGGGGGCAAGGTAGAAAAAATTTACGAAATGAATAATATCGACAAAAGCCCCGCCACATATTTTATGGATGCAAAGGAACAATTTAAGGTGATGAAGGATATGCGCAATGCCGGCCTGGAAATGCTTGGGATCTATCATTCCCATGTCGCAAGCCATGCCTACCCTTCCTCCCGCGATGTGGAGATGGCCTTCTATCCTGAGGTTTCATATGTAATAGTGTCATTGCAGGAAAAAGATAATCCTGCCATCAGATCGTTTAAAATTAATGATGGAAAGATAAGCGAGGAAGAGATAGTATGTTTATAGTGGTCGGCACAAATTATAAATATTGCCCTATCGAGAGAAGAGAGAAGTTGTCAATACCAAAGGGGAAGCTAAAATCCGCTCTGGCCGGATTGGCGGACAACAAAGATATCAAAGGCGCGGTTATTCTTTCAACCTGCAACAGGGTAGAGACATACCTGGATATATATGGAAACAATTCCAAAAGAGAGATTGCTTCGGAGCCTTCGGCCCCTCGCAATGACAATTACACATATATATATAAAGGAAGGGAGGCAATCACCCATTTATTTGAGGTTGCCTGCGGCCTGGATTCCCAGATTATAGGCGAAGGCCAGATACTCAGTCAGGTTGAATTCGCGTGGCGGGAGGCAAAACGGTTCGGTTCGGCCAATCCCCTAATGGATGTTATTTTTGACAGGGTTATAAAAACAGCCTTTAAAGTAAGGGAAAATACACGTATTTCGGCCGGTGACATCTCACTGGCAAGTATCGTTTTGAACTTCATAAAGATGGAATACGGCGGTATTAAGGATAAGAATATATTGCTCATAGGTGTCGGAAAAATTTCCGAGCTCATGGTCAGGTATCTTAAAGAAGAAGACGCGAACGCGGTATTCATCGCGAACAAGACATATGAAAAGGCGAAACGACTGGCGGATAGCATCAATGCCGAAGTAGTAAGATTTGATATGCTAAAAGATAAATTAAGAGAAGCGGATATAATAATCAGCGCAACTTCCAGTCCTCACTTTATATTAAGGAAGGAGGATTTAGTATTGGCTATAGACCATAGACTATCGACCCACCGGCACCCTATACTAATATTCGACCTTGCCGTGCCGCGGGACATAGACCCCGCTATAAACGGCCTACCCGGCATAGAATTATTCAACCTTGATGGCCTTGGCATGGCTACAGACAGCGGCCTTGAGCGCAGAAAGCGGGAAATTCCTGCGGCGTGGGCAATTATAGATGAAGAGGTTAATGAACTATGCGAAAGCGTAAATTCAGAGCCGGAACCAGAACCAGCCCTCTCGCACTGAAGCAGGCAGAGGAGATAATAACGTCATTGCGAGCAATCTCTGAATTTGAAATTGTCGGCATAGACACCTACGGGGACAGGGATAAGGTTACGCCCATATCCGATATGGAAGGGACCGATTTCTTTACGAGGGAAATAGACCTCGCGCTCTTAAAGGGCGAGATAGATTTTGCCGTGCACAGCGCAAAAGATTTGCCAAACATTATTCCTGAGGGATTATGTGTCGCGGCAATAACCAGGCCGATAGACCCCTTTGACGCGCTGGTCTCAAAGGGCAATTTAAAAATAGACGAGTTAAAAAAAAACGCGAAGATTGGCGCAAGCAGTCAGCGCAGGAAAGATCAACTTAAAAAATACAGAGAGGATTTTAAAATTGTTGACATAAGGGGAAACATTGGAGAACGTCTTAGCTTACTTGATGGTGGAAAGACATTCGCCCAACTGTCATTGCGAGGCACGAAGTGCCGAAGCAATCTCAAAAGAAAGATTGCTTCGTCGGCCTTCGGCCTCCTCGCAATGACGGAACGAGAACAGCCAAATCTGGATGCCATAGTGGTTGCTGCCTGCGCGCTTGTTAGATTAGGACTCCAGCACAGAATTGCGCAGAGAATACCTTTTGAGATCTTGACGCCGCATCCCTTGCAGGGCGCGCTGGCGGTAGAAGCCAGACAGGGGGATAAAGAAATAATTGATTTAGTTAAATCGTCACTACGGGGCTCGCAATGACGAAATATAAAGTCTATTTAGTGGGAGCGGGGCCGGGCGATCCCGGGTTGATTACCGCAAAGGGCCTTGAAATCTTAAGACAGGCGGATGTCATAATTTACGACTATCTTGTGGATAAGCGAATTTTAGAGGAAGCAAAAGAAGGCGCGGAGTTAATCTGCTGCGATACATTGGGTAAAGACAGGTATTCCGATGGATTTCTGATACATAATGAAAGGATTTGGAAATTGGTTGTCAAAAAATCCGAGGAAGGTAAAAAGGTAATCCGGCTTAAGAACGGAGACCCAAGTATTTTTAGCCGGGCATCTCAGGAATTGGAGCCCCTCGTTGAAAATAAAATAGAATTTGAGATTGTCCCGGGCGTTACAGCGGCAAGCGCAGCCGGATGCCTAAGCGGGATTCCTCTGACTGACAGAAGGTTTGCCTCGAGTTGCGTTTTTGTTACAGGTCACACAGAAGCGGGAAAGGGCGGGATTGATTGGGGTAGTTTAAGCAAACAGGGCACAATAATTTTATATATGGCGGTTGAGAATTTGCCCAAGATAGTCAAGTCTCTCGTTAACGCGGGAAAGAATAAAGATACGCCTGTGGCGCTCATCCAGGACGTAAGTTTATTAACTCAAAAGGTTATGACAGGGGCCTTAAGAGATATTGTTTCAAAGGCCAAAAGCCGCAGCGTGAAACCGCCGGCCATAATTATTATAGGAGAAACCGCGAGTTTGGAAAAAAGATTTAATTGGCTAAGAAAAAGTAAACTGGTTTTGTTTACCGGCCTATCAGAAAAAAGATTCTTTGAAAGGGGCAAAATATATTTTCATCTTCCCTTGATTAAAATAGTGCCCCTTGAGAGTTATGAGGAATTTGACGGCTGTTTAAAAGACATACAACAGTTTGACTGGCTCATTTTTGCAAGCCGCTACGGCGTGGAGTATTTTTTTAAGAGATTTGCGCATATAGGATATGATTCCAGATTATTGACGGGTATAAAGATTGCTGCGATAGGGAATTCCACAAAGGCGCGTCTTTTAGATTTCGGAATAATAGCCGATTTAGTGCCCGAGAAGGAGTCGTCCGAAGGTCTGATTGAGGAGTTTAAGACAATTGGCATTAAAGGTAAGAAGCTCTTTATGCCCCGTTCGGATATTTCTGACAAAGGCTTAAGCAACGGGCTCAAGAAGCTGGGGGCGGAGGTAACCGCGGGTTTCGCGTACAGAAATATTATGCCGGCCAATCTGCCTGATTTGGACCTTAAGTTTTTTGATGAGATTATGTTTACAAGCCCGTCAACAGCGCGGAATTTTAGAAAAAGGTACGGCAGGGTGCCGAAAGGCGTTAAGGTCACATGCGTAGGGGAAGCAACAAAAAAAGAATATGGCAAGATTAAGGCAAAATAAAATATTAAGAGATCTGATGAGCGAAACGCGATTATCCGCGGAAGATCTTGTTATGCCCTATTTTGTAATCGCGGGTAAAAATAAAAGGGAACCCATTAAGTCGATGCCCGGCATATTCAGGTTGTCTGTCGATAATCTTATAGGGGATATCGATGAGGCGCAGGGTTTGGGTATAAAGGCGGTGTTGCTTTTCGGCGTAACTGAAAATAAAGATGATGAAGCAAGCGAGGCGTACAATAAAAACGGCGTTGTCCAAAGGGCGATAAGGGAAATAAAGAAAAGCATAGGGAAAGATAGGGATAAAAAGGGAAAGATAAGGGATGATGTTATTGTAATTGCCGATGTGTGCCTGTGCGGGTATACGAGCCACGGGCATTGCGGAATAGTGAAAAAAAGTCAATGGTCCATGGTCAATAATGACGCCACGATTAAGGTCTTGGCGAAAATCGCCGTGTCGCATGCCGAAGCGGGCGCTGACCTTGTGGCGCCTTCAGCGATGGCAGATGGTCAGGTAGCGGCGATCAGGGCGGCCCTGGATAAAAACGGGTTTGAAGATACCGGCATATTGGCTTATTCGGCAAAGTACGCCTCAAATTTTTACGGGCCGTTTAGAGAGGCCGCGGCTTCCGTCCCTCGGTTCGGGGATAGAAAAACGTATCAGATGGATTTCAGGAATTCGGGCGAGGCCTTGCGCGAAATAAAACGGGATATCGATGAAGGCGCGGACATAGTTATGGTAAAACCGGCGTTGGCGTATCTGGATGTCATCAGGAGGGCAAAAGACAGGTTTAATATTCCCCTAGCGGCGTATAATGTGAGCGGGGAGTATAGCATGGTAAAGGCATATTGTCGCTCTAGTGTCATTGCGAGGAGCCCCGAAGGGGCGACGAAGCAATCTCAAAAAAGGGATTGCTTCGGCACTTCGTGCCTCGCAATGACGCGTGATTTGGTGTTGGAGATTCTTACGAGCATTAAAAGGGCGGGGGCGGATTTGATTATAACGTATCACGCCAAGGAAGCGGCAAAATGGCTAAAATAAAAGACCCTACACCCTTGACCCTGGACCATAAATTTTTTGCTGAAGCGAAGCGCTATCTCGTTGGCGGGGTAAACAGCCCCGTGAGAAGTTTTAAGGATGTGGGCGGGGCGCCCGTCTTTATAAAATCAGCCAGAGGCTCAAAACTTTATAGCGAGGACGGCCGCGAATTTATAGATTATTGCATGGCGTTTGGGCCTTTGATATTAGGTCATGGCCATCCGGAGGTCGCTGGCGCCATAAAGGAAGCGCTAAATAACGGAACTGTCTTCGGAGCGCCTACCAAGTCAGAGACGATGTTGGCGGCCGCTATCAGCAATGCGATCCCCTCGATAGAAAGGCTAAGGTTTACCACTTCGGGTACAGAGGCGGTTATGACCGCCATAAGGCTGGCGAGGGCTTATACGGGCAAGGAAAAGCTGATAAGATTTACCGGCTCATATCACGGCCACGCCGATTATCTGCTGGATTGCCACGGCGTGCCTGAGGGCTTCAAAAAACATACCTTAACTGCGCCTTATAATGATCTGGAAAAGACATCGGCGCTGGCGGAAAGATATAAAGGCAATGCGGCGGCCGTGATTGTTGAGCCCGTTGCGGGAAATATGGGCCTTGTCCTGCCAGGCAGGAATTTTTTAAAAGGCTTGAGGGAGATTTGCGATAGGTATAAAATAATCCTGATCTTTGATGAGGTGATCACGGGTTTTAGATTGTGCTACGGCGGCGCGCAGAATCTTTTTAATGCGGTCCCTGATATGACCTGTCTTGGCAAGATAATAGGCGGAGGCCTTCCGGCGGGAGCCGTCGGAGGCCATCGTGAGATCATGAAATTACTTGCGCCCGAAGAAGAGGTTTACCAGGCAGGGACCTTCTCAGGTAACCCGCTGACAATAAACGCAGGTCTTGAGACATTGAAGATATTGCTGAAGGATGACCCTTACGGTAGATTGGAGGACTTAACAACCCGACTCTGCGAAGGCATTGCAGAACAGGTAAAAATACGCGGGATTAAATTAAAGGTAAATTTCATTGCTTCCATGTTCAGCATATCCTGCGGCGCGAAATTATTCAGGAAATTATATCATGCCTTGCTGGAAGAAGGCGTATATCTTTCGCCTTCTAATCTTGAGACAAATTTTATTTCAACGGCGCATGACGATAAAGACATAGATAAAACCCTTAAAGCATTTAATAAAGTATTGATCCCGAATGTAGAAACTTCTTAAGAAGTTCTTCGGGATGCCGAAGAAACTATTCACAGGATAACTACATTCGGCATAAGGATAAATAGGGATTAATAAGGAAAAAGAAGGATAAAAAGGGGGGGTAAGAAATGGGAATGGCGATATTTATAAATGGGAAAAAGGAAGAGATTAAGGAAGGGATGACCGTTTCCGGGCTTTTAGAGGGAAAAAAGATCAGGCCCGAGGTGGTTACCGTTGAGTTGAATGAAAATATTATCGAGAAAAAAAACTACGCCGATACCCGGTTAAACCCGAACGATAAGCTTGAATTTGTTTACTATATGGGCGGTGGTTCCCCGTTTTCAGACAGGATAGCGGAGAACGTGGCGGAATTAATAGGGCAGACACCCATGATAAGGCTTAAACGCCTTGCAGGCCCCGATATGTCCGACATCCTCGCCAAACTGGAAAATTTTAATCCCGGCGGAAGCGTCAAAGACAGGATATGCCTTGCCATGATAGAAGACGCGGAAAACAGGGGTATTTTAAAGAAAGGCGGCACTATTGTTGAACCTACAAGCGGAAATACAGGCATAGGCCTGGCAATGATAGCGGCCCAAAGAGGCTATAAATGCGTCCTTACCATGCCGGAGACCATGAGTCTTGAAAGGATATACATCATCAGGTCCTATGGCGCGGAGGTCGTGCTGACGCCCGGGGTAGAAGGGATGAACGGGGCAATTAAAAGGGCCGAGCAGATGCTTAAAAAGACCCCTAATAGCTTTATGCCCCAACAGTTCAAGAACAAGGCTAACCCTGAGATTCACAGGAAGACGACCGCGAAAGAAATACTAAATGCCATTTCAGCGGATAATATCGACGCCTTTGTATCGGGCGTCGGGACCGGCGGGACAATCACCGGCGTGGGCGAGGTCTTAAAGAAGCAAAACCCGAAAATCACGATTATAGCGGTCGAACCAAAAGACAGCGCGGTGCTCTCCGGTAAGGCGCCGGGTCCTCACAAGATCCAGGGGATAGGCGCGGGATTCGTCCCTGAGGTCTTAAACCGGAAGATCATAGATGAAATAATCCAAGTTGCGGATAATGACGCGTTCGCCACTTCGCGCAGATTAGCCAAGGAAGAAGGGCTGTTTGTGGGCATTTCAGCCGGGGCAGCGGCATGGGCATCGCTTAAAAAGGCAAAGGAGCTTGGAAAAGGGAAGACTATAGTAACAATTTTCCCAGATACGGGTGAAAGATACTTTTCAATGGAGCAATATTTCCATGCATAAGGAACTGGATTTTACCGAACTCAGAAAAGGCGGCATTATAAAACAACGACAAAAGGATTATTTTATCTTGAGGACTCGGATACCGGGAGGGTATTTAAAGGCGGAATTTCTCCCGAAGATGCTGGCCATAGCGAAAAAATACGGCAAGGGTTACGTTCATTTATCTACCAGGCAATGCATAGAGATTGCCTGGATACATGTCAGGGACTTAGACAAACTGATAAAGGAGCTTAAAAAACTTGGCATAGAAAGAGGGGCATGCGGCCCCAGATCCAGGAATATAGTAGCCTGTCCCGGCTCAAGCGTGTGCAGGTTCGGGTTTACGGACACGGAGGCGCTTTCGGCCGAGTTGAATAAGAATTTTTTCGGCAAGGATGTTCCCAAAAAATTCAAAATCGGCTTGAGCGGATGCATGAATTCCTGCTCAAAACCCCAGGAAAACGATTTGGGTTTTATGGCCCAGGGGGAACCTGAAGTAGATCTTAAATTGTGCATAAAATGCGCGCTTTGCGCGAAGGTCTGCGAAGAAGTTTGCCGAAGAGGCGGACGGGAGCCGGCGATCATCATGGATAAGGATAAAATGCCGGTTTATAGAAAGGAATTTTGTTTTTTTGAGGGTGACTGCGTAAGGGTATGCCCTGTGAACGCCTGGAAGGTAAAGAAGACAGGATACGCGGTATTCCTTGGGGGCAAGATCGGCAGGTTCCCCATGCTCGGGTACAAGATAGCCGACTTTGTGGATGAAAAGAAAATACCGTCTTTAATAGAAAAGGCCATAGAGACGTACAACAAGATCGCCAAAAAAGGCGAACGTCTGGGCGATGCAATAATCAGGACAGGGCTGGAAGAGGTAAAAAAACAGATATTATGAGCGATATAAAAATTAATAAAAAATTGGATTTAAAAGGCGTATCGTGCCCCTTAAATTACGTAAAGGCAAAATTATTCATGGAGGGGCTTGACGCCGGAGAGATTGCCCAGATAACGCTTGATGACGGCGAGCCGATAAAAAATGTCCCTGCCAGCCTGAGGGACGACGGTTATGAAATTTTGAAGATAGAAAAAGCGGACGGATATTATAAGATTATAGCAAAGAAAGGAAATTTATAGATGAGTTTTGTGAAGGGACTGAAATGCAGGGAGTGCGGCAGGCCGTATCCAAAACAGCCGCTATACATATGCGAGTTTTGCTTCGGCCCGCTAGAGGTGGACTATGACTATGACAGGATAGGCAGGGCGCTTACAAGGGACGAGATCTTGTCCCGGCCCAAAAATATGTGGCGATACCGCGAACTCCTGCCCCTGGACGGAAGGCCGACCGACGGGTTGAATTCCGGATTTACGCCGCTCATACGCGCTTCAAACCTGGCAAAGGCGCTGGGCGTTAAGGAACTGTATATAAAGGATGACTCGGTAAACCATCCGACCCTTTCTTTCAAAGACCGGGTGGTCGCGGTCGCCCTGAGCAAGGCGAAGGAATTCGGCTTTGATACGGTCGCGTGCGCCTCAACGGGAAATCTCGCGAATTCCGTATCGGCGCAGGCGGCCGTAGCGGGCCTGAAAAGCTATGTCTTCATCCCCGCCGATCTTGAAACGGGCAAGGTGGTGGCATCTCTTATTTATAAACCCACGCTGGTCGGTGTTGAGGGCAATTATGACCAGGTAAACCGTTTATGCTCGGAGATAGCCGCGAAATACAAATGGGCGTTCGTAAACATTAATATCCGCCCTTATTACGCGGAAGGGTCCAAGACATACGGATATGAGATCGCTGAACAATTGGGCTGGAAGGCGCCGGGGCATATTATTGTGCCATGCGCGGGAGGGTCATTGATCACAAAGATATGGAAGGGACTTAAGGAATTTCAGAGATTAGGCATGATAAATGAATTGAAAACAAGGATGTACGTTGCCCAGGCCTCCGGCTGTAATCCCATCGCCGCTTCCGTAAAGGAAAACATGGATATTATCAGGCCTGTTAAACCTCATACAATAGCCAAGTCCCTGGCCATCGGAAATCCCGCAGACGGTGTTTATGCGCAGGCCACGGTGAGGGAATCGGGAGGCTGGGCCGAGGACGTAACGGATGATGAGATTGTTGAGGCGATAAAACTGCTGGCTTCCACGGAAGGCATATTCACGGAAACCGCCGGAGGCGTAACCCTCGGTGTGACAAAAAAACTGCTTGCGCAGGGCAGGATATCGAGGGATGAATCCATTGTCATATGTATAACCGGCAACGGGTTAAAAACACAGGAAGCGGTCTATGAAAGAATAGGAAGGCCGATTAAGATCAAACCAAATTTAAGCGCATTTGAGGAACATATTAGAAAGTAGAGATTGCTTCGTCGTCCCGATTTTATCGGGACTCCTCGCAATGACCGCCTTATTCGTCATTGCGAGGCCCCAAGGGCCGAAGCAATCTTAAAAACGGAGGACAATATGAGCATAAAGGTGAGAATTCCGGCGCCGCTTCAGAAATTGACCGGCAATAAAGTGGAGGTTGAATGCAGCGGCTCCACGATAAGGGAGTTAATAGATAATCTTGAAAAGGATTACCCGGGATTGAAGGAACGGTTTTATGATGAAAAAGGCAAACTGCGCAGGTTCATAAACGTCTATGTCAACGAGGAAGACATCAGGTTTTTAAAAAAAGATGAGACCGCTGTCAAGGATGGGGATGAGGTGTCAATTATACCTGCGATAGCGGGAGGATAGGAGCGAAAACAATGAGTTTACGTGATGATCAGATAGAAAGATATTCAAGGCAGATTATTTTGCCTAACATAGGCGGGAAAGGGCAGGAAAAACTGTTGGCCGCCAAGGTGCTTATTGTGGGCGCGGGAGGATTGGGAAGCCCGGCGGCTTTATATCTCGCGTCGGCGGGCGTAGGGACGCTGGGCATTGTTGATTCAGACTCGGTTGAGCTTAATAATCTTCAGAGGCAGATTTTACACACGACAATGGCGGTAGGCATGCCAAAGGTTGAGTCGGCGAAACAACGGCTTGAAGCGCTTAATACGGATATAAAGGTCTTGCCCTATAAAATCAGGCTTACCTCGGAGAATATATCGGGCATTATAAAAGATTATGATATTGTTGTAGATGGGTCGGATAATTTTCCCACAAGATATCTTGTAAATGACGCCTGCGTTCTTTTAAAAAAACCGCTTTCTCACGGCGGTATCTTTCGTTTTGACGGTCAGGCGATGACGATATTGCCCGGGAAATCAGCCTGTTATAGATGTCTGTTCCAGGACCCCCCGCCCCCGGGACTCGCGCCGAGCTGCCGGGAGGCCGGTATATTGGGAGCGGTCGCCGGTGTTATAGGCGTCATACAGGCGAACGAGGTTTTAAAATTCATATTGGGGACGGGCGAGCTGCTGGCAGGCAGGCTGCTGGTCTTTAACGCGCTTGATCCGAGTTTTAGGATAGTCCGGGTCCCGAGGAACAAGGATTGTCCTATATGTGGCGAAAATCCTACAATAACCGAGCTGATAGATTATGAGGCGTTCTGTAACTTGCGACAAAAGAAGGATAAATAAGGATAAAAAAGGAATAATAAGGACTTAAAAGGAGGGTTAATATGGCAAAGAGATTGGTAAAACTTACGTTCCCGGAGTCGCTTGTTAAAAAACCGCTTACTTTTCAAATGGCAAAAAAATACGATATCATGCCGAACATCCGCAGGGCAAAGGTAACCGAAACAGTAGGCGAGATAGTTCTTGAGTTGGACGGCATGGAAGGGAATCTTGAAAAGGGCCTGCGCTTCCTTGAAAAACAGGGCGTTAAGGTAGAGTCCATCGTAGGCGATATCATTGAATAAATGAGAAAGATATTTTATGTCATAATAGCGGCGCTGGCGATAGGCCTGAGCGTCAGGGCGTGTGACAATAAGGGGCCGGTAACAGAAAAAACGACCCGCCTTATGATGGATACATACGTTACTATTACCGCCGTAGGGCCGCGTCAAAGTACTTCAAAGGCGATTAATTTAGCCCTGAACCGGATGCAGGAAATAAGCGTAAAATTCAATTCGCTTGATAAGCGAAGTCCCATATACGCGTTTAATGACAACGAAACGCCTATAACCGATCCCGAGCTCCTTTCCGTCATAAAAAAGGCGCTGGAAATAAGCAGGGAATCAGAAGGCGCTTTTGACATTACTGTCGCTCCTTTATTGGAACTCTGGGGATTTTATGATAAAAAATTTCGCGTTCCCGATGCCCGCCAAATCAAAGATTGCCTGGCCAGAATAGGTTATCGCCATCTTTCAATCGATAACGGAAAATTAATAAAGGATAATGCCGGAGTAAAGATAGATCTGGGCGGGATAGGAAAAGGATACGCCATTAGCGAGGCGGTAAAGGTTTTAAAGAAAAACGGCGTTAATTCCGCGCTTATAGACTGCGGCGGCGATGTATATGCCCTTGGCAAAAAAAGGAACAGGTCATGGAGGATAGGCATAAAAGACCCCAGGGGGGAAGGTATTGTTGGATATATAGACGCGGAGGATACGGCGGTTATGAGTTCAGGCGATTACGAGAGGTTTTTTTTAATAGACGGCCGGCTATACCATCATATATTTAATCCCATGACAGGATATCCCACGGAAGGCATTAGCGGCGTTACAGTTATTTACAAAGACCCTGTTATAGCCCAGCCATGGACAAAGGCCCCGTTTGTTCTTGGACCGCGTAAATCAATGCAGTTATTTAATGACGCAGGCGTGGACGCAATGGTTATTACTGACTCAGGCGAAAAACTATATACCCCTGATTTTAGAGCGCATCGGAAAAATTCTTTTTCACTTGACATAGGGTAGGGGGGTATGGTATATTCACCTATGAAAGGACACTCTGGACATGAAACCAATAACTACCCATGAAGGACAATTAGGATTCCTGAGGAAGATTGAAGGCCAGATCCGCGGCATACAGCGAATGATTGAGGAGAAAAGATACTGCGTTGACATCATTACGCAGATCCACTCGGTTATCGGCGCGTTGTACAGCGTAGAAAATCAAGTCTTCAGAAAACACATAGATAACTGCGTCGTGAGTGCCCTAAGGGGGAAATCCAGGACGGAAAAAGAACAGAAGATTAATGAGGTTATAGAGCTGATTTCAAGGTTTAGAAAAATTGCCTAGGTATAAATCAAAACAGGAGGATAAAATGGCAAGGAAAACATTTATGATTTTGGTTGCGGGATTGATTGTATTTTGGATAAGCGAATCATCTTTTGCGATGATGGGGATGTGCGGCAGTGGGAGTGGCGCAAAAGGACACGGCGGCCATGTAGAGGCCGCAGAAACGGGTTCGTCTGCGCAAACAGCAGTAGAAGAGGTAGGAAATAAAATCTGTCCTGTAAGCGGTGAAGAGATTACCGAAGAAGGAAAGGCCACCTATGAATATAAAGGTAAGACCTATAACTTCTGCTGCCCGATGTGTATAGATGAGTTTAAGAAGGATCCCGAAAAATATATCGAGAAAATAAAGGAACAAGAAAGCAAAGAAGGGCATGAGCAACACCATTGAGATTAATTAAAGGTAACATTGCAAAATAGAAGCTCGCATGGTAAACTATATTAAAATGTTATCCACAAAGATAAATAAAGTCTTGGGGGTACAATTTCTATTTACCTTTATTATATGGATATCACTTTATAATACTTCCCTTGCCGGGAATTCCGCCGATTTAGAAACCTTAATCGCAGAGGCCCTGCAGAATAATCCCGAGATATCAGTTTCAAAAAACAGGTATGAGGCCGCAAGGGCTGCGATACCCCAGGCCGCGTCTCTTGAGAAACCGCAGCTTGATTACAGATATGACAAAATGACGGCGAGCATGGACGCGGTAATGAAAGGCGATACCTCTCCCATGCGCGTGCTCGGCCTGTCGCAGGAGATACCTTTTCCTACCAAACTTATCGCAAGGGCGCAGATCGCCTCAAAAGAGGCGCAGATGGCCTACAATGAATATAAAGAGAAGGAGCGGGAAATTATCTCAGGCGTAAAATCGCTGTACGCCCAGCTCGCCCTTATATATAAATCAATTGCCATAACGAAGGAGAATAAACTTTTATTGGAACAGCTTGCTTCATCCGCAGCCACGCGGTTCTCAGTCGGCGAGGCAAGTCAGCAGGATGCCCTCAAGGCGCAGGTCGAGATAGCGAAGATGGATAACGAGCTTGTAATGTTTGAGCAACAGAGGCAGGCGAAACAGGCAATGCTTGATGTACTCCTGAACAAGGACCCGAGTTTTGAATTAGGCGAGATAAATCCCGGAGATGAGATAAAATTTGAACGTACCCTGGATGAATTGAATAAAATCGCCTTGGAAAACAGACCGGAGCTTAAGGCCTCACGTTTTGCCGTTGAACGGGCAAAAAATATTTATTCATTGGCGAAACAGGAATATTTACCGGACTTTATGGTCAGATATGAGCGCATGACCCGTGATGGCCATTTTACCGACTGGGCGGGCATGGTTGGCGTTACCCTGCCCGTATGGTTCTGGCAAAAAGAGAATTTCAACGTAAAACAGATGAAGAAGGAGTTGGCGGCAATGGAGGCGGAGTATAGGAATGAGGAAAACATGGCGCTCTTTGAAATTAAAGAAGGATTCTCAAGGGTAGAAGCGTATAAAAGACTTGTAATTTTGTATAAGACCTCGTTCCTGCCTCAGGCAGAGCAGTCTCTTAAATCCTCAAGCATTGGTTACGAGTCAAATAAGGTGGATTTTTTAAATTTATTGGACAGCCAGAGAATGCTCCTGGAATTTAAACTGGATTATTACAGGAATTTAGTTGAATTGGAAATTGCCTTGGCGGATTTGGAAAGAGGCGTGGGGGTGGAATTAAGATGAAAAAAATTATTGTTGGTATAATAGTTATTGTGTTACTAGGGTTATTGGGTTATTGGGTTATTGGGCGTGGTAAAAACCAACAAACCCAACAAACCCCACAAACTCAATCAACTCAACAAACTCAAAAATACTGGACCTGCGGGATGCATCCTTCGGTGCGCGTAAGCGATGAGGAGTATAAAAAAGGCAAGACAAACTGTCCAATATGCAATATGCCGCTTATTCCTGTAACTCAACAAACCCCACAAACTCAATCAACTCAAGAAATTCAACAGGAAGCCAAAGAAACTTATTATTGCCATGACATGAAAGAAGGGGATACAAAGCATTGCTTTCTTTTAAAGGCAAAGGCAGGAGAAAAATTGCACTGTCCAATCTGCAAAGGAGAATTGAAAGAGGCAACGCCGGAAGAGGTAAAGAACGCTATTCAGGAAGGTAATATTTTAAGCAAGGTGAAATTAAGTCATAACCAAGTTGAACTTGCGGGCGTTGTAACCGTACCCATACAAAAGAGGCATTTAATCAAAGAAATCAGGACCGTTGGAAAAATTGCCTTTGATCCAGAGCTCCGGGTGGCCCAGGAAGAATTTTTAACCGCGCTTGAAACGAGAGATAAAGTAAAGGATAGCCCCGACCCTGATGTGATAGGGAGGGCGCAGGACCTTCTGGAGAAATCAAGATTTCGGCTCAAACTCTTGGGAATGAGCGATGAACAAATAACTGAACTGGAAGCAACCAAAACTGCAGAAAGCAGTTTAGTCCTTCCTGAAGACAAAGTTTGGGTTTACGCCGAGATCTATGAGTATGAACTTGGCTGGATTAAGCCGGGACAAGAGGCAAAGGTGATGGCAACCGCTTTTCCAGGTGAAGAATTTACCGGCATTATACGTTCAGTGAATCCAGTGCTGGATCCGAAGACGCGATCGGCAAGGGTTCGGTTTCAGATAGACAACCCGGAATTAAAGTTAAAACCGGAGATGTTCGTTGATGTAAAAATTAATGCAATGTATGTATCAAGCGATGGCTCTCATGAGGTATTGGCTGTACCCAGAGAAGCGGTACTTGACACGGGAATAAGAAAACTCGTTTATGTTGATGCCGGTAACGGCACATTTCTCGGGAAAGAAGTCGTTTTAGGACCGGAGGCAAATGTTGAGATTGACGACCAAACGCAAATTTTTTATCCTGTATTAAAAGGTTTATCAGAAGGCGAAATGATTGTTACGAAAGGAAATTTCCTTATTGATTCACAGAGTCAGCTTACGGGAGGGATGTCGGTTTTGTGGGGAGGAGCGCAAGAGATAAAGCAGGAAGGCGCTGCGCCATCCGGCGGGCCCGCGCCGGTTCAGACAGAGCATAGGCATTGATAAAGACATAAGGATTAATAAGAAATAATAAGGATTAAAAAGGGTTAATGGAGCCATGCATAAGGACAGTATATGATTAACAGGCTGATTTCATATTGTTTAAAGACGCCGTTTGTCGTATTGGTGATATACGGCTCTGTGTTTTTCTGGGGACTTTGGGCGATGACCAATATCCCCATAGACGCTATTCCTGATATAGGAGAGAAACAGGTCATTGTCTATACGGAATGGCCCGGTCGTTCAGCACAAGATGTTGAAGATCAGGTTACCTACCCCTTAACCGTTTCCCTGCGCGGCGTTCCGGGAGTAAAGACCATCCGCGCCGCGAGCGCATTCGGCTTTTCCGAGGTTTATCTGATATTCCATGACAATATTGACTATTACTGGGCGCGTTCCCGTGTTCTGGAAAAATTGAATATTGCCGCCACGCGCCTGCCCATGGGCGTTGTCCCTGTTTTAGGGCCTGACGCGACAGGCCTGGGCCAGGTATTCTGGTATACCGTTGAAGGCGAAGGACACACGCTTGATGAATTAAGAAGCTACCAGGATTGGTTTATCAGGTATCAGCTCAATTCTGTGGAAGGGGTCTCAGAGGTTGCCAGCGTCGGAGGTTTTCTTAAGCAATACCAGATTGATGTTGACCCCAATAAGATGTTAAGCCACGGCGTATCTCTGCATGAGATCCTTGAGGCGGTAAAAACATCAAACATTGATATCGGCGCCAAGGTAATAGAAAGCGGCGGGATGGAATATATCATCCGCGGCCTGGGTTTTATAAAATCCACAGATGATATAGAAAATATCGCTGTCGGATATAAGGAAGGGACGCCGATATATGTAAAGAATATAGGTATCGTGCAGTTGGGCCCCGAATTCAGGCGCGGCCTTCTTGATAAGGAAGGAAAAGAGGTTGTAGGCGGTGTTGTGATAATGCGTTATGGCGAGAACGCGATGCAGACTATACATCGCGTTAAGGAAAAGATAAAGGAAATAGAGCCCGGTTTACCCAGGGGCGTAAAGATAATTCCTTTCTATGACAGGACACAGTTAATCCACCGTACGATAGGCACATTAAAAGAGGCGTTGATCCTGGAGATAATAATCACGATGGCGGTTGTGGTCCCGTTTCTGGCGCATATATTCGCGGGCGTTATTATTTGTCTAGCGCTGCCGTTTTCCGTGATGATTTCATTTATCTGCATGTATTATCTGAAGATTGACTCAAATATCATGTCGCTCTCCGGCATCGCTATCGCTATCGGGACCTTGGTGGATATGGGTATAATCATGACTGAGAATATCTATCGCCGGCTGCTTGTTCACGCCCAGGATATAAAAAATGGGATTAAGACCAGGTT
>JAQURK010000020.1 GCA_028715645.1 Candidatus Omnitrophota bacterium | reverse complement strand
AAAATTTTTTCCGAAAGTAAAGTGTGCGTATTTTTAAGAATACCCTTCAGGGCCTGTTCATATGTTATCATTGCGGTTGCTCCTTCACTCAATAAGCTTAACCATTATTCCCTTGTTAATAAAATAAACTATAAGCGTACCCGTTATCACACCTATTACATACCCATATGGCAAACAAATTACCATAAGGCCCACTAATAAAGACACAAACAGTTCCTTTTTATTTCCGGCTACATCTTTAATGTGCAACATGAGCATTAGGGCTTCGAATAATAAAATAACTCCCAATATAGGAAGTGGAAAAACCCGGATAACCTCCGCAAAACATTTGCTAAAAAATAGCCCTATAGCCAGAAAAAAAGAGCCATAGATTATAACCGAACCGCCTGTCCTTCCTCCAAAAGCATAGTGCCCTGCCAATCCCCCGGCGCCATGACACATGGGAATACCGCTGAAAAATGGGTTGATAAGATTCATTAAAGAATAAGTCAGGCCGATTTTCTTGATGCTGTTTGGTTTTTCCGGATAGAGATCATTAATCGTCTGTTTTGTGGCAATCACTGAATTTGCGACAGACAGGGGCAGCTGGGGAAGGGCCAACACAATAAATCCTAAAAATATATCCTGCCAAGAAAGCGAGTGCACTTTAGGAAGCGCGAAACCGATACTATTGCCGATCGCGGTGAAATTTATCTTGAAGATGAACGCATACGCCATGCCAACCAACATCACAAATAAAGCAGGCGGATATTTTTTGTTATTCAGAAAAATCAGCATCAAGATAAAGCTGCAAAAAGCAAAAAAATATCCGACTATTGCGTCCGATTGCACATAGTCCTTTAGGGCCAGAATAGCCAGCGAAACGCCCAAACCAAATTGAATTCCCCTGATAACACTTTTTGGTATTGCCTTAGCCGCCAGATTTAAAAGACCTGTCAAACTCAAAAATAACATTATTACGCCGATAGCAAACCCTGCGCCGTATAGTAAATTTCCGCTTAATTTATTAGAAATCATAATAACCGCCATTGCTTTTAGGGGTTGAACGGGCATGGGAAATCCATAGATTATTCCCATCAAAACCTGCATCAACCCAAACATTATCATGACGCTTGCGCTATCTAACTTGCAGGCAAGTACCATTCCTGCTATTAAAGGCAGATCGGTGCCGATATCTCCAAGGCTGCCTGAAAACTCATTACGATCAAATCTTATTTTATTATTTGTGAAAAATCGCTTTATAGCGTTCATTTGTAAATACTTTGACTTCTTTCTCTAATCTTGCGAATTTCTTTAATAAATCTTTTGCGTAATCCGTGAGAATAGCTCCTCCCCCGCCTGGGCCTCCCTTGTTTCTTATGAGAAGGGGCTTATCAATCCTTTTCTGGGCCGAAACAACATAACTCCAGGCGTGGCGATATGACATATTCATTTTTTTAGCGGCCTTGTTAATCGAACCTGTTTCCAGGATGGCCTTTAGAATAAGCCATTTACCCGAACCAAAAACCAGTTCGCCGTCTTTTTCAAGCCAGACTTTAGATCTTACTCGCATCCTAAGGCCCCTCCGACTTCCTCCAAATCTTCTTTTGTATTTAAATTCCTGAACATCTTCCGGTTCAATCGGCTGTTTTCTAAATCCCAATAACAAACATCGATTTTTTTTAAGAAACCTCTTATGGAATAATCTGCGGTCTCTTTAACATAATCATTGATCTTGTCTTTCAGGGACTTTTTGTATATCGCGTGAAGAGGTTCTACGAAACCGGCTATTCTGGGCACCAGACATTCGCAGTTTGTCTTTGCGAAGTCCTTAAGTTGCCGCAAGATCAAGTCGTTATGCAAAAAAGGCATATCGCAAGCCGCAAAAAAAACTCCCTCCTTGGAGGTTGCTGACAACGCCGCATGCATCCCGCCCAAAGGGCCGACATTTCTTATTATGTCGGTTATTATCACGGCTTCTTTCACGAATAATTTAAACTCCTCCGGAGAATTGGTAACTATAACGATTTCTTCGAATATTCCCTGTAAAATTTTTATCGATCTCGCGATTACCTGGATGCCATTTATCTCAATAAACGCCTTATTAAACCCGGACATCCTTGAATTCTTTCCGCCCGCTAATATCGCCGCTCCCAAATTGTTAAAAACTTTATCTTTGCGCATTAACGTATTGTGTAATTGCCTTTTGAATTTACATGTATGTTTAAATCCGGCTTAAAAAACTTTAAGACCGAGGTCCCTTCGATAACTATCCCACTGCAACCGGAAAATTCAGAGAATGCCTTTTTTAAACCACCCCTTAAACCTTCCGGCCTAGCCTTAAGCCAAATAACCTCTTTGGCCCCGGCCTCTTTAAGCCTGGCAGTATCTTTTCCGGTTTGATTTATTATATTTTTATCTTTTATAATATAAAACGATTTTTTTATTTCCCCGCATACTCCGCAATTTTTACCGTTCGGGCAGCCGCCATCTTTGTTCACTGTCACCTTCAGCGCCGACCATCCCTCAAGGCTTCCCAATAAACGATGGGCAAGATAAGTTTTGCCTACCCCGCTTTTTCCGCCAGATATGACTATCGTCTTCATTATGAATCTATTCCCAATTCCCGCATTTCAGCGTAAGAGAAATTCGGGCCATCCAGACAAACGTATTTTCCTTTTGCATAACAATGGCCGCATTTGCCTATACCGCATTTCATATACCGTTCAAGTGAGGCATATATGCTGTTTTCTTTAAACCCTAATTTTAATATGTCCTGGATGGCGAATTTAATCATAACCCCGGGCCCGCATAAAAAAACCATGGTGGTCCTGGGATTTAATTTGATTTTGGGAAAAAGCGCGCAAACCACGCCGCAAGCGCCGTTCCAGGAGGCATCAGGCTCATCTACAGTAAGATAAACCTTGGTTCCAGGATTATTCTGCCATGTCTTAATTTCCTGTTTATAGAATCTATCTCTCGGCATTCTGCAACCATAGATGATTTCCACTTCATCATAATCTTTTCTGTTTTTAAATACATGCTGAATGAGCGATCTTAACGGCGCTATCCCACAGCCGCCGGCGATAAAAAGCAGATCTTTATGTTTTATCCTGTCTAATGGAAATGTATTGCCGTAAGGTCCACGTACGCCTATGACATCTTTTTCTTTGAGCTCATGCAAGGCATTTGTCAGCGCTCCGACCTTTCTCACCGATATTTGAAGTTTCCCATCTTTGTCCGGACAAGACGCAAATGTAAATGGCGCTTCTCCGTAACCCGGTAAAGAAAGGATCAGAAATTGTCCGGGTTTATATCTTAATTTACTAACATCCTTGTCGTGAGGACGTAAGATAAAAGTTTTAGCGTCAGGGGTCTCATCTACCTTTTTTTCAATCACGAATCTCAAGGGAAGATACTGGTTTTTCATAATACTTGCGCCTCCAGCACGCTATTTATAAACTTCCTGATATTTATATTCCCGGGGCATGTCTGGATGCATCTGCCGCAGCCAACGCAACTTGGCGTACCGTAACGCTCCACGTCAACGCTTAGTTTATGCTCAAAAAATCTGCGGATATGGTCTCTGTGTCTTGGAAAGGGCGTGCTGCCGCCCGCCATCCTTGTAAAACCGGCATACGGGCAACCGTCGCAATAGCGCATACGCATGCCCTTATCCCCATTTAATCTGTCCGCAATGCTGAAACAGCTGCACGTCGGACACAGGGTAATGCAGCCTGAGCAGACCACGCAGCGAACGCCGATGTCATCCCAAACCGACTCTTTGACTTTCTCCTGTTTTATTATTCCAGCGAGCTTTTTATAATCGATTTTTTCAATTCCTTTGGTAAAATCCTTCAATATATTTTTTATTTCTTTTGCAAATTCAGGCGCGGCATTAGCGAATAATTTCTTCTGCCTCCGAATTATCTGGCTGCCTTTTTTTGATCCGATATTCACGTAATATCCCTGTTGAATTTTAGTAAGCTGTAAATCAAAGCCCTCTTTGGCGTAAGGCCCGGAATCCATTTCATAACAAAAACATTCTTTAGAACAACGTTTGTCACAGCTAAGAGCTATAAAAGTAGAATTTTCAAATTTCTCCTTGTAAGGCAGATCTGCCAATTCATCCACAAAAAACTTACGCATAAGCGTTAATGCCTTTATATCACAGGGTCTGACTCCATAGAATATGCGTTTTTTTCTGTCTTCTACAGGTAAAAGGACACAATCTTTCGCGGATTTTATTTCAAATAATGGTTCGGTCTGCGGCAGAAGAAACGACCTCGGCGATGTTACCGAATTACCATCATATGTTGAGAGTTCGCGACCATTGTCTTTTGTGTCGCCGAATATAATATCATCCACATTTTCTTTCCTCGGCGCGATAAACTCATCGCAATCATTCTTTAAATTCTTCACAAATATTTTCAGATTTTCTTGTGTTATGAATAATTTCTCCATTTCTTATCCTTCTACTTTCTCTATCCTGGCGGCGCAAACCTTATATTCGCCTGTGCGGCACACAGGATCAAATGCGCTATTAGTCAAAACGTTTGTCGGCTCATTACTAAAATGAAACGGCATCCATAACACGCCCATTTTAATCTTATCCGTGATTTCCGCCAAGACTTCCAATTCTCCACGACGGGTCTTTACCTTCACCTTCTGCCGCCTTTTTATGTCTAATCTCTCTGCATCGGTTGTATTTATCTGCACAAAATTACGCGGGTATTCCCTTATAAGGTTCGCTACCCTGGTAGTCATTGTGCCTGTATTATAATGAAAGAGCAGCCTGCCCGTGCTTAGTACAAAAGGATATTCTTTATCTGGAACTTCAGCCGGAGGCTTGTTCTTAACAGGTATAAATTTACCTGCCCCTCTTCTAAACTTACCCAAATGCACGACCGGTGTCCCGGGATGGTCTTTTGACGGCACGGGCCACTGCAATCCATTACCTTCCAATCTTTCAAAACTCACGCCGGCAAATATTGGGCTCACGGACGCCATTTCATCGCAAACTTTTTTAGGATCAGACTCCATTACATATCCCAGGCGCTTTGAGATCTCACAGATGATGTCGCCATCGGTCTTGCCGGATATAGGCTCTATTGCCTTCCTGACTCTTTGAAATCTGCGCTCGGCGCAGGTGAAAGTGCCGTCTTTCTCAGCGAACGATGCTCCGGGCAAAACTACATCTGCCTTCTTTGCGGTCTCACTTAAGAAAATCTCCTGAACCACCAAGAAGTCTAAACTCCCTAACGCCCGTTCTATCATATGGGTATCGGGATCGGTGCGCAGCTGGTCTTCTCCTATTATGTAGAAACATTTTAAAGCGCCTTCTATCGCCTTAAACATCATATCTGTCAGGGTAAGCCCTGTTCCGGATGGAAGATCAACCTTCCATAATTTCTCAAATTTATCACGCACCTCCTCGTCTGCAACCGATTGATACCCTGAATAGACATTAGGAAGAGCGCCCATATCGCAGGCACCCTGTACATTATTCTGGCCTCTCATCGGATACAATCCTGAAAATTCTTTACCGACATGCCCGCAAACCATTGCCAAGTTGGCCATTGATATGATATTATCCGTGCCGACAATGTGCTCGGTCATGCCAAGCGAATACATGATGCAACTGCGCTTGCTGGCAGCGTAAAGTTTGGCTGCCTGCTTTATCTGCGATGACTTAATCCCGGTTATGCCTTCTACCGACTCGGGCGTATAATCCTTGACTACCTGCCAAAGCTGCTCGAAACCCTCTGTCCTCTCCTCTATAAATTCTTTGTTATGCAGGTTCTGGGTAACAATAAAATTTATCATTGCGTTTATAAGGGCGATATCTGTGCCGGGGTAGTGCTGGATATAAATATCCGCGCTTTCAGCAGGCAGGATCTTGCGCGGATCACAAACTATTATTTTTGCGCCGTTGTCGATAGCGCTCCTTACCCGCCAACCAACTATCGGATGCGCCTCTGTCGGATTGGAGCCGATGATCAATATGCAATCCATAAAAGGCAATTCATCGTACGAATTGGTGCTCGCGCCTGAGCCAAACGATTGATTTAAACCTGACACTGTCGCCGCATGGCAGGTACGCGCGCAATGGTCGACATTTTTCGTCCCTAAAACCGCGCGGGCAAATTTCATCATTAAATAATTTTCTTCGTTTGTGCAGCGCGCTGACGTGCAAACCGCAAATGCCTCCGGGCCGTATTTAGTTTTTATTTCTTTGAGCCGGCCGGCAACGAACTCAAGCGCTTCATCCCAAGAGACCTCCTCAAATTTGCCGTTCTTTTTTATGAGCGGCGCTCTCAAACGATCGGGATGCTGGATAGGCTCATGAGCATGCCATCCCTTCACGCAGAGACGGCCTTTGGAGACAGAATTCGATCTGGACGGGATCACGCCAACGAGACGGCCATCCACAACCTCAAGATAAAAACCACATCCTACGCCGCAATATGGACATGTAGTTAAAACTCTCGCCATGCTACCTCTCCTTTACTGTTTAAAAATTAACGGATATATTCGTGCCTAGAATGTGATTTGTCGGCCATTTGCTTGATGAGCCTACGCGGCTGGTTTCAGCGCGATAATAGAGCCCAAGCGTCAGGTATTTATTTATTTTTTTATTTGCCCCCAAAGTTGCCCAGTTAAGATTGACCTTATTTAGTTCAAAGTCATAATAGACCTCATCTGAAATATAAGGGGTAAATTCGAAATTACATATTTTTGCCGGATAAGCAAATGTTAAGAGGTTCCTGTAGACCCATCTATCCCGCGCATTCTCATAAAAACGCCTTTCTAATTTATTCGCGTCGGATACATCAAACCCGCCTAATTTTATCTTTGGAATAGCAAGCATTTCAATATACTGTACATCATTATTATCCCACTTACCGTTGACTTTATTCTGTATGAACCTATAGGCTATGGCCAAATCAAGATTCTTGCACGCATGAAATGTCGAGCCGGCTCTAACATGATAATAATAGAAATTGCCCATATCATCATTGAAGCGAAGCTCTGGCGTAAAGAATAAATCAAATTTGTCATTTAACTTGTGTTTCAAAGCGAATTCACTGTAATATTTGTTATCGCCTGAAGCAAATACACTTGTTACAAAACAAAAAATGGCCGATATCGATCCTAATACTAATATCAATCTTTTCATATTAGAAACTCTCCTTTTCTTTAATTACCTAAGTTATTTGGTTGCTATTCCTTTAATATATACCGTCCAATAAAGTAAACCCACGAAAATTGCCCCGCCTATAATATTGCCTATAGTAACGGGAACCAGATTATTAACAAGAAACGCGTTCCATGTTAACCCGGATAGATTTAACGCCGGGTCAATAAACAAATTTGACGCTTTCAAAAATATACCTAATGGAATAAAATACATATTGGCTACGGAATGCTCAAAACCTAAGGCAACAAAGGCCATAATCGGGAAAAGGATGGCAAATATCTTCCCTACCACTTCCCGCGAAGCAATAGCCATCCAAACAGCCAAACATACCAACCAATTACATAATATGCCGCGCGTTAAGGCCTCCATAAATGTAAGGCTCACTTTTGTATTGGCTATCTTCAGCGCAGAAAGCCCCACGGCCATATCTCCCATTTTCCAAAGGTTAGTCTTATAGTATAGATAAGCCAGGAACAGCGATCCGATAAAATTGGCTAAAAATACAATGCCCCATTTATAAAACATCTTCCCCAATGGGGCTCTTTTGTCCAATACGCTCATTAACATAAGGTTATTGCCGGTAAAAAGTTCGGCGCCCGCGATCACTACCAACATAAGGCCTACAGAAAAAACCGCTCCGGTAATTAACCGCGCAAAACCCAAGCCAAAATATTTCGCGGCGTCATGGCCTACTAATGTCGCAAGGCAAGCCCCAAAACCAATATAAACTCCCGCCAAAATTCCTAATATAATCAATTTAAAAACCGACGCATTTACCTTCTGAACGCAAATACTCCTGCTTAAGCTATCAGCGATAGTCGCCGGCGCCCGGCAATCTACGCTTAGTGCCACCCCTATATCCTTTTTTTCTTCCGACATAGACCCTCTTTTTCTATTAGTGATTTTTATCACTAATCCGTTTAAAAAAACTCTACCTGTTAACTGAAAAATACCGCAGCGCTTTTAGCTCGATAGCTAAATCTACATTGCGCACAGTAACCTCCGGAGGCGCTAACAACGCCACATGCGAAAAATTGAGGATAGAATACACGCCTGCTCCGACCAATTTTTCCGCGACTGCCTGCGCGACATTGGATGGAACCGTAATTATGCCGATATGAACATTATTATTTTTTATACTCTCTCCCATATTATCAATATGTTCCACTATTACATTTCCGCAGATTCTGCCAATCTTGCCTTCTTGTTTATCAAAAGCCGCCACAAATTTTAAACCCTCTTCTTCAAATCCCTTATAATTAAGAAGGGCCGATCCTAAATTGCCCACTCCTACAACAGCAAGATTAGACATCTCTTTCCCGCCAATAATATCCAAAAGATAGCTTTTTAACCGAGATACATCGTATCCCGTTCCCGGCTGGCCGATTTTCCCGAAATTCGCCAGATCTTTCCTAATCAAGACGGCGCTGGTATTGGTAATTCTGGAAAGTTCTTCTGAAAGGATGGTTGTTTTATTTTCTTTTTCAAGCTGCTGGACAACTTTTAAATAATTAAGAATCCTGGGAATGACCACATCCGAAATCTTTTTTTCTTTATTTACGGCTTCATTCATCACGATTTTATCCATTTTCAAACTTTTTCTACTTTATATAAACCGCACTCTTCACAGGAAAGCTGCTTATTCGTTTTGCATACTAACATATCGCCATTAATTTTTTTAACAAAACGCCTATCTTGATTCTTGCAGTCAAATATACCCTCTAAAAAACAGTAATAAGCCGCATCTAAGAAAACCCTATATTTACCTAAACAGCACCCGCGTTCTTTGATCTTGTCCGCCGCACCTGTATCTATTAGATGCCTATGCATTATTTACCGCGCCTTAGGTAGGATCTTCTTAAGAGATAGCCTATAATTTATTCGGCAACAGCAGGTATTCTATATCATTAAGCTATATTGTCAAGTAAATTCTTATGAATGCTTTTCATATATATAATATGAATGATATTCATATATGCTTGGGAAAAAATTATGCACGCGCTTGCTTCTTATAAACTAAACAGGCGTTCCTCACGTCGGGTTTGCACTTTTTTAATTCCCAGCAGGGATTGACACTTAATATATTTATGACTCCCTGGATATTTATTCTCTTTCTCTGTATCAGATCTTTAATGGATTCTAAACGCTCTATATCGCATTTGGAATAAAATCTATTTTTTCCCAAGCGAGAAGGCTTAATTAAACCTCTTCTCTCCCAAATACGCAGAGTATCCGGGCAAACTTTTAAAAATTTAGCGGCAATGCTGATACCGTAAACCGGTTCTGTATAATCCTGCTTCATTTTAATTTCTTATTCGCGTCATCCCAAAAAGTGATACTTTTAGTTATTATAGCCTGAGGCGCGATTAATGACAAACAAAAAAAGCGTCGATATTTAAAATCGACGCCTCAAAAATATAA
Source organism: Candidatus Omnitrophota bacterium (assembly GCA_028715645.1). Taxonomy (GTDB): domain Bacteria; phylum Omnitrophota; class Gorgyraeia; order JABMQH01; family JABMQH01; genus JAQURK01. Next base: position 13,309 of record JAQURK010000020.1, on the reverse strand, counting down.
AAAAGCCGATAAAGATTTAGCGGCTTCTTTCTCCTTTTCGTTTTCACCGCTAGCTTCGGCAGCCCAACCACCTTTCCAATCCGCATTTGCGGTTGACGAAGGTTTGTGGCTTTGCGCCCCATGTTTTCACATGGTTTACCTTTATCGGCTACTTCTAGTATAGCATACATACTCGCTTTTGTCAAGACTAACTAGAGAAAAAACTTTACTCGTAGCCATATTTTTTTATGAACCAGGCCTTTACGAACTGGACCAGGTACAAATAAAGACCGACTATAAGCAGGAGGGCTAAGAAATAAAGCGGCGGCGGCTGGACAAAACCGAAGTATTTTCCGAGAGGTATAAAAGGCAGTATAAGCCCGACAGTCACGATATAAATGGAGGTAAAGATAAGAAACTGGCTGGGCTTGCTTTCAATAAAGGGTATCTTCCCTGTGCGGATTACATGTATGACAAGGGTCTGGGTACAGAGGGATTCAAGGAACCACCCCGTGTTAAAAAGCGGCTGCGGGGCCTTGAATATGAGCCATAATACGCCGAAAGTTATAAAATCAAAGACAGAGCTTACCGGGCCGATAAAAAGCATGAATTTTTTTATATAACCTACGTTCCATGGCCTTGATTTCATCAGGTATTCCCTATCTACGTCATCGGATGGGATGGCGATCTGCGAGATATCGTAAAGGAGGTTATTGAGCAGTATTTGAATGGGCAGCATCGGCAAAAACGGCAGGAAAATGCTGGCACCCGTCATGCTGATCATGTTACCGAGATTAGAGCTTGAGCCCATCTTTATGTATTTAAGGATATTTCCGAAGGTCTTTCTGCCCTCTGAGACGCCGTCAACGAGGACTAAAAGGTTTTTCTTTAAAAGGATGATGTCAGCGGATTCCTTGGCGATGTCGACGGCGTTATTTACGGAGATGCCTACATCGGCGGTCTTAAGGGCCGGAGCGTCGTTTATGCCGTCGCCCAGATACCCGACGATATGTTTGTTGTCGTGCAGGGCCCGCGTAATCCTTTCTTTCTGAAGGGGCGACATACGCGCGAAGACCGTCGTGGTCTTAACAAGCTCCCTGAGCTCGTTATCGCTCGCCTTCTCGACCTGTTCTCCCGTAGCCAGCCCCTTTATGTCAAGGCCGACATCGCCGCATATTTTTTTTGTGACCAGTTCATTATCTCCCGTCAGGACTTTAAAATCTATGCCGAGGCTTTTTAAGGTTTCTATCGTTTTTTTGGTAGACGGTTTTGGAGGATCGAGGAAGGCAAGATAACCTTTTAGGATCAGGCCCTGTTCGTCTTCCTTTGAATATCTATCCTTCGTCGTGTCAAAATCTTTATAGGCGATCCCAAGCACCCTGAAACCTTCCGCGCTTAAGTCATTGTATTCTGTCTTCAATTCCGGCAGGATCAGGTTGCCCTCGCCAAGCTCAAGGATATCGCCGTCCAGTTCGAAGCGTGTGCACCGTTTATAAAGTTCTTCGGGCGCGCCCTTTACTATTATCCTGTGTCTGCCGTCGTTTTCGATGACGACAGACATGAGCTTGCGGGAAAAATCAAAAGGCACCTCATCCACCTTCTTATACTGTTTTGCGAGCAGTTTGCTGTGTTTAAGGATGGCGCGGTCCAGTATATTCTTTAATCCCGTCTGATAAAAACTATTCAGGTAGGCAAACCTTAGAACGTCGTCGTCTTCTTTCCTGACAACATCACAGTGTCTTTCCAGAATAATCCGGTCCATGGTCAGGGTGCCTGTCTTATCGGTGCAGAGGACGTCCATAGCGCCGAAATTCTGTATGGAGTTGAGACGCTTTACAATGACCTCTTTCTTTGACATGGCGATAGCGCCCTTTGAGAGATTAATCGCTACAAGCATCGGAAGCATTTCAGGCGTAAGGCCGACGGCGACGGAGAGCGCAAACAGAAGGGCCTCTATAACGTTGCCTTTTTTAAGCGCGTTGATGGCGAATATGACCAGGACAAGGACCACCATAAAACGTATCATAAGCCAGGTAAATTTCTGGATGCCCTTGTCAAAACTGGTCTCGACTGTCAAGGTAGCCAATTTTCTGGAGATCTCGCCAAATTGCGTAGAAAGGCCTGTCTTTATGACAACGCCGAGCCCGGTGCCACTTACTACGCTTGAACCCATAAAAGCCATATTGGTCATTGCCGTAGGTGAACGTTTCGGCTGGCCGTCTGTCTCGCAGGTTTTTTCTACGGGAAAGGATTCGCCGGTAAGAGAGGCCTGGTTTATGAAGAGGTCCTTGCAGGAAATAATCCTCAGATCGGCGGGTATCATATCGCCCGCGAATAAATCAACGATATCGCCCGGGACAATATCGCGGATATTTATTTCCTTTGGTTTGCCGTTACGATACACGGTGGCGGTGGTTCTGACCATTTCGCTAAGGCGCTCCGCCTCTCTGCCGGCGCGGTGCTCCTGGGTAAACGACAACAGCACGCTGATAAGCGCCATCGCGATAACCAGTATCGCGCTGATCTTTTCCCCGAAGAAGATGGAAAATCCAGCGATGATCAAAAGGACGATGACAAGGGGATTAAGGAATTTCAAAAGGATTTGGAGGATTATGGTCTGTCTTTTTTTCTTGGCAGGTTCATTGTAGCCGTATTCCTCAAGCCTGCCTGCCGCCTCTTTTTCGCTAAGGCCCTTTTGGGAAGTACCTAATTTTTCAAATAAGGCATTCAGGGGACAGCCAGCGTAATTGAAATCCCAGTTTTGGAGCCTGTTATTTCCGTTCATAATTTTATTCACTCAGCACGCTAAAGGCCTTTCTATTATTTGACGTTGAAAGGACTATTTTTGTCGGGCAGCCGCCGCTGCACGCGGTCGCGTAGATATAAGTTATATTTATTGAGTTTTGGGCGAGTATCTCGGATATATTCTTTAGCGCCCCGGGCCTGTTCTCAAGCTCTATGACCATGACTTGGTTCTCTTTTATGTCGTTATACCCATGTTCCATCAGGGCATGCAGGGCGGCGGGATTGTTGTCTGTTATAAATACCAGGCCGGCCTGCTCGCCTATCGGCGCCGCGTACCCGGCTACCGCCTCTATATTTATCCCATGGTTTACCAAAAATGAGGTTATCTTCGCGAGGGCGCCTACTTCATTTATAACCGCCACCTCTATCTCTTTTTCCTGACTTATCCTCTTAATCACCAAAACCTCCTTTCACCCGGTTATGCCTTAAAAATTCGCCTGTAAGGTCCAAAACAACCAGCAAAAAAGCGGCTGCCATGAGCCCAAATGCCGCTCTGTTTAATCCTTCATGCCTGACTATGACCAAGTATTTTAAATAAAAAAGGATTATTATGACTGTCGTCCAGATAAACATCTTATACTCCTGGCTCCGGATAAGCCTCTCTAAACTAAAAGGCCATTTTTCTCCGCCTCTGTATGGTGAAAAAGAAGGAAACAACGCAGGGACCTTTTTTGAATAATCAAGGTACTCCGCGAATCTTGACCTTAACATGCCCTCTTCCTTCTTAACGGTCCTGTAATAGATCGCCGCTATTATTATAAAAAAAAGCGCCCCTATAAAACGCAGGTTAAGGATTACGATAAACCCTATCACCAGAAACATCGTGCCCAGGTAAAGGGGGTGCCTCACAAACGCGTAGGGGCCGGAGGTCGTCAATTTTTCCGATTTTACCGCGTATCCATTGGCCCAAATCCGCATAAAAAGGCCGGCGGCGATAAACCAAATGCCGCGCAGCACCGTCCTTTCATCACAGTTCGCAAAAAAGACCGCGAATAGAAAGAAAGGGTACATCACGGCGAAACGCGGCTTAATAAGTCGCCTTACCCTGTCTTTTATTTTCAATTTACGACCCTTTCTTTTTACCCCTAAAGAGGTTGTAATAACCCGACAATTTTGCCCGAAAACAAAAGGGTTTACTTAAGTCCGAATTAGTTACCTTGATCCTTTTTAATTCATACAGGTCGCTGTTATAATCCGCCAGCCCCCTGTTGGTAGTGCATGCCCCCTTGTAGCCCGCCAGTTTTACCATTTCCTTGATCTTTTCATTGAAACCGCCCGTAGGATAGCAATAAAAATCGGCCTTGACTCCTGTTTTTTTCTCGATGGCTGCCTTTGTCCCGGCGATCTCATTCCAAAGGAGATGATCATCGCTGATCGACGGCAGGTATACGTGATTCCTGGTATGGCCTCCAATCGAAACATTATTCGCCGACAGTTCGCGCGCCTGGCCCCAGGTCAGGTAATCCTTACGGCCGATAAGGGCCGGCGAAATAAAAAAAGTGGCGGGGAAATTATATCTCCTTAAAACCGGATAACCGCGGGCGTAATTATCCTCATACCCGTCATCCATGGTAATAACGACGGAGTTATGTGGAAATCTCTTTTTATTTTTTATGCCATCCGCCAATTTTTCCAAAGAGATTACATTATAACCTCTTTTTTTAAGGAACACCATCTGTCTTTCAAAATTTTGCGGACTGACAAAAAGGCTTCCTTGCCCGTATCCAAAGCGATGGTACATAAGGATTGGCACTGTATAACGGGGCGAAAGCCATACCGCGTAAAAAATCGCAAGCGAGGCGGCAATAACCGCTATAGCCGCAATTAATCGCTTAACAAGTTTCATGAGAGAAACATTCCCTTTTTTTGAGTCATCATTTTCTATATACAATCTTCCCGTTCTGAATCGTATAAATCGGCTCAAGGTTCCTGTCCATCACCGCCAGGTCCGCGTCCTTCCCTTCTTCTATTGAGCCTTTCTTGTTTTCCAGCCCTAAAACCCTGGCAGGGTTTATCGTCGCCATTTGTATCGCCTCTAACAGACTGACGCCGCTAAACCTTGCCATGCGCCTGATTATCGCGTTAAGCGGAAGCGATGTCCCGATAAGTGTCCCGTCCTTATACCGGCATGCGCCTTCTTTTGACCGGTATTTCCACCCATCATACACATAATTACCGTCGGGCAGGCCCTGTGAGGCCATTGAATCCGTAATAAGGACTATATTTTTGACGCCCTTTAGCGTTAAGATAAGTTTGATGACCGCCGGATGCACGTGTACGCCGTCTGAGATAAGCTGAACAGATATATTATCATCCGTTAAAATCGCCGTAAGCCCGGCCGGTTCCCTGTGATGTATGGGCCTCATCGCGTTAAAGAGGTGGGTCGCGTGGCTTATCCCCGCGTCTATACCCTCCCTTGCCTCCTGGTAATCAGCGTCTGAATGTCCGAAAGAGGCGATGATCCCTTCTTTTTTTAATTCCTTTATAATGGGTATGGCGCCTTTTAATTCAGGCGCGATGGTCATCATCTTCAGCGCACCTTTTGAGATTTTCATTATTCGCTTAAGAAGGCCCTTGCTGCATGCGGAGATGCCGTTTGACCTGATCATACCTTTTTTATCGGGATTAACAAATGGGCCTTCCAGGTGAATACCCAAAAGACCTCTCACCTGCCTGTTAGCGACAATGTTTTCTATGTGGGGATTCGTTCCGTTCTTAAACACGGTGGTTGCCAGAAATGAGGTGGTGCCAAAGCGGGCAAGGGTTTGCGAAATTTTTATAAGCGCTTCTTTTGACCCGTCTAAAAAGTCATTGCCGCCTGCCCCCTGCGTATGTACCTCAATAAATCCGGGGCACACAAGATTGCCTCCGGCATCAAGTATTTCGGCCTTCCCTGGCGCGTGGAAGGATCCTTTTTCAATGATCTTCTTAATCTTTCCGTCAGATATGAAGATGCCGCAATCTTTTATTAACCTGTAAGGGGTGCAGATACGGGCGTGCCTGATGTATATCATGCAAACCCCATATTATAATATTAGATTATAATTGTCAAGTATGGGAAAGTATGCTATTTTAGTAAATAGTATGCAGATCCTGACGTCCCTTTTAAACCTTGCCTACCCGCCCGTTTGCGGCATCTGTGATAAAAAATTAAATACCATCAAAGAACAAAAGCTGTCCGTCTGCGACGAATGCCTTGTCCTGATAAAGAAGAACCCTGCGCCCTACTGCTTCAAATGCGGCCGTTCCATGCGCGGCCTTTCAGAAGCGGTCAAGATATGCTGGGAATGTTCGAAAAGAGAATTTTCGTATGAAAGAAGCTGGTCGGCGTTTATATACGACGGGGTTGTTAAAAAGGCCCTGCATCTTTTAAAATATTCAAATAAGATATCTTTAAGCGGTTTATTCTGCGGCATGCTGGCAGACTTTATAGGAGCGAACACGGAGGTTGTCCGGAAAATGGACGCTGTCATCGCGGTGCCGCTGCATGGGATTAAATTCCGTGAACGGGAATTTAACCAGGCAAACCTCCTGGCAAGCGCTGTTGTAAAGGCATCTGACATAAAGGACCTTTCGGGATGCCTTAAAAGAGGCGTCGCGACAAGGCCGCAGAGCGGACTGGATAAAGGCGAAAGGTTTGAAAATATAAAAGGGGCGTTCTCCGTAACAAGGGAAGCCTGCCTTAAGGGAAAAAATTTATTGCTGGTAGATGACCTCTTTACAACCGGCGCGACGCTGAATGAATGCGCCAGTGCCCTTAAAAAAGCGGGCGCAAACCGCATCAACTGCCTGACCTTCGCAAGGGGCGCATAGGACTTAAAAAAATGATATGAACTGGATACTGAACAGGTACATAACAAAGGAATTCACCGCCGCCTTCTTCCTTTCGATAGCGATATTTACCTTCGCGCTCCTCGTCGGGAATTTTATAAAGATGGCGGATCTCATCATAAACAGAGGCGTGGCGCTTACCTCGCTTCTTAAACTCATATTTTATCTAATACCGTATCTATTGACTTACACGGTGCCAATGGCAATGTTGACCGCGACGTTGATCAGTTTTGGAAGGCTTTCCAGCGATAACGAGATAATGGCGATGCGGTCCCTTGGCATAAGTTTATTAACCATCTCACTGCCTCTTCTTGTCCTGGGGATCATAATAAGCGTTGCCTCAATACCTTTAAACGACAAGCTGCTTACAAAATCGCATTTCGCGTCGAGAAAGGTCCTGAGGGAGATCGGCCTCAGGACGCCGACCGCATACCTTGAGGCCGGCACCTTTATAAAGGATTTTGACGGATATATCGTTTTTATACATGAGATCAAAAAAAACAAGCTTAAGAATATTAGGATTTATCAGCCGCAGGAAAACAGGCCTACGCGAACCATAACGGCAAAGGAAGGAGAATTCATACCGGTCCCAAAAAAGGGCATCATCAAACTCAAGTTGATCGACGGGACCAGCGAAGAACCCGATATTAAAGACCCGACGCGTTTTTTTAAACTCAATTTCAAGACGTATTACATGACATTGAACGTCCAGGATAAGCCTAGACAGAAACGGCTGGAAAAAAAGACCAGTGAAATGACGATAAAAGAGCTTAAAGAGGAGTCTAAAAAACTGGCCGAGGAAGGCATTGAGCTTGAACCTCTGCTTACAGAGATACATAAAAAGATCGCCATCTCTTTTTCCGCTTTCGTATTTGTTCTTATTGCCATACCGCTCGCGATAAAAAGCAATGTGAGCGAAAAATCCATAAGCCTGGGAATTAGCATAGGTGTGCTTGTCATATACTGGCTGTTCCTTGTAGGCGGGACTGCCTTTGCCCTTAGGGGGATACTCCCTCCATGGTTTGCCATATGGCTCCCGAATATCGTTATGGGCGCCGCGGGTGTGTTATTACTTAACGGGGTAATAAAAAAATAAAATGAGAATCATAGATAAATATGTACTACGCTCATTTCTTGAACCGCTGTTTTACTGTCTTTTCATCTTTCTCTTTACTTATGTTATTATAGATCTTTTCGGGCATCTCGATGACATAATAAAGGAACATGTGGGCATGCGGCTTCTTTTGTTATATTATCTCGCCTACAGCCCCAGCATACTGATACAGGTAATACCTATCGCCATATTGATATCCACCATGTATACCCTCGGCGGGCTCGCCAAGGGAAACGAGATAACCGCCCTAAGGGCAAGCGGGGTAGGCCTGTGGAATATCCTTAAACCCTTTCTGCTTACCGCCGCCCTGGTCTTTGCCTCGATCCTGATTATAAACGACGCGGTCGTTCCCAAGTCCACTGAGCTCTATCTAAAGATAAAAGAGGAAAAGATAGAAAAGAAGAAACAACAGACGGTTTCAAATAAGCTTGTCAGGGATATAGCCTTTTATGGAAGCGGGAACAAGATCATCTACGCAAGAAGCTACGACCCGAAAACAAAAACCTTAAAAGACATCATCATCCATGAACATGACAGGCATCAGAATATAATATCAAAGGTCATCGCGAAAGAGGCAAGGTGGACCAACAATCAATGGCTCGCCTTTAATATAACGGTCTACAAGGTGGACAGGGAAGGCGAGATAAAAGGCGCGCCCCAATTCACGCACAGGGGCCCGCTTAACATAAAGGAGGGTCCGGAAGAATTCAAAAAACAGAATTACAAAACGGATACCCTAACCATATCGGAATTAAGGACCTACATTAAAAGGCTTTCGGGCACAAGCGGGTCGATCCTGCAAAACCTGCTTGTAGACGCTCATAACAGAATCGCCTATCCCTTCGCGAATATCATCGCCGTTCTCATAGGGGCGGCCTTCTGCCTTAAGGTAAGAAGCAGTTCCAGGATCCTGGGAGTGGGTCTGGGATTTGTTATAGGCCTTTTATTTTACGGCACCTCCGCCATAAGCACGGCCATGGGAAAGGCAGGGCTGCTGCCGCCTTTTATCGCCGCCTGGCTGGCGAATATAGTCTTCGGCCTCTGGGGTATCTATCTTATAAATAAATATTAGATTTAATCGTCGCCTTCCACATCCCTTACCAGTTCTCCCGGCTTGTCGGCATGTTTTCTCTTTATTACCCTTTTTAAGGCGACGTTTTTATCAACCAGCTCTTTTTTATTAACAAGATTTAACTGCTTAAAAAGAAAATCGAATTTCTCCTCTATCTTTTTGGCGATATTTGACCTGACCTCCTGAGGCAGCTTCATGATGTCTTTTTTATGGGGGCCGAGGGCCTTCTTTCTGGTCTTGTATATGAACTGTTCCTCTGTCTCGCCTTCCTTTTTCTCGTCGGCGGCGTTTTGCTTAAGCCATTCATAAATCCTGGTTCGAAGCTCCTGGGGGAAAAATTCGCTGTCATAGACCATATTCTGGAATTCGGTCGCAAGATGGACCTCCGCCGTGTCTGTTTCGGCGAATTTATGGAAGGCCTCGCTTGGGAGCGTTGAGGCGCCGTGCTGCACGGCGCCGGCAAGGCCGAACTCTTCCTTCGCCAGCTTCGAAAGCGTCCTTAAGGTGTCAAAGTCGAGGTTGACCTTCGCGATAGAGCCGTCCGGAAGGACCACGCCGCCGTGGGAGGTCCCTGTCTGGACGCTTATCTTCGAGATCCCCTTATAATTCTTCCTCAGCGAATCCCTGTAGCCTTTCATGAATTCCCTCAGTTCTTCTGGCGATGAATTTTTCTTTCCTACCTCCCCTATCTCTCCGCCTACAGAGACCTCTACCCCCCTTGGCTGTATCCGGCGGATGTGTTCCGTGAGGAGGGCGCAGACCTCGTAATTTAACTTTTGCTGCTTCGCGATATCGGTCTTTGACATATCGACGAGCGTCGAGGAGTCAATATCGATGTTGTAGAAACCGGCGCCTATGGCCTCTTCTATTATCGTTTTTAGCGAGCCTATTTCCTTTTCGGGATCCTCTTTGTATTTTCTGGCGTTTACCTGGAAATGATCGCCCTGGATGAATATCGGCCCCTGATAGCCTTCCTTGACGGCGGCGGCAACGCATAAGGCCGCGTATTCGACGGGCGGCTGGTTCGTATAAACTATCTCGGATTTGGCTATTTCAAATATAAAGGCGCCGGAATTGTTATTCTTGGCGACCCGTATTATCGCCCTGGCCAGATCATAGGTCAGGGTCCTCAAGTTTATCGCCGGGACGCAAAAACCCCCAAACTCCCCGCGGCCCCTCGCCGCGTACAGGCCGCTTATGGAGGAGGAGTATATCCCTTTTTTGTAGCCAATGTCAAATATCTTCTTCGCCAGCCTTTTCTTTGATTCCATATCGTCTATCAGGACCAGGTCCTGCGAAAATTTATCCATATCCATTGCCCTTCTTCCCATCTCTTTCCTCCTTTTATGTTAAGATCTTCATCAGGTTATATATTTTATCCGTCTCAAGGATTTTTTTCCGGACGGCGAACTCAAAGTCAACAATATTTATCTCGTCGGAGACAACCCCGACCGCCTTCCCGGATTCGCCCTTGAGCAGCAGGCCCACAGCCTCCGCCCCTAGGCGGGCCGCTAGTATCCTGTCCTGCGCCGTGGGCGAGCCGCCCCTTTGGACGTGGCCAAGCACCACCACGCGCGTTTCAAGAGAGGTGAAATCGGTAATCTGCCTGGCGATTGCTTCCCCTTTTGCCGCGCCTTCGGCGACGATAATGATCCAGCTTATTTTGCCCCTTATATTCCCTTCGACGATGTCATGGCACATCTCCTCGACATCAAACTTTCTTTCCGGAATGAGGACATCCTCCGCCCCGCCTCCGACGGCTACCTGCATGGCTATAAATCCCGATTCCCTCCCCATCACCTCAACCACAAAAATCCTCTCCATGCTTGTCGCGGTATCCCTTATCTTGTCTATAGCCTCAAGCGCGGTGTTTACCGCCGTATCGGAACCTATTGTCGCCTCTGTCCCGTTTAAATCGTTGTCTATCGTGCAGGGGACCCCTATGCACGGTATCTCAAATTCTTCGGTCAGGGCAATGCCGCCGCGATACGTACCGTCGCCGCCTATCAGGACAAGGCCGTCGATTTTATTCTTCCTGATCACGTCCATCGCCCTTTTTCTTCCTTCCCTGGTCATAAATTCGGCGGACCTGGCGGTCTTGAGGATTGTGCCTCCGCGATTTATGATATTTGAGACCGAGGCGTGATCCATGGTTCTGATTTCTTCGTTTATCAGGCCGTCGTACCCTCTTAATACTCCCACAACCTCCAGTTTTTCATGAAGGGCGCATCTTACGATGCTTCTTATGGCCGCGTTCATGCCAGGGGCGTCGCCTCCGGAAGTCAAGACACCTATTCTTTTCATGTCCCAAGTTCCCAGCTTGAAAGGTATTCGCCCTGTTCCTTTGTAAGCTTGTCTATTTTTATTCCCATGGATTTTAATTTCAGGGCCGCGATTTTTTTATCTATCTGGGCAGGTACGCCATACACCTTGTTATCGAGCCCCTGGTGGGCGGTTTTTATATATTCGGCCGAGAGCGCCTGGTTCGCAAAACTCATGTCCATTACACTTGCCGGGTGGCCTTCCGCCGCAGCAAGATTTATCAGCCTGCCTTCTCCAAGCAGATAAACCCTTTTTTTATTCCTTAAAAGATATTCATCCGTAAAATCGCGGATCCTGCGTTTTTTGACGCTTATGGCCTCCAGTGCCGGGATATCGAGCTCTACGTTAAAGTGGCCCGCGTTAGCGACTATCGCGCCATCCTTCATCCTGAGGAAATGCTCTTTCCTTATTATATTAAGGTTGCCCGTCACCGTCACAAAGATGTCGCCTATCCGGGCAGCCTCCATTATGGTAACAACGGAAAAGCCGTCCATGGCCGCTTCAAGCGCCCTTAATGGGTCGGTCTCGGTTATATATACGATTGCCCCGGCCCCCTTTGCCCTCATGGCAACGCCCCTGCCGCACCATCCATAGCCGCATACGACAAAATTTGTTCCCGCAAGAAGTTTGTTTGTGGCCCTGGTAATGCCGTCTATGGTCGACTGGCCGGTTCCATATCTGTTATCAAAAAGATGTTTTGTATCGGCGTCATTGACGGCGATGATAGGGAAGCTTAAAAGCCCCTTATTCTCGAGGCTCCTTAACCTGATCACGCCGGTCGTCGTCTCCTCAGTACCTGCCATTACATCGGGCAAAAGTTCTCTTCTTTTTTTATGGATGGTCGAGACAAGGTCTGCCCCGTCGTCCATGGTTATGTTCGGCCTGATATCCAGCGTCTTATTTATGTGTTTATAATACGTAGGCGCGTCCTCCCCCTTTATGGCAAAAACCGGTATCTTGTAATCCTTTACCATCGAGGCGGCGACATCGTCCTGGGTGCTCAAGGGGTTAGAGGCGCATAAAACGCATTCTGCCCCGCCCGCCTTAAGGGTCAAAAGCAGGTTCGCGCTTTCCGTAGTGACATGCAGGCAGCAGGCAATCCTGGTCCCTTTAAGCGGTTTCTGGCTTAAAAATCTTTCCTTTATGAGGTTAAGGACAGGCATATTGTTACCCGCCCATTCGATGCGTAATCGCCCCCTCTTAGCTAATCTTATATCTTTAATATGATATTCCATTTTTTCCTTTCTATACTTTCGCCTGTTTTGCCAGCGCCTTCGCCTTGTCCGTCTGCTCCCAGGTGAAACCTTCTTCTTTCCTTCCGAAATGCCCGTACGCGGCGGTCCTCCTGTATCTGTTGTTGGCGGATTCCCTCAATTTCAACTCGGCGATTATGCCGTGCGGCGTAAGCTCAAAATTTTCCCTTATGAGATCGATGATTTTGTCGTCGCTTATGCGGCCGGTGCCGTAGGTATCAACCATTATAGATAACGGGTCTGCCTTGCCTATGACATAAGCAAGCTGTATCATAAACCTTTCGGCAATGCCGGCGGCAACGAAGTTTTTCGCTATATATCTTGACATATACGCGGCGGAACGGTCCACCTTGGTTGGGTCCTTCCCGGAAAAGGCGCCGCCTCCGTGCGACACCGAACCGCCGTAGGTATCTACGACGATTTTTCTCCCGGTCATCCCGGTATCCGACTGCGGCCCGCCTATCACAAACCTTCCTGTCTGATTAATAAAATATTTCGTCTCTTTGTCGATATAATCCTTTAATACGGGCTTTACCACCTTATCCATTATCTCGGCCCTGGCCTCGTCTGAAATGGTATCCTTCTTTTTATCGATCACCTCTTCCGTATGCTGCGTGGCTATTACCACGGAGGTCACCCTTTTCGGTTTATCGCCGTGATATTCCACGGTAACCTGCGATTTTCCGTCGGGACCAAGATATTTTAAGATGCTTTTTTTCCTGACCTCGGCAAGCCTCATGCAGAGCTTGTGGGATAACGTAATGGGAAGCGGCATCAATTCCGGGGTTTCCCGGCACGCATATCCCATCATCATACCCTGGTCTCCCGCGCCTCCCTTATCGACGCCCATGGCGATGTCGTGTGATTGCGTATGGATGGCATTCAAGATGGCGCAGGTGTGGTAATCAAAACCGTACTTAGGATGCGTGTAAC
>JAQURK010000019.1 GCA_028715645.1 Candidatus Omnitrophota bacterium | reverse complement strand
CTGATTTTTTCTCCTCATTGCGTAGATGAATCTTCGTTCCAGTGTGATGAAGGCGCGCGCCTAAATCTGCGCCAAACCGCAAGGTATAATTTAGGTATAACAGATGGAAAAAAGGTAATAATTTTTTCGGGCAAATTGTCTTTAAGGAAAGGAGCGGATTTGTTTTTAAACTCGGTTATGACGTTGCCTTTAAGTATACGCAAGGATGTCGAGATTATTTTTCTTGGCAGCGGCGAATTAAAGGAAAAACTGGAACGCTCGGCGCGGAAACAACCGGAGCCAAAGGTTCATTTCGCAGGATTTAAGAACCAAAGCAAACTAAGTCCATATTACCATGCGTCTGACCTTCTTGTCCTGCCAAGCTATTCGGATACATGGGGCCTTGTAGTAAATGAGGCCTTGCTTCACGGCCTCCCGTGCGTTGTTTCACAGGCAGTAGGTTGCGCGCCTGATTTAATAGAACGGGGCATCACAGGCAATGTATTTAAGACCGGATCAGTAAAGGATTTGAGCGCGGTACTTGAGGGATCCTTCGAGTTGGTCAATAGGCCTGAAATTCGAGAAAAATGCAGGCAGAAGGTAAGTGGGTACAGCGTTGAGAAAGCGGCAGAGGGAATAGCAAATGCTTACAGGAGTGTTTTAAAAAATGGGTAATCCCCAAGTTTGCGTTTCTGTCAGCGGTCGTTTTCACGGCTTTAACCTGGCGCAGCAGCTTTTAAAGCGCGGCATGTTGAATCAACTTATTACATCTTATCCCAGGTTCGAGACAGCTAAATACGGCATACCAAAAGTCGTTGTAAGCAGTTTGTTAAGCAATGAAGTACTTGCGAGAGGATGGAATAGGTTGCCGTGGACATTTAGAAATATATGGAATCCGCAGTTTTTTCTAAGCGAAAGATTTGATCGCCTCGCGGCAAAGAATATAAAGCCAGGCGCAAATATATTTGTGGGCTGGTCAAGTTTCTCGTTAAGAGGCATTCGCGCTGCAAAAAAACTCGGTATGATAAGTATTTTAGAACGGGGCAGCACTCATATTGTTTACCAGCGGGATATCCTAAGGGAAGAATATGAGAAGTACGGGATTCAGGCAGGTTTACCGCATCCAATGATTGTAGAAAAGGAACTCAAAGAGTATAATGAGGCTGATTACATATCCATACCTTCAACATTTGTGAAAAGCACATTTATAAAAAAAGGTTTTGCTCCGGGAAGGCTGATAATGGCGCCTTATGGGGTTGATATATCAGAATTCAGCGCGGTTAAAAAGCAGGATAATAAATTCAGGATCATTCATTGCGGCGCTATTAGCTTGCAAAAAGGCGTACATTACCTTTTGAAAGCTTTATATGAATTAAAGTTACCTAATGCGGAATTGTGGCTGGTCGGCGGTATTTCAAAAGAAATAGCCCCATTTATAAAAAAATACGATTTTCCGGGTCTGTGCCTTAAGGGCGTATTTAAACAATCAAAATTGAAAGAATTATATTCGCAAGGGTCTGTATTTTGCCTGGCCTCCTTGCAAGAAGGCCAGGCCATGGTGATTTTGCAGGCAATGGCCTGCGGCTTACCTGTAATCTGCACCGTAAATACAGGCGGCGGGGATATCATCCGGGAAGGAATTGACGGGTTTGTCATACCCATCCGTGATTCAGAGGCGCTAAAAGAAAAAATTATTTTTATGTATGAGAACCAGGAAAAGCGAAAAGAGATGGGCAAAATGGCCCTTAAAAGAGTAAGGGCGGACTTTACATGGGATGCATATGGAGATAGAATAATAAATGAATATACCAGAATAGCCGGTATAAAAGTGATAAATGCGTAGATGAAACCGCAAAGACTTGTTTTTGTCGTTAACCCGGATATCAGCCATGTCGGTTTTCATTTTAAACAGGCCGCCGAAGACTTGAATATTGATTTTAAAATCTGCGACATGTCGGAAGCCTTTAGAGGGCCGTCTGTTCTAAATAAAATTAACTGGCATCTACTTGGGCACAGGCCCGCCAAATTATCTGATTTTAGCCGGCGTCTTCTCGCCATTTGTAACGACTACAGGCCAGATACAATCATATCTACCGGATTGGCGCCGCTTGAAATGGACATTATTAAAGAAATAGGGGAAATAGGGATAAGGCGTATAAATTATTTGACCGACGATCCTTTTAACAGCGCGCATAAGGCAGGATGGTTTATGAAAGGGCTGCCCTTTTACGATGTAATTTTTTCCCCCCGCCGTTCAAATATAGAAGATCTTAAAAAAACAGGTTGCAAAAAAGTGGAATATTTACAATTCGGATATAATCCTTATGTGCATTATCCCGAAGCCCCTTCAGCCGCCGCCGAATTCTTAAAATTCGAAACTGATATGGTTTTCATAGGCGGGGCGGACAGGGACAGGCTTCCTTTTATAAAGGCCGTTATAAATTCAGGAATTAAAATAGCCATTTATGGCGGGTATTGGGAAAAAAATCCGTATACAATGGTATACAGCCAGGGCCTTGCGGCTCCTGAAGTTATGCGTAAGGCCATAGGCGGCGCAAAGGTAGCGCTGTGCCTTGTAAGACGAGCAAACCGCGACGGGCATTCCATGAGGACATTTGAAATTCCGGCTATGGGCGGCTGCATGCTAGCAGAGGATACGGAAGAACACCGAGAAATCTTTGGAAGTGACGGCGAATATGTGATTTATTTTAGGACCCCGGATGAAATGGTTCATAAGGCCCAGTTTCTTATCAGTAATGAAAAGGAACGAAGACGGCTCGCAGAGGCATGCCATTCATTGATCATTAAAAAAAATAATACGTATAAAGACCGATTGGTAACAATGCTAAATGCGTAACACGCAAAAACGTAAAAGATGGTTTATCCTTGCAGTTGTATTTATATTATGGCTGGGAATCGTTAATTCAAACAGCAGCCAGACAAAGGCCTCATATCAGGAATTATTAATTGCAACAGCGATATATTTTGTCTGCTGCCTGCCCACCGTAATATATATTTGGCGTTTAGAAAAAACCCTTCCCTATCTGCCTGTCTTCGGCATATTCTATTTTGGTTATTTTGGCTTATCTGTATTTAACAGTTATGACCTGTTTAGGGTAGCCGGCCTTACCCCTCAGACGATAAGCAAATGTCTTACCCTGGCCCTGGCAGGTTTTATTTCGTTGATGCTGCCCTTTTACACGCCGCTTGGCAAGATAATGGATGTGGCGATCAGGCCGCTTAAGATAAATTGGAATTCCAGAAAGGCCTACAGGCTTGGTATGCTGATGGGCCTTTTTGGAAATATCATATATTATCTTAGTATGAAAACCGCCATACCGCTGGCGGCCGGAGGTGTAATCGATTTTTTAAGCAGTCTTTCAAGGTTTGGCATAGCGACGCTTTTTATGTTGCAACTTCAAGGAAAACTTAGTACACGCGCAAAGATAATGTTTTGGGCGCTCATCTTTATGCCAAGGTTCTATCTCGATCTAAGTACCGCGTTTTTATTTCCGATAATCTTCGACTTTGTCCTTTTATTTTTTATTTATTTCTATTATCGTAAAACTATTCCATGGTTAAGGATAACAGTTATCCTTATGATGGTTTTTGCGCTGGCAAGTGTAAAAACAAAATTTCGCTATTTGACCTGGTACGACGAGCAGTATGCCTCTGCCACGCCGCTTGAAAAAGGCATATTATATGTCAAATTAATTTACGAAAAATTTTCTGGTGGAGAAGATAAGGAATATCAGCAGACCTACGAAACCCTTTCTTCCCGCTCCGATTACCTGGTAACGTTCACCAAGGTGGTGGAATTGACCCCCTCATATATTCCTTTTTGGGGAGGTTATACCTACAGCACATTATTAACCAGTCTGGTGCCTAGGTTCATGATGCCGGATAAACCCTCTAAAAATCTTGGTCAGGAATTCGGGCATCGCTATAGATTTCTTGATCCATGGGACGATTCCACATCTTACAACCTTCCGATGACGGTTGAGATGTATATAAATTTCGGAGAATTCGGGATTATTATAGGCATGTTTATCCTGGGTTTGATATTACGCGGCCTATATAATTTTTTGAACAGCCCTGATGCCGGGGACGGCGGTATCGTGGTTAGCGCAATAATCTTTCTTAATCTTTTAAACATAGAATCGGATTTTTCAATGGTTTTTGGCAATGTCTTTCAATATATGATATTGTTTTATATAATCGCAAGAAGGGCCCGAGAGGGCAAAGGTAGATCGCAAGCGGCAAGATGAAGACCTTGATCCTGGTTTCGGATATCTTTAACATAGGCGGGATTCAGCAATATAATAAATTATTGTGCGGAGCGATGGAGACAGCGTTCCGCGGCTCTGATTTTACGGCGGTATCGCTTTGGGACACGGACCGGCATGGCGCAGGATTATGGCGCAATATTAAAATCGTATACTGCGGGATGTCGCGCATAACTTTTTTAAGAAAAGCGGTGTTCGTTGTCAAAACCGCTATCGCCGTCTTTAAAGAAAAGCCGGGTTTTTTAATCTGCGCCCACAGGGATTTCGCGCACCTAGCATTGTTATTAAAGAAAATTTTTGGATTAAAGTACGCAGTTGTCACTTACGGAACCGATGTCTGGAAGCTAAAACGTGGCCTGAAATATTCAGGCCTGAAAAACGCGGATGTCATTACGGCAATAAGCAGATATACGAAGAACGCCATGGTGCAGAATGGAATCAGCCAAGACCGGATAAGATTTTTAAAGTGCGCCATAGATACTTCATTATTCCGCCAAAAACCAAAAAATGAGAAACTGATTGATGATTTAAAAATAAGGAATAAGCGGGTTTTATTGACTGTCGGCAGGATAAGTTCGGAAGATAAATATAAGGGGCACCAGATCATGTTAGAGGTTTTGGCCGCGCTTGGTGAAGAATATGTTTGGTTGGTTATAGGAGGCGGTGATGACGAGCCCCTTTTACGGCAGCGGGCCCGGGAGATGAGAGTTATTGAAAAAGTGAGATTTTTGGGTGAAATAGAGGGCAACGCCTTAATAGACTATTATAACCTTTGTGATGTTTTTGTCATGCCCAGCAAGGGCGAAGGATTCGGCATAGTATTCCTTGAAGCGATGGCGTGCGGCAAACCGGTTATCACGGGGAACAAAGACGGCAGCGCCGACGCCCTGATTGACGGCAGATTGGGCTTTATGGTTGATCCTGACAGCGTAGAAGAGATAATCAAAGCCGTAAATTTGATCTTTACGGTTAAAGAAAACAGGACCTCGCCCGAATACCTGATAAAAGAGACCGGAAAAAATTTCGGGATAGATGTATTTAACAAAACCGTAAAGGATATATTTTCGGAATTTATCTTATGAAGATATTGCATGTCACCCCCGCTTATATCCCGGCATACCGCTATGGAGGCGCGGTAACGTCGGTCCATGAGCTATGCAAAGGATTGGCAAGGAAGGGCGTTGACGTTTCTGTAATTACCACTAATATTGACGGTAATAAAAATCTTGCTGTTGGTATCAATAGGCCCATTGAGATAGAGGGCGTAAATGTCATTTATTGTCCGGTTACGCGCCCCAGATCTTATTGTTATTCGCCCGGCCTGGCAAAAAAACTTAACGAATATATACCCAAATTCGATATCATACACCTTCATTCGGTATATCTTTATCCAACTTTTATAGCGGCCAGGCTCAGCCGGCTTTATAAAAAACCTTATATAATGCACCCCCTCGGAGCGTTGGATCCTTCAATGATTAAACTCAAAGGCTCGCTTAAAAAGGGAATTTACATAAAGTTAATCGAGGAAAATAATATACGTTCCGCGGCCACAATCCATGTGGATTCGGTTTATGAAAGGGACAGATTTTTTTCATTGGGTTTTAAAAGGCCTGTTGAGATTGTGCCGCCGGCCCTGAATTTTTCGGATTATATTAAACCGGATTTAGCTCTCGAATTAATCAAAAAGTACCCCCAATTAAAGGAGAAGAAGGTTATACTTTTTTTAGGGAGGATTCATTTTAAAAAAGGTTTTGATTTACTTGGGCCCGCCTTTAAAATAGTTGTTGAAAAAAGGCCCGATGCATATCTTGTAATAACGGGGGATGGTGATGAAAGATATATCGCAAAGATAAAGAAAATGTTTCATAGCCTTGGGATATCCAAAAATGTCGTCTTTACAGGCCTTCTTTTAGGCGACGATAAACTTTGCGCATTTTATGGCAGCGATATCTTTATACTGCCTTCATTCGGTGAAAATTTTGGTGTTGCCGTCTTAGAGGCAATGGCATGCGCTTTGCCGGTAGTTATTACTGATCAGGTCGGCCTTTATCCTGATGTAAGGAAATATAATGCAGGTATCGTTACCGGCTGTGATGCCCTTCAGATAGCGCGGGCCGTCCTTAATTTATTGAATGACGAGGAATTAGGAAAAAGAATGGGTGAAAACGGCAGGAGGCTTGCCCAGGATAGCTTCTCTCTGGACACAGTGGCCGGGAAAATGATACAAATTTATGAGAGCATAAAAAGGAAATAAATGATAATCCTCGGTATAAACGCATATCATCCCGATTCCTCCGCCTGCATAATAAAAGACGGCAGACTGATCGCCGCTGTCGAAGAAGAGCGTTTTTTAAGAATAAAACACTGGGCGGGATTTCCTAAAGAGTCTATAAGGTATTGCCTTAAGGAAGCAGGCATTGGTTTAGAGGAAATAGATTATATTGTTTTAAACAGGGACCCAAGGGCAAATTTTTATAAGAAGGTTATTTTTGCCCTTCTAAACAGGCCCTCTTTTTCTTTGGTTAGGGATAGACTGCATAACATGTTGAAAATAGAAACATTTAAAGATACCCTCAGCAAGGAATTTTTGATTCCGAAAGAAAAGATAAAAGCCAAGATATATACTGTAGAACACCACAGGGCGCACTTGGCAAGCTCATTTTTTGTCTCGCCTTTTGAACACGCGACAGTCATTTCTATAGACGGATTTGGGGATTTTACAAGCTGCATGGCGGCGAAAGGTAATGGCAATAAGCTTGAGGTCTTGTATGAAATAAATTACCCCCATTCGTTAGGAATTTTTTATACGGCATTTACCCAGTTTCTGGGATTTGATAAATTCGGCGATGAATACAAGGTAATGGGGTTGTGCGCATACGGCAAGCCGGACTGCGTGAAAGAAATGGAAGACATCCTGATGTTAAAGCCTCACGGGAGATTCGCCCTTGACTTAAGCTATTTCTCATTCTACAAATCAAGGGATTGTATGCTTTGGAATAACGCGGCCCCTGTCCTCGAGAGGCTATACTCGGACAAATTGATAGAAAAATTCGGCCCGCCCAGAAGGTATGAAGAAGAAATAACGCCTGCCCATTTAAATATTGCGGCATCCGTTCAGCGTATTTACGAAAAGGCTTTTTTCCATATCCTAAATTACGCCTATGAAAGGACTAAAATTTACAATCTGTGCCTCGCCGGCGGTTGCGCCTTAAACAGTCTCGCGAACGGCCAGCTTTTTGATAATACGCCTTTCAAGGAAGTTTATATCCAGCCGGCCGCTTCAGATGCCGGCGGCTCCCTGGGCGCGGCGTATTACCTTTACTGCCAATTAATGGGTAATAAGAGAATATTTGTGATGGACAAGGCTTACTGGGGCAGCAGTTTCAGTGAGAAAGAGATGAAGGCTGCAATTGATGAGAAAAAAAACCAGCTCAATACATGTTCCATCGAAAGGATAGAAGATGAAGATGAGCTATGCCGCAAGACGGCCGGTTTTATAGCGCAGGGAAAAATCATCGGCTGGTTCCAGGGCAGAATGGAATGGGGGCCAAGGGCGCTTGGAAATCGAAGCATACTGGTGGATCCGAGAAAGAAAGATATGAAAGATATCTTGAATGCGCGTATAAAAAAAAGGGAGTGGTTTAGACCGTTTGCCCCATCAATTTTGCTGGAAAAGGTAAGTGAATTTTTTGAAAAGGATTACCCCGACCCGTTTATGCTAAAGGTCTATCCTATTAAAATGGAAAAAAGATCTCTCATACCCGCGGTTGTTCACGCCGACGGTACAGGAAGGCTTCAGACGGTTAAAAAAGAAGAAAATCCATTATATTGGAAGCTAATTAAGGAATTTGAAAATATAACCGGCGTTCCGGTATTATTAAATACATCATTTAATGAGAATGAACCCATTGTCAACACCCCGATCGAAGCGCTTGACTGTTTCCTGCGGACAAAAATGGATGTATTAGTTATGGGAAAATTTTTAATAACAAGGCAATAATCTAATATGAGAAAACCGCATATCCTTTTGTTTAATCGTTCCTTTTGGCCGGATTTAGAAGCAACCGGACAGTTGCTTACGCAGCTCTGTGGAGAGCTTGCAAAAAATTATACAGTCACTGTTATAGCGGGCCGTTCATATTATTGCAAAGAAGAGGCGTTTGGACCTTGTAGTTTATTTAGCCATGAGAAATTTGAAGGCGTTAATATCTTAAGGGTGCGCCATACAAGGTTCTGGAAGGGCAGCCTGGCCGGCAGGTTTATGAACTGGATTACTTACACTGCGCTTAGTTTTATCGCGGCATTAGGACTCAAACCCGACTTAATAATTGCCTGCACAGATCCGCCATTTCTCGGTCTTGTGGCAATGTTAATAAGCAGGTTAAAATCCGCGCCGTTTATTTTTGATATACAGGATCTATATCCTGATGCCGCAATAGGATTAGGGAAGCTAAAGCATGGTTTTTTAAGCCGCACATTTGATTTTCTTAACCGAAAGGCCCTTAATGCCGCAAAGGCAGTTGTCGCCCTTGACGAAGGCATGAAAAGGCTCCTTATTACAAAAGGCATACCAAATGAAAAGATAAGAATAGTCCCCAACTGGGTCGACACAAAGGTAATAAAGCCGGCGCCAATAGCTGAAAATCCATGTGTGGAAAAATTGGGCCTTCGAGGTAAATTCGTGATCATGTATTTGGGGAATATAGGCCTGACGCAGGATTTCAACGCTGTCCTTAAAGCCCTTGCCCTGGCAGAAGGGCATCTTCCTGTTTTCCTTATCTTTGTAGGAGAAGGAAGCGCAAAAGAAAATTTGATCAATGAAGTTCGATCACAACGGCTTAAATCTGTAATTTTTCTTCCTCATCAGCCTCCCGAGGCGCTTTCCGCTTGTCTGTGTATGGCAGGCCTTCACCTTATTACCTTAAAAAAGGGAATGGGAGGGAGCGTTGTCCCAAGCAAGGTTTACAGTATAATGGCATCGGGCAGGCCGTTTCTGGCGGTAACCGATAAAGAAAGCGAGCCGGCCCGTCTTGCCCTGGATTTTAGATGCGGATTATGGGCGCCGCCGGACGATGCCAAATCAATATCAGAAAAAATAAACTGGGCGATAAATCACCCTGCCGAATTGGAAGAAATGGGAAGGGCGGGCAGGCGCCTGGCCGAAAGCAAGTTTGATAAAGGGATAATTCTAAAGGAGTGGGCAAGGGTCATAGGCAAAATAATCACCCTTGAAAATGCCTGAAAATGTGCTATATTTGTATTAGGGGAGAAAAAAGGTGAATATCATGAAAAAATGCGTTTTTTGGATCTTGCTAATTATGGTGATTTCTTCTATTTATCAGGTTGGCTTTTCTGCCACCGGCGATGGTGAAAAAGACGCTGTCACACAGGAAGAGCTTGCCAGGACGCTTGCGGGGAGGATGGACCTGGATGTGAAAGAGCAAGCTGGCGCGGATGAATATTTTAAGGCCCTTGAGCAAAGGGGCATAAAACCGGATGAAGGTTGGGACCAGAAAAAACCTCTAACTAAACAGGACTTGGATGATGTGCTAATTGGCGCCGGAAGGCTAAAGCCTGAGGTCCTTGCCGGAAAGACCCCGGACGAGGTATTGCAAGAAAGGGGCGTAATAATACCTGATGAAATTACCAGAAAATCCATGGATGATGTTTTTAAGGACCAGAATGTAAACCGGCTTTTGGAAACGCCGGCTATTTCGGGACCTTCAGTGCCTTATCCAAGGGAAGAAGCGGAGATAGTAAAACCGGTCCCAACCCCGTTGCCAGTACCAGAGATAGTAATGTCTCCACTTGAAGAAAAACCGGATACGGTGGTAACTCCTCCACCTCCTCCAATACCACCACCGCCACCCACAGACACAACTACGGACACAGGCACAAGCACAGACACAGAGCGTCCACCGCCGCCTCCACCACCACCACCTCCACCACCACCCAACCCAAGCGCTGGAGGGGGGAGTTAATAAATCCTAGTCCATTCTTTTATCCAGGATAAATATGCTGCGGGAAACGGACTTTGCCTTCTTTTTTACTTCTGTGCAGATGTTAGTGGTTTCTCCGTAAGAGGCGAGGGGTCGTTTTTCATTGCTGACTCCGGCCAACGATATACTCATGATCGGGAATTTTTGGATTGTCCCGTCCCGGGCAGTTGAGATGATAAATCCCTGTTGCAGGTCTTCTTTAGTATACAAATCTCGCACCCGCTTATCAAATTCATTAATAATATATGCGGTTACCTTTTCGGCATTTGCCGGAGAGACAATAAGCACAAAATCGTCGCCGCCCTCATGACCTAAAAAAATATCCGGCCCTCCGAATTTCAGGCTTTCACGCATTATATCAGCGGTAAGTTTTATTACCTTGTCTCCTTCGGCAATGCCGTATTTGTCATTATAGGCCTTAAAGTAATCGAGGTCGGCGTAAATAAAGATAAATTTCCTGTTCGCGTTTATACGTTTCGAGGTCTCTTCATGTATAATGTTATTACCCGGCAGTTTTGTAAGGGGATTGGCGTTTTCTGCCTTCTCCTTCATCCTCTGCAGGGAGTCAGTCATGTAATTAAATGTCCCGCCAAGCTCTTCTATCTCATCTCTTGTTTTTATGTTTACCTTCAGTTTAAGGTTGCCTCCCGCGATCGCCTTTGTAGCCTCATTCAATACCTTTATAGGCCTTACGATTGTTTTTGTCAGTATCGAACCCAGGATTATGTTAAGAAAAATGACGATGACAACGGTTATAATGATTGGAATGTAAACCTGTCTTAAGGCATCACCGATATTTCCAAGCGAGAACATAACCTTGGCTATATAATCGACGTTTCCATCCAGCGCTAAAGGTATGTATAAATCAATCACGCTTCTCTGTGTATCAATATTCGGTATGAGCCATTTATTCTTTTGGCTTATGTCCGCGCATTCCTTTACAATCCTGTAGTCGGCGGGCGCCAGTTTAGCAAACTTCTTGCCCGAGGTCGCTACAAACTCACAGTTTTTATTTAATATAACGACATTTTCTATAATCCCTGACTCTTTCAGGGAAAGGATAGAGATCTGAAATGATTTTCTTATATCGGTCGACGCTGCCAGCGCGTCTTCTTTAATGGTCTTTTCAAGGGTGTCTTTGACTATGAGCGCGCTGACCCTGGCCCTGTAGAGGTTAAATGTGGTTATGCTGGAAAGCTGGTTTTTTACCTGTATGATGCAGAATGCCGCGATGATAATTAGCGAAAATATTACCATTAGGGCTATAATCCTAAGACTTAGGTTATATCTTATTTTCATTAGCTAAAGTATATCTTATAATCTTTATATTGTCAACTCACCCGCCCTCCCTTGACTTTTAGTATATTATCAGGTATTATTAGCATAATAAATGGAGAATAAAGATAAAAAACCGGTAAATAAATTACTGGTCTTAAGGAATTTATTAATAGTCTTTATCATCATAGGCGCCATAGTGGCGTTTTTCTTTAGTTATAACGTCTTTATGGTCGATCATTTGCTCGAAGACCTTAGATTCGCCCTTGATCAGACGGGCAGCACGCAGAGCATCGGCCAGATGGGTACCATCAGCCTTCTCCTTGATGATGTGCTGATAAATGAAGTGGCTTCCCTTAAAATGGATTCCCTCACTGTTACCAACCTGGAATTTGTAAGGAATGTCATGTCTACAGGCGGCGTTAAGGGGCAAATAAACGACGTAGAATTCCTTCTCGACAGGCTCGTTAAGACAAAAGAAAAAGAAAGAGGCACGATGCTCCTTGCCTTCGATAGGATGAACAAGGATTTTCAGGGTTTTGTAAGGTTTTTAACCAAGGAATTTCCTGCCGGCGCCTTAAGATCAGAGATGTTCAGATCCGCCGCAAAGGCAGACCTTACTATTCTGGATGCCGCAAAAAAATATGAGGGCGAACGAAAGTTTGAGGAGGCGGCGAGCGCTTATGAGGAATTTATACAGGCCTATCCCGCCTACCCTCAGCTCCGATTTGTTAAATTGCAGCTTGCCAGCGTCTATTTTAAGGCAGGCGAATACCGTGAGGCGCAGAGACTTTACAGAAAACTTATAGATGAGGCCCCTCAGTCAAACGAGGCTAAGGTTGCCGGCATCCTTATGACCAAGGCAGGCGAGAGGATCAAAAAACTCAGCGAGAGGGAAAGGCTTGGCGGCGTGATTTCGCAACTCGTAAAAGGCCCTATGGGCGAAGATTATAAGGAACTAAGCCTGGTCGACGCCTATCTTGCCCAGCTCGATAAAGAAACCAGAGACATGGTCGTATATATCATGCAGGGGGTCAAGACAGGCCCTCCGGCGCAGGAAGGGGAGGCCGACCTTACCATGATAGAAACAGCGAAAAAAATGGAAGACGATTGGAGGCTTCCCGAGGCCCAGGCCCTTTATGAAGAATTCATAGCCAAATACCCCGATTATGAAAATATCGCTTCAATAAAATTCGTACTAGCCGGTGTATATTTAAAATCTATACAGCACGAAAAGGCCCTTCTTGCTTATGAGGAGATCGTAAATAATTATCCAACTTCTAAAGAAGCGGATTTGGCGAAAAAATTGGCGGCGAGGACAAAAGAGATTATTTCAATTTATCAGAAGAGGCGCCTGCTCGTCGAAAAAATATTAAAACTTAAAACCGCGCCCGAACTGGCCCAGGCTTATTATAACCTGGGAATCGCCGACATATATATATTCGACCTCAAAGACGCGGAGGAGTCCTTTAAAAAAACAATTATCTTTATGCCGAATACCAATCTATCCAAAAAGGCGGAGTTCATGCTTGCCTGGGTTTATAAATTCGGCGCTAATTATGAAAAGGGGATCGAATCCTTCCTTGGATTTGTAGAAAAATATTCATCAGACCCGCTTGCGGCCGACAGCGTCTATCAGGTGGCCGACGCTTATTATAAAAGCGGCAAATTTGAAGAGGCGGCAAAGTTTTATGAAGACGTTTCCGACAAATTCGCGTATTCCCCTGTTTCAGAGGTCG
Organism: Candidatus Omnitrophota bacterium; assembly: GCA_028715645.1. Lineage (GTDB taxonomy): Bacteria > Omnitrophota > Gorgyraeia > JABMQH01 > JABMQH01 > JAQURK01. The sequence goes on along the minus strand of JAQURK010000019.1, from coordinate 10,437 downwards.
CCCTTGCCCAGGCGGGTTATACCTATTTATATAACCTCCATAATCCGATGAGGGCTTCGGAGGCTTTTAAGAAATTAAGCGCCAAATATCCAGAGGCTGACGTGGCAAGTTATGTTTCGGCTAGTCTCGTTCCTACTACAGAGCGCTCCTATAGGGATTATGGGTTTATTTTATTGAGAGAGGGCTCGGTAGAGGAGGCAAAAGAAGCGTTTAAAAAAGCAATAACCATCAATAGAGAAGATGGATGGGCGTATTGCGGGTTAAGCACGGCATATACCTTATCTTCATCTTTTGAGGATGCGGTCGAAACTGCCGCGGAAGGAGTTAAAAGAGTGCAGGATGAATATACGCATGCGGCTTTGGCCTTTGCCTACGACAGAAAAAAAGATTATCTCAAAGCGATTGATCAGTATAGCGCCTCTGTGTCAAAAAATCCCAATTATCTGGTAGGGCATTATAACCTCGGCAGGGACTGCCTGACCATGGGCTGGTATGATATGGCGATAACGGAATTTAAAAAAACAATAAAGCTCGAACCTGATTTCGCGGAGGCGCATAATAATTTAGGGGTTGCCTATTGGTACAAAGGCCAGGTAGTTGACGCTGAATATGAGTATAAAGAAGCGGCTTCTTCCAGGCCGCAGATGGCGGAATCTTATTACAACCTTGGGATATTATACGATATTTCGGGAAGATACCAAAAGGCGGCGGAAAATTTTAAAAAGGTCCTTTCCATAATACCTGATCTGGAAATAGCGCAAATGCGCCTTGAGCAAATTGAGCGGAAACTAAGAAAATGAAGAACTTTCTTATGGCGCTGTTTTTAGCGCAATTTTTGAGTTGTTTCGCGTCAGCCGGGCAAGATGATATGCCCGCAGGACCGCCGGCAACGGATGGTACAAACAATGGATACGACGTTTCTGGTACCATAAAGCGAGGGGAAGATGTAATACTGAAGCAAAAAGAACTGCTTGAAGAAGGCGAGAAGGAAGCCGCCGAAGAAAAAAAAATCGGAAAAATAGAAAAACTTCAGGAAGAAGAGGAAAACGTAAAAAGGGAGATTTACGAACAGAGGATCGTTGAAGAAGCGGCTATGCCGCGTTCCATGACAACGCTTGAGAGGCAGCTCCAAAGGGAAAAATTCAGGAGGGATATAATGGCGGTCGCGGGCAGAGAAGCCAAGATCCCTTTCAAAATGACAAAGAAGTTCAGCCTGAGAGCGACCGAGACATACGACGATAACATCTTTCTTGAAAAAGAGGATAAAAATAGTGATTTTATTACAAAAATTTCTCCTGCTGCCCTTGTTTCGATAAGCTCTGATTATATCATCCTTGACGCTAATTATGTTATGGATGTTGTTAAATATATGGACAACGATAAGCAAAGCGGAGTCAGCCACCTTTTTATGACATATATAAGGCCGGGCAGCCTTGCCCTGCCATTTTTCAACAGGCGCAGGGGGAAGATCGGGCTTGAGATCCAGGATGAATTTCAACCGTTGGTCACAAGTGTGGCCTCAAGCGAACAGACAAGCAGGACTGAGAGGACGTCAAACCGGCTATTTTTAAACGCGGATTATTATATGAGCGCTAAAAGGACGTTATCGCTGGAATATACGAATATTTTCGAAGAATACAGAAAGAGAGAACTTGAAAGTTTCAGTTATACCGAGAATATTATCACACCAAAGTTTTATTTTCATATAAGGCCGAAATGGTCTCTTTTTACCGGCTATGATTACGGCATGATCGATTATTCAAAGGGCGATAATAGCTCCACTTACCAGCGATTAAAAACCGGTATCACAGGGACCTTATTTACGAAAGTTCTCAGCAATTTTGAAATCGGAAAAGAATGGCGAAGATATGAAGACCCGGTCAATGGGGAAGCCCAGAAGTTAATTTTCAAAAGCGCATTTATGAATAAATTTACGCCGGCATTAAGTTCTTCATTGGAATATAACCATTCTATGGTAGAATCTACTTATGGTAATAATCCCTATTATGTTTCGGATAATATCTATTTTGACCTGGAATATAAATTTTCTTACAAGACAGTGGGCACATTCGGCCTGGACCTGATTCGTAATACATATGATAGGGTTACGACCGAGGAAGGGGTAACCCAAAACAGGCTGGATAACATGTGGCAGACCGATTTTGGGTTAAGGTATTATTTTAAAAGATGGCTTTATGCCATCTTCAATTATACCTATAAGAAAAGGACATCCAATTTTGGCCTCTTTGATTATGTAGATAACGTTATTACGGGCGGCATTAGTTCGCAATTCTAAATATATGATTACGCAGATTATCCCGAATCAAGCTAACTCTTCGAAAAGTTCTTCGGGATCCCGAAGAACTTCTAAAGAAGTTTCTACATTCGGGAAAAAATTGATTACACAGATTGTATTAATTATACTAGCGGCAGGTTCCGCTGTTTGGGCCGCCGATGATACGGGGCGGCTTGAAAGACAATTGGGTGATGCTCAGGGAAGGGTAAGCCCGTGGGTCCAGGGCTCGGCCTCGGTCGCTACAGGCCGCAAAGTAACGGCGCGCCAAGTGATGCCGTCTGACCCGGACAGGGACCAGGCCATGAAACAGCAGCTCGGCCAGCTTGAGGAAAAGAAGTTAAGGCAGAGGATCGATACCCTCTATATACAGGCCAAGGACTTTTACCACAAAGATCAGTTTACCGAAGCAACAGACATTTTTAACCAGATACTCTCCCTTGATCCGTCTAATAAGGCCGCCCTTGATTATCTGATCAATAAGATACCCGCTAGGCAGGCAAAACTTGAAGAACAAAAACTCAAGCAGGAACAAGAACAGCAGCGTAAAGCGGAACTAAAGCGCCAGGAAGAAGAACGCCAGGTGGAACTAAAGCGCCAGGAGCAGGAGCGCCAGGAACAATTAAAGAGAGAGACCGAGCTTAAACAACAGCAGCTCGAAGAAATAAAAAAGCAGAAGGAGCTGGAACGTCAGCAGTTTGAAGAACAGAAGCGCCTGGCCGAGGAACAACGCCGTGCGGAGGAACTAAAGCGCCAGGAAGAGCTAAAGAGACAGCAGGAGGAAAAAAAGCGCCAGGAAGAAGAGCGCAAAGCGGAACTAAAGAGGCAAGAGCAGGAGCGCCAGGAACAATTAAAGAGAGAGACCGAGCTTAAACAACAGCAGCTCGAAGAAATAAAAAAGCAGAAGGAGCTGGAACGTCAGCAGTTTGAAGAACAGAAGCGCCTGGCCGAGGAACAACGCCGTGCGGAGGAACTAAAGCGCCAGGAAGAGCTAAAGAGACAGCAGGAGGAAAAAAAGCGCCAGGAAGAAGAGCGCAAAGCGGAACTAAAGAGGCAAGAGCAGGAGCGCCAGGAACAATTAAAGAGAGAGACCGAGCTTAAACAACAGCAGCTCGAAGAGGCCAGGAAAGAAAAAGAGCTAGAAGAAATAAAGAAAGAGAAAAAACCGCCAAGGTTGCGGAAAGAAGAGAACGCAAAGGATGAAAAAGATACAAAGGCGCAAGAAGAAGAAAAAGATAATGAGGAATACAGGGTTAAACCGTTTGATACCCTGACGATTAAGGTTTATGAAGAAGAGGCCCTTTCCGGAGATTATAAGATTCAGAAGGGCGGTTTTATAGATATACCGCTTATAAGAAAGGTCCAGGTGGAAGGCCTTACCGTGTATGAGATAGAGGACAAGGTGACGGCGCTTCTTGCAAAAGATTATCTGGTAAACCCCCAGATCATGATAACCGTAAAGGAATTCCATGCCGAAAAAATAATCCTTTTAGGGCAGGTGACCAAGCCCGGCACCTATTCACTTTCGGCCGAAGAGCCTGTTACGCTCCTCAGGGCGATATCCATGGCAGGAGGATTTACAAATATCGCCGCCATGAACAACGTCAGGATAATAAGGATCGAGAAGGATAAAAAGACTACCACGACCGTCAAGACATCCGAGATCATAGATGGTAAAAAAGAAGATGTGGTCCTTAAACCCGGGGACATAGTCGTTGTTCCCGAGAGTTTCTGGTAAAGTGTAGTTCCAAGAGAAGATTATGCCCGAAAATATAAAATACATGACCCCTCAGCCGCCCCCTGAAATGGAGGGCGAGGAAGAAAGGAAATTTACCGATTATATAAATATATTTCTTAAACGAAAAGAGATAATAATCACTTTTTTTGTAATGGCGCTCGTCCTTTCAGCCATCTATTATTACAGGATGCCGAATATCTACGAGGCAAATGTCCAGATACTGATCGGGAACGAGTCAAACATCACCACGAGTCCGGAAGTGGCGGCGGCCAAGATGCAGGAAGGCTTCTACGATTATCTCGAGACTCAATTTTTTATCATAAAGAGCAAACCCATCCTGCAGGTGCTTGTCGACCAGCTGGAACTCCCTAAAAAATACGATTATTTCGCGTCGGGCGACGCTGTTTCCCTGGTGCAGGATATGATCAGTTTAAAGAAGGTAGGGAAGACCCAGGTAGTTAATGTGGGTGTAACCTTTACCGATCCGAAATTATGCGCGCAGATCGCGAATACGCTGATTGATTTATATATCAAACAGAGCGTAGCGACAAAACTTTATTTTTCGGACCAGGTCCTTAAATGGTTTCCCGAAGAATCGGAAAAGATAAAGATGCAGACGATCTACGGCCAGCTCCAGGAACTTTCCAAAAAGGACGTTATAGAATCCCTGCCGTCCGTAGTCAACGATCCCATCATCAGACAGCTTAAATCAAGGAAATCTTCTCTCGAGGCGGAGGAAAAATCGCTTCTTACAAGATACAAGGAAAAGCACCCGGTAATACTAAAAATTCAGGATGACCTGAAATTCGTAGACGACAGCCTCAAGATTGAAACGCAAAAGATCGTCGATAACCTCAAACAGGAGCTGGCCGGAAAACTGCAGCTTTCAAACGTGAGGGTCGTCCAGTACGCGGAGATCCCTACTATCCCCGTAGGCCCGAAAAGGATAAAAGGCATTATGCTGACAGGCATGCTTGGGCTTCTTATGGGCTGCGGCCTTGTGTATCTATTGGATTATCTTGATAACACAATACGATCCGAAGAGGATATAGAAAAATACATAAAACTTCCTTATCTTGGGCATATACCGGCTATAAAGGACAGGTCCAGGGATGAGTATGAAAGAAGGATCATAACGAGTTCAAGCCCGGAATCTTCCCTGGCGGAGGCTTTTAAGAATATAAGGACAGGGATAGTATTTTCCGCGCCGCCTGAAATACTTAAATGCATACTGGTGACCAGCACAATACCTTCCGAAGGAAAGACGCTGGTTTCGACAAATCTGGCCGCAACCATAGCCCTTGACGGCAACAATGTCCTCCTGATAGATTCAGATATGAGGCGGCCTACTATACACAATACCTTCAAGCTTGAAAATACGACGGGTCTAAGCAATTATCTTACCGGTAACGTTTCTCTAGACCTTGTTATCAATAAGACCTTCATCGATAATCTTAGTTTTATAAGCGCCGGCCCGACACCGCCGAATCCCTCAGGTCTCCTCGGATCTTTTAAGATGGAAGAGCTGATAAAAGAGGTCAGGGAAAAGTATGACAGGATTGTAATCGACGGCCCTCCTCTTGTCGGCGTTTCGGACAGCATCATATTGTCAAAACTGGTAAATGGCACTCTGATGGTAATAAGGTTTGGGACTGCCAGCAGGGATGTGGTGGCCAGGGCAAAACAGTGCCTCCAAGAAGTAAGTTCGAATATCATAGGCGTTATCCTTAATGACGTCGATATAGAAAAAGAAGCCTATTACAGCAAGTATTATCATTATTACAGCCGATACTACGCCAAGTACGGCGAAAAACCTACCGGAGAAAAACCTTCCGATGCAGGCACCATTGCGCCTACAGATATTTGATACGTTTATAGAGTTTATCATCACCCTCGTTCTTGTTATAAGCCCTTTTTTGTTTGGATCAGGCGCGCCTTTTTCTGTCTTGGCCCTCAATCTCGCCGCATCTTCAATCCTGTTTTTATGGGTGGTTAAATCTGTGACTGCAGGTTCTTTTGAATTTGCCAAACTGCCGGCAAATTTGCCTATCCTGATATTTCTGATATTTATCGCCGCTCAATATTTTTTGATTCATTTTATTATTCCCGGATTTTCAATGGGCGCCGTCTACCGTTATAAAATGAAGGCGGAGATCTTACAACTGGTTTCCTACCTGATATTTTTTTACGCTGTTATTAATGTATTGTGGGAAAGAAAAAGTTTAAACAGGTTGGCGCAGATCTTGATTACGGCCGGTTTTGTGCTTGCTTTTTTTGGAATCACGCAGAAACTTGTTCAGCCGAAAACAGCGGTCAGTTTTGCCTTTTTCCCTAACAGAAATCATTTTGCCGCCTATATTAATATAATCAGCCTTATAGGCTTCGGCGTCTTGTTCAGCCGCTTTTCGCTTTTAAGGGATTATATAAAAACCATGGATAAGGCCAGCATTGCCAAAGGGCTTCTTGTCATGTTTCAGGAAGGCCTATGGTTTTATATATTCGCGCTTATCGTCATGACGAGCAGTTTGTTTTACAGTCTTTCGCGAGGCGGAATCTTTTCTTTTTGCTTCGGCCTGCTCTTCTTTTTTGTCTTTACCATTTATAAAAGGATCACTCGGAGAGGGCATGTATTCCTCTTTGTGATCTTGGCGCTTACACTTGGAATGCTCTTATGGATAAATGCGCCTGAACAACTATCAGAGAGATTTACAAAAGGGATCGGGGAAGGCCCCTCCCTTGTAAACAGGCTATTAGGCGAGAGATTTATCATGGCAAAAAATGCGGTGCGATTAGTAAAAGACTACCCTCTTTTTGGCGTCGGCTTCGGCGCCTTTCAGTTTATCTATAATAAAAATTACAGCCCTAACCTGATATGGGCCTTTGATATTCATTATTACATAGACCACATCCATAATGATTTCTTGGAACTCCTTTGCGAGGTAGGCCTTATTGGGTTTATTCTTTTTATTATCGTTGTATATTTATATGTTGGGGGTGTATTGAGAACTTTTTTAAAGCGGAATGACCCTTTTTCCACGGGGCTGGGCGCGGGGGCCATAGCGGGTCTTTTCTCCATGTCTCTCCACAGTTTTTTTGACTTTAATTTCCACATCACGGCTAACGCTGTTTTATTTTTTGTTATGGCGGGCCTTACTGTGGGTGTGATAAATTCGCGAGTAACGGAAAAAGGAGAAGTGTCTTTATTATCCAAGGCGGGGCCGTTTAAGATTGATAATTTGTATGTCAGGATATTACTGGTTCTTGCGGCATCGGCGGCATTTTTATTTATAGTCACAGGAATAATTACTCCTTATGCCGCATATCGGCTTTCGCGCGACGGTAAGACCCTTGCTTCTTTTAGGGAGGCGATAAGGCTTGATTCCGCAAGCGACCGGAATCATTTTTTGTTTGCGCAATTTTTTATTGAAAAGGCCAGGAAAGATGCAAGGCATAAACGTCAGTATGTTGGGCTTGCCTCAAGGGAAATAAAAGAGGCAATACGCCTGAACCCATGGAATAAGCAGTATCCCGAATATTTGGATTGGATATCTAACATATGGCCGGAAAAAAAGAATACTATGTCATCATAATAGGCGCAGGTCCCGCCGGCCTCACGGCGGCGATATATTGCGGCAGGTCAGGCTTAAGGACCCTGATTGTTGAAAAGACGGTAGAGGGAGGCCAGATTTTAAAGGCCGATATCGTCGAGAACTATCCGGGATTCCCCGAAGGGATATCAGGATTTGACCTTATGGGAAAAATGAAGGCGCAGGCCGAGAAATTTGGCGCCGAATTTGTGAATGAGGAAGTCATAAAGCTCATAGCTCATAGCTCAAAGCTCATAGCTGTGAATAGTATCGGAGGGAGTAAATATTTCAGCAAGGCAGTTATTATCGCGACAGGGGCCAACCCCAAAGAGCTTGGTATTAAAGGCGAGGCCGAACTGACCGGCAGGGGAGTTTCGTACTGCGCGACCTGCGACGGCCCTTTGTTTAAAAATAAAGAAGTGATTGTTATAGGCGGAGGCGATGCCGCCGTAGGAGAAGCGGTATACCTTGCTAGATTCGCGAAGAAGGTTTCGATCGTCCATCGAAGGGACAGGCTAAGGGCGGCAGAGGTGCTTCAGGACAGGTTTTTAAAGAATGAAAAGGGGCAGGTCATATGGGACTCTACAGCGATAGAGGTATTGGGTACAGACAGGGTATCAGGCCTTAAAATTAAGAATTTAAAGACTGGGAGGGAAGAGATGATACCTGGCCAAGGCGTCTTTATATATGTGGGCCTTAAGCCAAATTCGGATTTTTTAAAAGAGGGGCCAAAATTGGATGAGAAAGGGTTCATAATTACCAATGAGGACATGCAAACCTCGATTCCCGGAATATTTGCCTGCGGGGATATAAGGAAAAATGCGCTAAAACAGGTGGTAGTCGCCTGTTCTGAAGGGGCGCAGGCCGCTTTTTCCTGCCTGCGCTATCTGGAAAATGCGCATTAAAAAAATCTATCAATGTTAATATATATTTGATATAATTATAACCTTGGGGAAAAAGGGGGCAAAGGGGGAAAAATGATCAGCCTGCTTACAAAAAGAGTAATGAGCGCGGATGGCCGCAAATACAGGAGGTTTAAGGCCTTTTCGCTGCTAAAGTTCTTTCAAATAAGCGACCCGGACCAAAGGCGTTCTCTTGTGAATGGGCGTGACATAAGCGCGGGCGGCGCTTCGTTTTTCTCAGACTCAGAACTGCCCTTAAATTCCATAGTGAAGGCCGATATCTATTTTCCTCCGCTAAACGACTTTATAGCCGTAATGGCGAAGGTCGCAAGAGTGTTAAGGATAAAGGACAGGGAACAATCCCTGATTGGCCTGAATTTTGTGCTGATAGATCCTGAAAACAGGTCACGTATAGATTCGTATATATCCAGGATGGCCAATGATCCCGTAGGACGGGCCTACCTGGACAGACAAGCGGCGTATTATAAGCGTCACCTTTAAGGTTTTTCAAGCCGGGGTAGCTCAGTGGTAGAGCGCCGCCCTGAAAAGGCGGGCGTGGACAGTTCGATTCTGTCCCCCGGCATTTTGTTTCGCTCATTTCGCACAAGCTGTACGCCCACGTAGCTCAGCCGGTAGAGCAGCGGTTTCGTAAACCGCAGGTCGGTGGTTCGACCCCACTCGTGGGCTGTTTAAAACAATCATGACCAGATTCAGGGACGTATTAAAAGAGAAGAATTTCTTTTGCCTTTGGCTGGGACAGATTGTTTCTAATTTCGGCGACAGGCTCAACCAGATGGCGCTGATAGGGTTTATTTCCCAGCAAATGCGCTATTCCACATATGAGCTGGCTAAACTTATGCTCTTTGTCATCGTACCTGTTTTTATAATCGGCCCTGTCGCGGGCGCGTATGTCGATAAATGGAACAGGCGCAATGTGATGATAATCGCTGATATAACAAGGGGCTTTCTTGTTCTTTTGATCCCGTTTTTCATATTGACGGTCAAATCAAATATACCCATTTATATCATCGTCTTTTTGATCTTTTCCCTGACAAGGTTCTTTTTACCCAGTAAGATGGCGATCATCCCGACCCTTGTCTCAAGGGATAAGCTCCTTATAGCGAATTCCCTTTCTGATACGACGTATATGATAGGCACGGTGCTTAGTATCGGCCTGGCCGGTTTTCTTGTAAAACTTGCAGGTGTCCTGGGCGGCTTCTTTATAGATTCCGCGTCGTTTTTTTTCTCGGCCATGCTTATCTCCCTGATCAGACCGAAAGATTCCTCTAAGCAGGGTTATCGCCAAGACCTGAGGCTGGTGGGAGAAGCGGTTGAGAAGGCTTTAAGGAAGTCTGTCTGGACTCAACTCAAGGAAGGGTTTAAATTTATTATTTCATTTCCTCAGGCCAGGTTCGTGATGAACATGTTATTTTTGCTTATGGCGGGGGCGGGCGCCATATTTTGCGTAATTATAGTTTTTATACAAGAGAAATTCGGCACACTTACGACTGATCTGGGATTGCTGGGGATGTTTTTAGGGGTGGGTTTATTGTTTGGCTCGCTTTTGTACGGCAGGTTTGGCCAGCATTTTAATAAACAAAAGGTCATACTGACGAGCTTTGTTCTTGGAGGTATCGGGATTGCGCTTTTTGCGCTTATCATTTCTCGATTCCCGAGGTACAGGGCGGCCGGAATTTTAACCGTGTTCGTGGGGGCGGTGCTTAGCCCGGTAATAATCTCGATCAATACCATGATGCACGAGACTATACCTAATGATATGCGCGGACGGATCTTCAGCTCTCAGGAGATAGTGATACATCTGGCATTCCTAGTATTCATGCTTATAACGTCGATCCTTGCTGAATTTATAGACGGGATGTGGATATTGGTTGGATGTGGGAGTATTTTTTCCCTAAT
>JAQURK010000018.1 GCA_028715645.1 Candidatus Omnitrophota bacterium | reverse complement strand
TAGCCTTTAAACCCAGTTCCTGCGCCGCTTCAACAGATACACCTTTATTCGAACCCCAGCAAACCAGCGCGGTTGAAGAATCGCTATTCCCAAACGTATTTACTGTTTTATATTTTTGAAGCTCCTCTGATAAACACCGCTCTTTACGCAGCCGTTTATCCTGCATAAGCGTGGTTACCGCGGGATCCTCTGTGGTTATGCCGTATTCATCATGTTCATAACTGTTTACCTTTATAACGGCGTCTTTAGCGGGCGCGAAGGTCAACGGAGAAACCCCGTCCTCTGCATCAAGATATCTTTTATAAGGGGTCTTCCCATCCCATAAAACAGGGGCCCCTTCCTTTATCTCATCTATCGATTCTATATCAAAGTTAAAAATTCCCTCGCCTAAGTTTTTATCCGAAAGGATAAAAGAGGGCATCTGGTATTTCCATGCGATATTCATGGCAACCGCTGACCAAAAATAGGCCTCCTCTGCGTCTCCGGGCGCGGCGACAAAACGGGGAAACTCCCCCTGGCCCGCATTTAAAACAAAATGCAATTCTGTCTGCGCGGAATAAGTAGGAAGCCCTGTAGACGGGCCGGGCCTTTGCCCGACTATAATTACAACGGGTAATTCGGCCATCCCCGCAAAGCTCAAGCCCTCTGTCATAAGGCAGAAACCTCCGCCTGAAGTCCCTACCGCCGCCTTTTGGCCCATATAGGAAAATCCCAGGGCCATCAGGATTACGCTTATCTCGCTTTCCGGATGAATAACCTTCAGGGAAAAATCATCCGAAACCTCAGCTAAAAAATGCAGGATGGGCGACGAGGGGGTCATGGGGTAGGCAATGTAGGCGTCAAGCCCGCCCTTTATAAGCCCGAGGCCTATGGCCTGGTTCCCCGAGAGCATGGGCAGGGCCGCTTGCGCCAGGGGTTCTATTTTTATTAACTCCCCCGCGGCATCGTAGCCTCTTTTTGCGACCTTTAAGTTAGCGTCTATCTCTCTTGCAATCTCTTTTCTGAATATCCTGTCTAAAACATCCCAGTCCAGCCCCGCTGATTTACAAAATGCGCCGATTATGCATGCGTTGCGCATGATATCGTTCGCATTTTCTTCTTTTATAATGCTGCCTATCGGCACGCCTGCCGTCTTGACTGCGGCCAGTGAGCCCTCGACTTTAACCGAGGAGGAATCATAAATAATGATCGTGCCGTCTTTCAGCTTCCCCTTATGCAAATCGACGGTATCCTGATTTAAGGCAAGGATAAAATCGACTTTATCGCGGTGCGATGCCGCCTTATCCCGGCAGGCGCGTATTATAGAAAAGGTGTGGCCTCCCCTGATAATAGAAGGATAGTCGCGATAGATATAGACGTGATAATTAAGGCCGTTCAGGATGCGTCCTATAATAGAACCTGATTTATCTATCCCGAAACCCGCTTTGCCTCCTATAAGTACGGAATATTCTGTCATTCTATTTTTATTTATTTTATAATATTCCCTCTATTTTTGCAATGATATCAAGCGGATTAAACGGCTTAATGACGTGCGCCCTTATCCCGCATGTGTGCATAAGCGGCCTGTGTTCATCCTTGGTGTAGAAGGCGGTCATAGCTATAATCGGGATGTCCTTTGTTTCGGGGGAACGGCTAAGTTCATCCGCTACCTGAAACCCGTTTTTGCCTTCCATCTTGAGATCAAGCAGTATCAGGTCCGGTTTTACTTCATATACTGATTTTAGCGCCGTCTGGCCGTCTGAAAATATCGCTGTTTCATAACCGCCCAGGGTCAGGGTTTCATTAAGCTCTTCTAAAAACTCTTTATTATCATCCACCAACATTATTCTCTTTTTTATCATGATATTTTACCTGTCCCCCTAATGTCAAAAATGATTTCTCAGCTGATTTTCCCTCCGGGACTCACAGTTCCATTGTCATTAGCTGCCTTTCAGTAAGCAACATCTCTATCTGGCTTACGGCATCTGAGATGCTAAAAGGCTTCGTAAGGCACGCGTCAAAGTGGGTTTTGTCTATAAGAACATTGCTTTTTTCAATAGGGTAGTAGCCGCTTATGGCAATAATGGATATATTGGCTGTCTCAGGCGTCGTTTTTAACTTTTCAGCCACATCAAAACCGTTCATCTTCGCCATTTTAAGATCAAGAAGTATAAGATGCGGCTTGAACATCTTGGCGTTCTCAACGACACTGGTAGCGTCACTAACCTGAACTAATTCGTACCCCATCATAGACAATATCTCCCCAAATTCTCCCAGAAATTTCTGGTCATCGTCCACAATCATAAGTCTTTCGCTTGTCATTCTCCACCTCCTTGCTCATTTTATCTTATATTTAACCAACTACAAGCATACTTTATACCCCAGGCGGCGTAAATGGGCTACCTCCACTTTTTTCTGATTGTTTTCCACAGGGTGGGATTTAACCGATAAGCTCTTTGATTTTTGAAATTATGACCTCGGGGTTGAAGGGCTTGCTCACAAGGCCATCAGCAAGTTTAAGGGTGGATATTTCTTCATCGGCGGGATCGTCTTCTTTTTTCAACAGTTTGTTTATCTTCAGGCTTCCTGTCACAATCATAATCCTTGATCTTATACCTTCCTGCCTTAAAAACCTTAAAATCTCAAGTCCGGTAATACCGGGAATTTTTATGTCCAGCATCAGGAGATCATATCTATTTGTTTCGGCAAGTGTTTTCCCTTTAAGTCCTTCGTATGTTGCGTCAACGAGATATCCCTCATCCTGTAAGATTTCTGCCATCTCCTGGCACAATTCTCTGTCATCATCTACAATCAATATCCGCTTTTTAATTGACATGCTTCAGTTACAACGTCTGCCTTCTGGCAGGCAGGACAATCTTAAAACTTGTCCCCTTGCCCTTTTCGCTCTCAACGTCTATACTGCCCGAATGAAGTTTCACTATATAGTACGAAACGGTGAGGCCCAGGCCCGTACCCTTTGACTTGGTAGTAAAAAAAGGCTCATGTATCCTTTTTAAATATACGGACTCTATGCCGACCCCGCTATCCTTAATTGTTATGCTGACTTCCTTTCCTACATTATCAGGCATTCCTATTATCTCAATCTTCCCGCTTCCGTCAGGGATGGCCTCATAGGCGTTGGTCAGCATATTGACAAATACCTCTTTGAGCTGTGTAGGATCAGCGGTTATCGTAACATTTTTCAGATTTTTGCACTGTTTTATTAATTTAACTTTTGAGCCGAAAAATTTATTTGTCACATTGGCGGCGCACTCTTCCAGCAGATTATAAATATCAACCTCCTCCAACTCGGGAATCCTGATGCGCGAATAATACAGGAGGTTGTTTATAATCTGGTCGGCCTCCATAATTTTCTTTTCAATGTTGGCCAGATTGCCTTCTATTAAGGGGTTCTGCGCCTTTCGTTTTACATTATATACGGCTGTGCGTATCACCCCTAAGGGGTTGCGCAGCTCATGCGCTACTGTAGCGGCAAGGATGCCTATGTCGGACAGGCGCTTCGAATCGGCCAAGCTTTGCTGCTGCTTTAAGACCCTGTCAAGTAAACCAAATTTATAAATCCCCTCGCCTATAAGAAGGGAATGCGATTCTATAAATTGTATTGTCTCAGGAGGCAGCATATTCTGCCTTTCATCCGCAATGTGTATAGCCCCCAGTATCTGGTCCTTGTAGCGCACGGGTATCACGGCTAAAGACGCAAAACCGTTTTCAATACACACCCCTCTGAATCTTGATTTTTGTTTCTTCGGAAGTCCATTCAAAAATTGCTGACTATTATTTAAACAGAAAGAACCAAAGGATGTCGTCGCCGGTGTATCTTGTAAATCAAATTTTTCCCTTACTGCCCTTATGCAGGCGCACTCATCTGTCGCCAGGCACAGCTTACCTTCTTTCTGCATAAATTCTTCGTTGAAACCCACATACGCCCCGTAAGGCAACTCAGATTCGCCCGTTAATATCCTCACTCCAATATGGCGGCACTTTGTCCACACCTGAATCATTTTGACAAGCGGCGTTAAAAATCCCTTCAGGGTCGTATTGGCGCTGATGAGTTTGAGGATAGCATAGCTGTCTCTTAATCGTCTCTCAGTACTTTTCCGCTCTGTCATTTCACGCATAAGTTTTTCATTAGCCGCCACAAGCTGGTTTGTGCGTCTATTTACAACATCTTCCAACCGCGCGTTCATATCCCTAAGGACATTTTCCAATTCTGCCCTTGCCGTAATATCGCGGGCGTATAGATTTACATAACTTGACTCAGCGATAGGAACTACCAAGAAAGAAAATACTTTATCATCAAGCATTATCTCAAGTTCTTTTTCAATATTTGAGGAAAGGGCCTCCTTAATAGTTATCCATAAAGAAGAAGAAGAAGAAAGAGCGCTCCCTATCTTTATTCCCCATTTCTTCAGAAACTTTTCGCTTGCTTTGTTTGCGTAAATAAGCGCCCCCTCTTTGGAGACCCGTAGAACCGGAGAGGGGTTTTCCGCGGGGAAGAGGGATATTTTCTTTATCTCCTCAATTACGATTTTCTGGTCGGTGATATCCTGCGCGGTCCCGAATCCGCCGACGAGCGTGCCTTCGTTGTCAAACTCAAGTTCAGCCGTCTCTCGCACCCATTTCACCTTACCGTCTACGATTATACGGTGTTCTACATCGTAGGGTTCGCCCTGGAGCGCGGTTGTCCATTTTTTGTCAACATATTCCCTGTCATCGGGGTAAACTGTGCCGAGAAAGGTCTCATAAGTAAGAGGCGCTCCTTTGGGAATACCGAATATCCGATAGGTCTCATCAGACCAGATAAGCATATTTCGCCGAGTATCCAGTCGCCAGCTCCCCGTCTTGGCCACGGCCTGGGCGCGGTTTAAATCTAATTTGAGTGCTTCCTGGGCCTGCTTTATTTCAGTGATATCGATGCCCATCTCAAGGATCAGGGTAGAACCGTCCGAGTCCGTGAATGGGTAGTCAAAGATGTCATAACTTCGCCCGTCCGGACCTGCCCATTCCCAGCGATGCGGCTTATTCGTTTTCAAAACCTTATATGTATCGCACGTTTCGCAAGGTTCCGTACGATTAAAGAGGAATTCAAAACATCTCTTGCCGTGCGATTCTCCAAAACGTTCGCGAAAGAACTTGTTGGCAAATGGCACATGATAATCAGGGGTCAGTAGCACCACATAGGCCGGCAGCATCTCAAGGATATCCCATAGTCGCTGGCGTTCGACCTTTGCGTCCTCCTCGCTTCTTGGGGATATGGTGGAAATTAAATACGTGTTATTTTTTGCTTGTCCTTTTAGCTCCAACTGATTTTTTCCTCCCTGCCTTTTGCCTATATTCGGTGGGGGTTAATCCGGTAAGTTTCTTAAACTGCCTGATAAATGACTCGGCATTTTCGTAGCCCAGCTTATATGCCACCTGATTTACAGTGGCACCTGTGGAAGTCAACAGTTCCTTTGCCTTCTTTATCTTTACGCCTATCTTAAACTGGCTGAAACTTTTTTTGGTAACCTCGTTAAACAACCGGCTCAGATATTTGGGGCTGAGGCACACTACCTGCGCGGCATCTTCCAGGCTTATCTTCTTAAAACAATTTCTCTCTATAAACTGTTTTACTTTTTCCATTTTGGTGGCCGCGTCGGCGGTAGTGACATCAATCTCGCCCTTGCGGGTATCCAGAAGTTCTTTTATTACGTCCTTTGCCTCCTCAACATTAAGCGGTTTGGTGAGATAGTCATCAGCATGCCCCTTCAGCGAGTCTATGGCGACATCCTCGGAACTATTGCCTGTCAGCATGACAATCCTTAAATCCGGCGCCGCGGCCCTCATCTCCTTAAGCACCTCTGTGCCGCGCTGTCCCGGCATGTTCACGTCCAGCACAACCAGGTCTATCTCGTTGGGTCGTTTAAGAATCAGCAGGGCCTCTTCGCCGTTTGAGGCCTCTTTAATCTCATAGTCCTCAAAAAAGGCGTCTTTGAATTCAGTGCGGAAATCCTTATCGTCATCTACTAGCAGGATATTATATGGCATGACTTACCTTCATTTTTTAAAATAACACACCTCGTTCGGCCTGTCAATAACTTTATTGACTTTTTTCCACTTAAATATAACTCTTTATCCTCGCAAGTATTCTTGCAGACTCAGATCTGTCGCCTTTCATACCCACCCGTATCTCTACCTTTGATGTGTTTTCTGTAAGCGGCCTGACATCCACCCACACCTGCCTTCCGTCCGGATGCTTTCCTATGAGCTGAGTCACATCATCCCTATATGTCTCCTGTTCAATTTCAATCTTGAGCGACCTGTACGCTGTCTTGGCCCTTTCTATGGTTGTTTTATACGGAGCGCTTACCGTATCGCTCAATTTTCCCGACAACCAGAACGCTGTCCCCGCCCCGCCTGCGGTAGCACCCACCAAGAGAGCACACCCTGTCACGTTTAAGGCCAGAAATACCACGAATATGCCGCCTACTATATTCTTTAACATATTATCCGTCTCCTTATTCTTTTTCATACGGCAGGGGCTCTTCTTCCAACTTTATATCAACAACATGGTCGCCTTCAAAAATAAGCCGCTGAGTTTTACAAACATAACTATGTCCGCTTAATACTCCGAATGGCGCGCTCTTATAAAGCCACTCTTCCCGTGGTAGGCCTATCTCATCCGGCGCCAATTGAATAACCTGATCCGGTTCGCCCCATCTGGCCTTAATACTATCCTTGGTTTCCCCCTGGCTGATGGAAGGCGTACAGAACATCGGTTTTGGTTTATCTACCTTCGCATAAGCTGTAAAAAAACCTGCAAACAGCGCGAATAATAAACACGCGATTATTTTATTTTTCATACTGCCTCCTTTGTTGTCCATATTTTATATGAATTTAAAAACTGGGGAATTGGCCGGTTCTTCTTTCAATTGACTTTTTTCGCTTAAAGAACCCTTTCTGGGTGCCATCCCAAAAGGTGCTACCCTACAATATGAGACGAGTCTATATTTTTGTTTTTTATTGCTTAAAGACCGAGATCTGTCGGCGCACGGCCGATCGAATGAAGAATACTTAAGATATGCCCTATCCTCGCTTTTATGGCTAAATCTATTCCCGCGCGGTGAGGATATATGTCATAAAACTTCCGGTATTTTTCAGGCGTGACATTAATCATAAGCGAATTTGCCCCTGCCATAAGACCATTTCGGATAGCGGCGGCGTCAAGCGTCTCGAACGAGGTATTTACAAGAATTTGTGCCCGCGGATTATCGAGGCGCGCGTCCGCGATCGCCTCCAGGACCGTTTCTACCGAAGGCGCGGCGGTACCTGCAAGCGGCGTGGCAGGGTGCGGGATTAAAGGACCGAACGAAAACATGTCGGAATCAAGAGAGCTTGTAAGTTTGATGTCGTTTAAGATATCGCCGCCGGATTGGCCCGGCAGACCTATCAGAAAACCTGTCATGACAAGATAACCTTTATCCTTGAGTTTTTTAATCAATTCAAGTCTGTCTTTAAGAATACGGCCGGGACGGAGTTTCTCATAGATATCGGGCCTGCCTGTCTCAAAGCGTAAGAGCGCCCCGCGGGCGCCGTCATCATAAAGGCGGCGGTATAGCGCCTCTTCCCTTTCCCCAAGGCTTAATATAATAAGGCATGGCGCTTTTTTTCTTATTTCCGTAACTATATGCGATAAGCTCTTCTCATCGTACCAGGTATCCTCTCCTGATTGAAGGACAAGCGCCTTGAAACCCAGCTCATTGACGGCGTAAGAGGCAGTCTTGATAATCTCGGCCGGCTCCATCCTGTAGCGCGCAAGCGCGGAATTGTCTTTCCTTATGCCGCAATAAAAGCAGTTCGAGCGGCAGTAATTGGAAAATTCTATGATACCATGTATGCAGCATGAATTACCATGATATTTCTGCCTTAGGGCATTCGCGCGCCGATATTTATTCCCCGCGCCTCCGGCAAGGCGAAAATCGATCTCTTTTAGTTTGAAAAATAATTTCTTCCAGGAATCAAGGACGGGCAGGGCCTCTCTTTCGGAAATCTTTTGAATTATAAAACCGCCCTGCACGTAAACATAATCGCCGTTGTTTAATTCGTAAAACTCGTTCCGCGCTTTCTTTTTTTCGCCGAAGTAATCAACGGTTACAATGCCTTCTTTAATTCCAACAACCTTTCCAGGTATCGCGTAACACATACTTCTCCTGTCATTGCGAGGCCGACTGCGAGGCGAAACCGAAGCAGAAGGCCGAAGCAATCCCAAAAATAGATTGCTTCGCCCCTTCGGGGCTCGCAATGACGGCATTCTTAGAAATATATATCCCTTTTTCCTTTTTTAATCTCATACAGACGGCGCTTAGTTTCATTACGAAGCTTTTCATTTTCTATTTTATTCAGATAAAACGCGATTAGTTCATTGCCCTTCGAATAAAAACTGTTCTTCCCAAAATCCTGTAAATATTCTGCGAACGTGAGCAATCCGTTGGGCCGGCAGAATTTATGGATGTCGCCCGGCTTTGAGAGATTCATAAAGGTTTCGCCGGTCCTGCCCTTCCTGTAGCACGCCGTGCAGAAACTCGGCAGGAAGCCGTCCGCCACAACATCGCCTATGACCTCGCTTAGGTTCCTGTCATCCTGTATCTCAAACTGGGGATGCCTTGAAGTCTCGCCATAGCCGCCCGTCGTCGTATTAGAGGCCGCTGAGGCCTGGGAGATCCCTATTTTAAACGCCGTCTTTCTCGTTGCCGCGCTTTCCCGGGTCGAAATTATCATGCCTGTATAAGGGACGGCTACCCTTAAGGTCGCTATCAGTTTCAGGAAATCATTGTCAGATACGCGGCCGGCCGGCCTTAAGGTTACTGTCGGCGCGGGTTGAAAACGCGGGACTGAAATAGTGTGAGGTCCTACGCCATGCGCCGTTTCAAGATACATTGAGTGGGCAATCAGCGAGAGCGCCTCAAAACGCCAATCATATAATCCGAAAAGAACGCCCAGGCCAAGATCATCAATCCCGGCCTTAAACGCCCTGTCATAGGCGGTCAGCTGCCTTTCATAATCCGCCTTGGGCCCCTTGTGGAGGGCCTCATAAGTCTTCCTGTGGTAGGTCTCCTGGAAAAGCTGGTAGGTGCCTATGCACGCGCTTTTTAATTTGCGGTAATCGGCGGCGCTGGCAGCCGCGATGTTGACGTTAACGCGGCGTATATTTCCTTTTTCGGTTTTGACAGAGTAGATCCTTTTTATGGCACTTACAACATAATCGATATCATTATGAGCCGGGTCTTCGCCCGCCTCGACCAGGAGCCTTTTATGGCCCATGTCTATCAGCAGGCGTGTCTGCGATTCTATTTCATCAAGGGTCAGCTTCCTGCGCTTAAACGTCTTGTTTGACTTATGAAAATTACAATAGGCGCAGTCATTGACGCAAAAATCGGATATATAAAGGGGCGCGAATAATACGAGCCTCTCGCCGTAAATCTCGTTCTTGACGCAGCCGGCCGCCTCAAATAGTTTTTTTGTAAGCTCGGGAGAGCGGAGATTTACCAGCGCGCCTGCCTCTTCGAGGCCTAATCCTTTCTTTTGCGCTGCCTTTTCAATGACCTTGAGAATAGTTCTTTTAGAAGGATTTTTGGTCCCCTCTATGATCGCGTTTATCTTTTTTTCATCAATTATCTTTTTTACCATATTTGAATTCCTTCGCGAACCAGCCTTCGAGCTCCTCAAGGCCCCTGTTTAGATCCGGCCCCATCCCTTCTCCAAAATGGATCTCAGCCGGCTGGACGGCCAGGAGATAGACATTCGCTTTGGTATTCTCCCTTATAAATGAAAACAATAGGCCCATTGACATATTGTGAGTCGCGAAAAGATTCGAGGCCTTAACCTCATCGCCGTGCAAAAACCTGAATTCGCCCGGACGCCCCCCGAAATCTACGGCATCCACGATTAAAACGGTATCGGGGCTTTCTTTTATTACCGCGCCAAAAAAATTTTCAGGTACCGTGCCGGCGTCCAGGACCTTAAAAGGAACTGTTTTCTCTAATCTTTTGGCCAGCAGGGAGCCAAAGGCGTCATCGCCCCTTAATATATTACCCATGCCGACAAGGACAATGCGGCCTTTCAAATGCCCTTCCAGTTCATTTAAGACAACGTTATTCGCAGCCATTACAAACTACGACTTAAGAACAGCTTCCCTGCGGCACCTGGGACAGATAATCTTAAAGCGGTCGGGTTTCTTAATTTCGCGGCCTGACCGCCCTTCGTTCTCGCCTAGGCCAAGATAGGATAGAAAAACTGAAGGATTTGAAAACATAAGCGGACCCAGTTTGTTCGCGACCCATTTATACTGGTCCGCCGGAACTATCATTTCGCCGCAGCCGTCGCAGAGGAGCATCTCCTTTTCTATCGCGTGATTAAGCTCCTGGCGGCTCTGTGTGCTTGACAGGTCGAATTCCCTTGTCAGCATAATGCCCTTTTCGGTCGGGCAATTTGCCTGGCATTGCCCGCAGAAAACGCAAAGATCGATACGATGCGTAAGGACGCGCCTCGCCTTACCGCCTTCATTTTTATCGCTAAAACTTAAGGCGCCGGACGGGCATACCTGTACACAGGCAGCGCAGCCAATGCAGTCCTCTTCATGGTACTGCGGCCTGCCCCTGAATCGCTCGTAAGGCTCATGCGGCTTGTAAGGGAACTTGTCCGTATATGGGCCAAGTATAAGCGCTTTAACCGCTTCTTTTAATTCTCTTAGTTTTGGATACCTCATTTTTTAACTTAAAAGTAAAAACGAAAAAGTCAAAACCACAATTCAAAACTTAAAACTTTTTTTCTTTTTACTTTTGGGTTGTGGTTTTACCTTTTTACTTTTACCTTTTTCCTTCTCCCTTATCTTGCTCATACATATCGCACACCGATTTACTCCAAAGCTTCACTCCTGACGCATGCGCGCCTCGCGCCAACGCGTGGGCAGCGACAGGGGCTGTTAAAATCAAAAATACAAGACATAAAATCGCCTTTATGCCGGTACTGCTAAACCCCTTGATGACAAAGACACCGAATAGAATGCTGCAGGTCCCCATAGTAACGCATTTGGTGGTCGCCTGAAGGCGGTTATACACGTCGGGCAGACGAATCAGGCCAATGCAGCCTAATATATCAAATGCCAGGCCTATTACAATAAATATATATCCGATAATTTCACTCATCAAATCCTCTTCCTTCCATGTATTTAGCCAGGGCCAGGGCCCCTACGAAACTCTGCAGCGCCCATGCAATGGCAATATCTATATACCAGTCCCTTCCTGTTGGGATACTTAAAATGGCGCAGAAACCTACAATCAAAACTCCCAGGGTGTCTATGGCGACCGCCCTGTCAGCAGGCGTAGGGCCCAGCATTAATCTGATCAGGCAAAGGCCAAAACAGACCATCAATATAAAAAAACAGCGGGAAAGAAGCGGAGACTGCCATTTCAACAGGGATGGTATGGGATAGATACTTATAAATAACAACACCGCCGTAAGCGCCAGGGCTCCGACAATCCATCTGAAATATCCTGATTTCATCTTAATCAAAAATCCTCTTTAGCACCCTCTCGAACTTCGCGGCGATCAATTGGGTAGCCGTATTTATATCCTTAGACCGGACATCGATCCAGTGGATATAAAGTATGCCCTTTTCGGGTTTTATATCGATGCAAAAGGTTCCCGGAGTGAGAGTAATTGAATTGGCCAAAAATGTAAGCCCGGTATCGGACTTTAATGTAGTCTTGACTTTAACAATCCCCGGCTTTATGGGCAGCCTTGGGTTTAAAACCCTTAATGCGACGTCAATATTAGCCTTAAGGCATTCCCAAAGAAATAACGGGACGTAATAGCAAAACCATAAATACCTGATTATGTTGCCGAAACGAAACGGCCTGCGGGCAAACATATCCCCTGTTAAAAACGCGACAACCGCGGCTGCCGGAATCCCCGCTATTACATGCTGTACGTCCGGCGGCCAGCCTAAAAGTATCCAGATTATAAAACCGATTATGAACAATACCGCCTTGTTTTTCATGGTTTTGCGGCCGCCCCCAAAACAATACCCGCGTATTCTTTCCCTTCCAACAATACACCTGCCGCTCCGCTAAGGAAAAATTTAAACGAGGGCAGCAATAAAATGCCTCCTAAGACGCATATAGCCGCCAAGCACACCATAGAAAACTTCATAGCCGGCGGGACCTCTTTTATGTTCCTGTATTTCTCTTTCAGCTCGTCCAAAAAGGCGTATTTCTGCACCTTCATAAAACTGGCCAGGGTAAGTATTGACCCAAGCGCCGCCGCGAGCGCGTAACCATAAAACCCCTTCTGGATACAGGCGAAGATAATAATAAGTTTGCTAAAAAAACCGTTGAAAGGAGGAATCCCGGCTATAGACATAGATGCGATAAGGCTCGTGCCTGCCGTTACGGGCATTTTCTCCTTTAGCCCCGACATCTCCCTCAGGTCGCGCGTCCCGGTGGAATAATCTATCGCTCCCGAATTTAAGAAAAGCAGGGATTTAAAGACCGAATGGTTGAATAGATGAAAAAGCCCCCCTAATATCCCCAGGGGCGTGCCCAACCCGATGCCTAAAAAGACATACCCCACCTGGCTGATAGAGTGATACGCCAATAATCTTTTCAGGTCCCATTGGGAAAGGGCCAGTATAACGGCGACGATCATGGAGAGTGCTCCTAAAAACATCAACGCCGATAAATACCCGGCGGATATCCCGATAATATTAAAGAAAATCCTGACCATGGCGTAAACGCCCAGTGCCTTAATCAAAACGCCTGAGAGCATGGCAGAGATTGAAGCGGGCGCGGACGGATGCGCGTCCGGAAGCCAGGCGTGAAATGGCACCAGCGCCGCCTTTAACCCGAAACCCATCAAAAAAAGGACGGATACAAAAGGGACAAGCCAGGAGCTCGGGCTTGCGCCAAGGATACGCGACATGTCCGCCATATTCAGGGTCGAGGTGAACCCGTACAGGAAAGCGATCCCTATAAATATAAAACCCGAAGCCACCGAGCCCATTATCGCATATTTAAAGGAGGCCTCCAGTTCCTCGGCCTCGGTGCCAAAGGCCACCAGGGCATAACTGGCAATAGAAGCGACTTCCAAAAAAACGTACAGATTAAATAAATCACCCGAGATGATTAATCCGTTCATGCCTGTTACCATGAGTAAAAACAAAGTATAGAATTTCGGCTTGTCCGTATATTTCTCCATATAATTAATTGAAAAAATACAGACAAAAAAGGCGACCAGATTCACCGTAATCAGCATAAAACCGGCCAGGCCGTCCAAGACCATGCAGATGCCGAAGGGCGGCATCCATCCCCCGACTTTATAAACCATGGCCTGGTTGGCAGAATGGTTCAGGGCATTTAATCCATAAAAAGAAAGCGCCAGGAGCAAAAAACATGACACGCCGGAAATCGCGTCAATAAAACCCTTTTTAAAAAGCCTCCCGGTAAGGGATATAAAAAACGCGCTAAACAGCGGTATGATTACAAACAGCGGAATGATATTCATCCCTTAAGCCTCTTTATCTTTGTGATATCAAATGTCCCGTATTTTTCGTATATCCTTATAGCGATGGAAATAAGCAGCGCCGTAGCCGCCAGACCGATAACAATCGACGTCATTACCAGCGCCTGCGGCAGCGGGTCTACCATGTTCAGGATATTCTGGTTCTGAGCGTCTATCGGCGTCCTGCCATGATAACGATATCCGAGTAAAACAAAAAAAAGATTCATGGAATATTCCATAATTCCTATGCCGATGATTATCTTAACGATGTTGCGTTTGCGCAAAACCCCGTATAAGCCGACGCAAAATAAAGTCAGGCACAATAAATAAAGGCTCAAACTCCCGCTCCTTTCACTTTCTCTTTGCTCCTTCCAATATTACCAGCGCCAGGAATATGGCAAACAGGCCGACGCCGACCTTCAGGCCTATGGCTATATTGCTCAAAGGAATAGTCCCGGCGCTGAACAGTTTAAAAGGCCTGCCTTTAGCCAGCACGTTTAAAAAAAACGACCCGCCTAAAAATCCCAGGAGGGCTATCACCAAAAACATGAGCGCGCCTATGCTTTCCAGATTTGAGGCCAGGCCCCTGGATATCTTTGCCGCCGCGATATCCTTTCCGAAGGCAAGCATAATATGTATAAAGGAAAGCGCGATTATTACGCCGCCGGCGAACCCCCCTCCGGGAGAAAGATGCCCGTGCATGACGATATAAATGCCAAACAACAATATCAGGCCTATGGTAAGACGCGTAATCGTCTTGACAATCAGCGACATGCCTGCCTTGCCGGCAGGCAGGCCTGTATTAGGGTTATCTGACATTATCCTTATCCTCTATTTTCTTTCTGCCCGGGCGGCGCAAGACCGCCATAATCCCTAAAACGGCGGAAAATAAAACCGTCACCTCTCCCAGTGTATCATAGGCCCTGAAGTCCAGGACCACCGCGGACACTATATTAACGGCGCCTGTCCTGCTTGTCCCTTCGGCCAAATATTTCTTTACCACCGACATAAGCGGGTTGCCGAATGCCGGGAGTTCCTTTATGGCGGCCCAGGCAAAGAAAAGAAATACCACGACGAACGCCAGAGTGGAAATGGTATTAAAGAACCAGCGGCCTTCAATAACCAGGGGTAAATCCTTATTGATAGTCGCCCTGATAAGGATGATCAGACAAAGGATCTCGACCACCAGCTGCGTAATCGCTAAATCGGGGGCCTTTAAAATCAGGAACGCCAGACACAGGGCGAATCCTACCGCGCCTACGCCGACCACGCTGGACAAAAGGTCTTTTACCTCTATGGCGACGATTGCCGCAAAAATCATGAATAATAATAAAAGGTGCAGTTCCATATTCTTCCTATTTTACCAGAGTAAAAAATAATACAATCATTCCTAAAAGCGTCCAGACAAGGTAAGTAGGCAAAACCCCATTGTGCAGATATTGAAAAAATCTGCCTATGCCGAAAACAAAGGCCTTGCCCTGTTCATATATATCAAAAAAACCCGCCTCGGCCCGCTTATAAATGCCTTTCAAAATACCGTATTCCTTAATCGTATTATAAAATTCGGTGCCTGTTACCCTGTTTGTCTCGTTATATTGAAGGGCGGCCGTTTCAGATCCTGTATAGGAAGCATCCCGGCGAAAAACCGGTTTCACGGCTTTAAGTTTAAAGAGCAGGGCGCCAAGGATCAGTCCTATTATGACAAGCGCTGTCGATAATGTCGCGTACCATTGCCCTGAGAAATTTACGCCCGGGATAGCCGGCATTATAAAATATTTAAGGGGTATGGCCTGGGCAAACACCCCGAATAATACGCAAACAGCCGCAAGCAAAACCGCGGGAAACCACATTACCGCGGGAACCTCAAGGCTTCCGCTCTTTGGCTGGGATGAAACCGCCTGGCCAAGGAATGCCGCATGAATCAATTTCATAAAACTTGCGAGCGTGAGCGCCGAACCGAACAGCGCCGCCGCCAGGCAAAGCACAGCTACCACACTTGTGACCTGGTGACCTGGTGTCATGGTGACTTTTTGTACCAGCCCCTGATATACCATCCATTTTGAAACAAACCCGTTAAAAGGCGGCACTCCGGAGATAGAAAGGCTTGCTATGACCGCGGCAATGTAAGTAAGAGGCATTAATCCGGCAAGGCCTCCTAATTTATCGAGTTCCGCGGTATGCGCGCGGTATTCGACATTACCTGCCGTAAAGAAAAGGCATGTTTTATAAACAGCGTGATTTAACATATGAAAGAGGCCGCCGGCTATCCCGATAGGATTACCTGTACCTATACCTAACACCATATAGCCAACCTGTGAAACCGCGTGATAGCCAAGCAGTTTTTTCATATTATGCTGTATGAGCGCCATCATGACGGCCGAAATTATCGTAAAGGCGCCGATGAGCATGAGTAAGATGTTCATCGCGCCGTTCATTGCAAATAAATTGAGCGATATGCGGGCAAGTAAATAAACCCCCAGAAGCTTGTCAAGCGAGGCCGGCAGGAAAGCCGTTACGGGTATCGGCGCCTTTTTGGCGCAATCGGGTATCCAGGAATGAAATGGCACTGCGCCGGCCTTCGCGAAACAGGCTATCGCAAGGCATAAGTAGGCAATAGTAGCGAGGGATAAATAGTGATGGGTCAGGGGGATATTTATCTTATCCATCTGGAATGAACCCGTTATTTTATATATGAGTCCGATGCCAAATAACATAAGGGCGTCGGAGCCGCCCACAATAATCAGGGTCTTTTTCGCCGTCTGCCCGGTGTCGACATCCCCCATGTTTATCAGCAGATACAGGGTGAATCCCAAAAATCCCCAGCACACCAGAAGCAGAAGCAGATTATTTGAAACAACAGCTAATACGGAGGCGGCGGCGGTCAATATGACATAGATATAGTACTGGCCATTTTTTTGCTTGCCCTTCATGAATCCGGCTGAATAAACCAGAGTCAGCGCGAAAAATAACCCAATCGCCGCTACCACGAATCCATTTAATGCGTCTACTCTAACCCACGTATCCATTTTCCTTATGTATCCCTATTTATCCTTATTAATCCCTATTATCTTTATTATTCCTTATCTTCTCTGTTTTCTCCTGCGACAACTTTATCAAGTCGAACCCATTCATTATTTTCTTCTCACTGCCCTTCTCAAGGACTGCTGTCCTCTCCGTACAGCAATAGCATGGATCGACCGCCGCCAGAGTAATCGCCGCATCGGATATCGTACCGCCTACCGCGGCTACCTTGTTTGAGGCGACGTTCATATAGCTTGGCGCCCGTATCTTGTGCCTGATAGGCCTGTTTGTGCCGTCTGCGCGGACATAATGGAAACATTCGCCCCTTGGCGCCTCGACCCTGCCTATTCCCTCGCCCGGCGGTATATCCTTTATATCAGCGTCTATCGGACCTTCGGGCAGCTTATCAAGGCATTGCCGTATCATGTTGATCGATTCATAAAGCTCAAGTATCCTTACCTTTGTCTTCGCAAAGATATCCCCGTCTTTCTCAATAATGACATTCCATTTCAGCCTGTCAGTTACGCCGTAGGGTTCGTCTCTGCGCACATCAATATCCAGGCCGGCCGCTCTTGCCGTGGGCCCGACCGCGCACCAGTCAATCGCCTGCTGCCTGTTCAGGATCCCAATACCCTTAAGGCGCGCCTGTATAACCGGATCATCCATCACCGCGCCTTTAAACATATCTATTACCGGGACCAGTTCGTCAAGCGCCTTCCTTAATATAGGTATATCCTGGGGCCTGATATCGCGCCTGACCCCTCCAACCTTGCACATGGCGTAATGCTGGCGGTTTCCGGTAATCATCTCAAACATGTCAAGGATAGGCTCCCTATATCTCCATGCCCACATCCATACCGTGTTATAGCCGATAAAATGGCCGGCCAGACCCAGCCATAACAGGTGGCTGTGGATCCTCTGCATTTCATCAATGATGGTGCGTATATAAAGCGCCCTCTCAGGCACAACGTTTCTTTCGCCGCCTAATATATCCTCTACGGCCAAGACGTAGGCGTTTGGGTGGCTGTGCGAACAAATGCCACAGATGCGCTCAACAAGGAAAGGAACCTGGTCGAAGTGATTGTGCTCTGAAAGTTCCTCTATCCCGCGGTGCATATAACCTATGACGATATCAATATCAACAACCTTTTCGCCATCCACATAAAGCCGGAAAAACTCCGGCTCTTCCTGCAGCGGGTGGTAAGGACCTATTGGAATTACAATCTTGTGCGACATATCATCCCTTTCTAAGCGGATGCTTCCCTTCCGGCCAATCTTCGGCCAGAAGCAAACGTTTAAGATTCGGGTGCCCTTTAAAATTTATCCCAAGCATCTCCCACATCTCTCGCTCGATCCATTCAGCGCCCGGGAACAGGTTTGCTATTGAATCTATCTCAGGCCTGGCCTTATCCTTTATCAGGACCCGGCCTGAAAACATTTCCCCTGTCTTATCAAAACTGAAATGATAAATTATCTCAAGCCCTGCCGGCGTGTCCTGTCCCGAGGCCGTTGCAAACCTCATGCCCAGTTCCTTAAATAAAATCGCGACGATCTCTTTTACATCTCGCGGCTCGAAAGAAAAATATACGCGGCGCAGGCCGTGTTTGTGCCAGTCTTTTATCTTATTTCCCAGCCGCTTTCTGACCTCTTCTTTTATCATTTTTTGCCCTATCTATCTATTACGTCATTGCGAGCCCCGAAGGGGCGAAGCAATCTGTTTTTAGATTGCTTCGTCGGCTTTCAGCCTCCTCGCAATGACATCAAGTGCCTTTGGCACTTGATGTCACCTTGTTAATCAGTTTTACAACGCCCGCGATGATCGCCTCCGGCTTTGGCGGGCAGCCCGAAATATATACATCAACAGGCACGATCTCATCAACAGGACATGGGCTGTTATACGAATCCTTAAACATGATCCTTCCGCAGGCGCAATTGCCTATCGCTGCCACCAGGCATGGTTTAGGCGCCTGGCTGTAAAGTTTTTTCAACCTCTCTTTTGTCTTATAGTTTGGGACGCCGGTGACCAAAAGGACATCGGCGTGCCTTACGCTGCCGGCAAGCACCATTCCAAATCGCTCTATGTCATGCCTGGGCGTAAGCGCGTCAAGTATTTCGATATCGCAGTTATTGCACGGCGATGTCGCCGCGTGAAACACCCACAGCGATTTCGTCAAAGCTCTAAGCTTAAGATTCATCCTTCTTTATCCCTATTTATCCTTATCTATCCTTATTATTCCCTATTTATCCCTATCTTTCCTTCTATTTTCCTGCCAGCGCCAATATTACGGCAGCCGCAGCCAGTATAGCTGCTTTTCCCCAGAAAAACCCGAGCGCCTGGTCAATACGCACGCGAGGAGATGTATTTTTTATAAGAATAATTATTACAAGCAGCGCTATATACTTCCAGATTATGCTTCCCGCGCTTAAATTGCCCGCCCAGAACAGTATTATAAGAAATAAAGGCGTTGTATAAAGTAAAACCGCTTTCGTCAACCTGAATATCGCAAGCGGCAGACCGGAATATTCTATGAGCGTTCCTCCCATTATCTCCTGCTCGGCCTCAGAGCTGTCAAACGGGACAAGCCCGAGTTTTGCCTGCATGCAAAGGATACAAACGATAAAGGCCGATATTCCCGAAATAGAGCCGATATTTGGGCCTGAAGCTGCCTGATGGACGATCACCGAACCCAGCCTTATCGCGCCTTGCGATTTTATTATTACGGTAATAACAGAGAGCAAAAAAGGCAATTCATACGCAAGGACAAGTTTCATCTCCCTTGAGGCGCCTACTGAGGCAAGCGGATTTCCTGAAGCTGCGGCGCCTATCATCATCGCTATGGCAGGTATTACTAATAGATATAAAATGACGATCAAATCTCCGGTAAAACCGGCTGATGGAAATATCAGGGTCATCCCGAGAATTGTAGCGGCAAGGACAACACACAGGAGCCCGAGGTACGGCGCAAGTAAAAACGTTATTCCTGCGCCTTCAGGGAGTATCGTCTCCTTGCCGGTAAGCTTAACGATATCGACGAAATTCTGGTACCATGGCGGCCCCTTGCGCCATTGTATCCTCGCCGTTACCTTCCTGTCCACCCATCCGGCAATAAGACCCACCGTCGCGGCAAACAGGAAACCCGGAAAAATTAAATAGTTAAATAGAATCATCATGGGCTAACACTGTCATTGCGAGGCCGAAGGCCGAAGCAATCTCTATCTCAAGGATTGCTTCGCCCCTTCGGGGCTCGCAATGACGTGCAACGTTATTTTTTCTTTGGTAACTGGATATCTTCACGTGACCACTTTAAGCCATGTACCGCCAAATTTTCTCCGACCATATATATATTCTTCTCCGGCTCTTCTATAACTTCTTTAATCTCTATCGCCTTTTCCGGGCATGTTGAGATGCATTTCGGAATCCCGGCGGATGCCCCCGCACAGTAATCGCATTTTGAATCAAGATAAGGTATAAAGTCCTGAAATATTATTCCGAACGGACATGCGACGGAACACGATTTACAGCTCGTGCAGCGCATCTTATATCGTTTAATATGCCCGTCTGTCGCGCGCTCGAGGGCGTTGTGATAACACGAATTAACGCATGGCGCTTCTTCGCAATGCCGGCATATCGTCGCGAATGTCGCATATTCCCTAAGCGAGGTTATGCCGTTATTCTGCGGGTGATAAAAATAATCGCAGCGCACCCTGCATTCCTCGCACCTGTCGCAAACCTCCAGATCTACGAACAATCTCTTCATGCCGAAGCCATAGTTACGTCATTGCGAGCGAGTCCCGAAGGGACGAGCGAAGCAATCCCTAAAGAGATTGCTTCGGCACTTCGTGCCTCGCAATGACAACTGATTTCAATCCCATATATCATAAATATCTTTAAGCTGCTCATACGAGAACACCGGCCCGTCCTTGCACGCATGATATTTCCCTATCCTGCAATGGCCGCACTTTCCTAGGCCGCATGACATATTTTTTTCCATAGACAGATAGATATCAGCCGGTTTAAACCCCAACTCGATTAATTTCAGGGTAACGAATTTCATCATTATCGGCGGCCCGCATACTATTACTGCCGCGTTATTTAAGTCAACGGGCGCTTCCTTTAATATAGTAGTTACCAGGCCGACATTTCCGGTCCATGAAGGATTGCCCATATCCACGGTGGTTGCGATATCCACCTTGTCCTTCTTGGCCCACTCGGGAATTAATTCCTTATAAACGATATCATCCGGTGTTCGCGCGCCATATCTTAATACGACTTTATTAAATTTATTGATGTCTGAAAAGAGGCTGTAAAGCAGCGAACGAAGCGGCGCAAGCCCTACGCCGCCGCCGACAATCAAGACATCTTTTCCCTTGAAGTTATCAAGCGGATAACCTTTCCCGAACGGCCCCCTAATGCCCACCTTGAGGCCCTTTCCCATGCCATGAAGCGCGGAGGTAACCGTCCCTACATTCATTATCGTGACATCGAGCCTGTCCTTTATGGCCGGATCGGACGAAGGCGTAAACGGCGCCTCTCCGAGGCCGGGCACGGTCAATTCGATAAACTGCCCTGTCTGAAATGAAAAATTTGACTTGGGCCTTAAAATAAAGGTCTTTATCGAAGAGGTTTCCTGCTTTACATCTTCTATTATAGCTTCAATGGGCTGGTACATTCTGCGCCCCTTTATGTTCCTCATGCAACCGGCGCAAGATACGCCGGATGTCTATCCTGCCCGGGCAGACGTCGATGCATCTGCCGCAGCCGCAGCAGGCCTGGAAGCCTATATTGGATATAAAGAAATCGAATTTTTTCAGGTAGCGGTTGCGGAGCCTCATATAACGCATCCTTAGAGGATTTGCGCCTCCCGCGACCTTCATAAAATTTTTATACAGGCAGCCATCCCATACCCGCTTCCTTTTCGAATTGGGTTCATCATATAATAAAAAGCAATGGCAGGTATCGCACATAAATATGCAGCCGCCGCATTCAACGCAGGTCCTCATCTCATCTGTCCAGATCTGCGAATTATAGCCGCCGAGGACTATTTTTTGTAAGGTTTCTTTTTTGGGTATTTTATGGTAGGAGAGGTGCTCATCGAGGTGCTTTACAACGGACTCGCGGTTTAATTCCCTTGCGCCTATCTGGCTTGAGGAGGCCGATGATAAGAGGCTTTTAAGCGAAGGCATTAATTTGCGCGCCTTATCCGAAGCGACATCGATGATATAGCCGCCCGTTATGGGGGCCAGATTAAAATCAAAACCTTCCGTTACAAACGGGTCTATGTCGAATGCCCTGCAAAAACACGATTCCTTGAACGCCGGGCAGTCCCCCGCGATAATCAGGGCATTTTCCCTTCTTGCCTTATAGAACCGGTCGGGTTCATCTCCGCCCAGAAAAATAAAATCCTGTATCTTCAGGGAGAACAGGTCGCAGTTTTTAAGGCCGCAGATTGCGGCGGGTTTTTCCGCGGGCGGATTTTCATTTCTGCCGAAATACTCGCAGATCTCCTCTTTTGGCCTGGTAAAAAATGATCTAGCGGGCTCTATAGGCCTGTATCCGTTAAATACAATTTCTTTTTTATCTATGTCTTTAAATTTCTTTAAGAGGTAATCCTGGGCAGGCAGGATAAATGAATGTTCGCATTTGACCTTAAGGCTTGACGGCGCCCTCGTGGGGACATACAGCTCATATTCCTTCGCGACGCGCGCATAGAACTCAATAATATTATTATCTTCTAAAAAGTATGTTTCCATCTATCCTACTTTGTGAAACTTTTCACAAACTCAGGCAATAAAAAAGACACCCAATGTCAAATCGCCGGAATGTTATATTTTATATCGCGCATTATTGGGTGTCAAGAAAAATTGTGGGGTGGATTATTTCATTTTGCGGGCGGCATAAATAAAATTCCAGAAATATTTTTTAAACGAGACATCAGTGGAGTTATATTGATTTATGCCAAAAAAATAATCAAGAAGCGCTTCTTTAAGGCGGGTAAGTTCCCTCAAGCGGCCTATCCCCCTGCTGTTTTCGAGGGTCAAATATATAAGCTCAAGCGCGCGCTCGAAGGCCAATTGACAATATGCGTTGTTATTCCTGGCGCGCCAATTCAGGGCGCGCTCAACTTCGCTTCCAATATTCGCCATCTGCTCAAGGAATGGCATTTCATTCCAGCGTCCCGACGCGAGACCCTTATGCCGATATATCATGTGAAATTATTTTTTCAATTATTGCCGCGATTTTTTCGCGTATTTCCGCGTCTTCTACGCCGCGGCTTCTATTATCTTGAGAAGGCCGCATGTTTATTATGGAATCGAATTCAATAAATCCATTTCCCCGCATTTCCGGGTAAAGATTTATCCCCCAAAGGCTGTTTTGTCCTGATCCGTTCTCTAAAAGCAGCGCCTCCAAATCGGAATGGAGCTCCGCGTCAATCGCGAGAATCTCTCTGTCCACATCAACAACGGCCTTTACAAGATCTCCAAATGTATTGGCGGCCATCTCCTTAAGCTCATCCAATGTTAATTTTTCCCTTATTATCTTCATGGATAATTTATTTTTTAGGTCTATTGACATTATACTATCTCACCCTTTCTAAAACAACGAAATTTTAGAGGGATGGCGCCCTATCGGCACTTGACAAAGTTCATCACTTGTGATACACTTATTTCGTAGGGAGGTGATGTATATGCCAACCAAGGCACCGAGATTAAATGTAGTATTGGAACCGCCTATATACTTCGCGTTGGTCCGATTGGCGAAAAAAGACAGGGTTTCACTTTCATTAAAAGCCAGAGATCTTATTAAAAATGCTCTTGAATTATATGAAAATACCTATTGGGCAAAGCAGGCTCAAATAAGAGAACGGACCCTAAGGGCCGAAAAACTGCTTTCCCATAAAAGGGTCTGGAAATAAATGGGGTATCTTTTACTATATCATCCTGATATATTAAAAGAAGACCTGCAAAATATACCCGCCAATATAAAAGCGAGAATCCGCAGGGCAATAGAAACACGACTTGCAGTGGACCCTGTTCATTATGGGGAGCCCTTGCAGGACAGTCTTAAGGGCCATAGAAGGCTACGGGTAGGTGATTGGCGTGTGATTTACAGAATAGACGGCCAAGAGATTATAATTTTAAAAATAGGGAATAGAAAAGACGTCTACCAGAAAATTTTTAGAAGGTTAAAATAACCTCCCCTTAAATCTTAAAAAAATTAAAACAAACCTCAAATTCTATACGTCTAATATAATAGGAAGAAAATCCTCTTCCCTGCCCTACTATGCGATTGCTTCGGCCCTCCGGGCCTCGCAATGACGAATAAGGCCGTCATTGCGAGAGAGGCTGAAGGCCGACCGAAGCAATCCCTAAATATATATGACTAATAAAGCCGGCTATATATATCTTATAACAAATAAACACAATACCGTTATCTATACCGGCGTTACAAGCAACTTGCAAAAAAGAGTCTACGAGCATCGGGAAGGTTTAGTTGATGGTTTTACTAAGAAATATAATGTTAAAAAATTAGTATATTATGAGTTGGCTGATAATATGGAAAGCGCTATCGCAAGAGAAAAACAGATAAAGGCGGGTTCCAGAAAAAAGAAAATAAAACTGATTACATCTATGAATCCTTCCTTTAAAGATTTATATTTCGAACTTTGAGATTGCTTCACCCCGACTTTCGTCGGGGTTCGCAATGACGTAAATATTATGAGTTTAATCTGCTGGCACTTTATATGTGATAATACTGCCACCTTATTGCACCGGAGTCACAGGGACACTGTCATTGAGAGGAGCGCCGAAAGCCCCCC
>JAQURK010000017.1 GCA_028715645.1 Candidatus Omnitrophota bacterium | reverse complement strand
AGGCATTCATTCGCCACGCACCTTCTTGAAAGGGGCGCGGACTTGAGGATCGTCCAGGAACTGCTTGGGCACGTGAATATTTCAACGTCGCAGATATACACGCATATAAACAAAGACAGGCTAAAGGCGATCCACCAAAAATATCATCCGAGACCATAAAATGAAAATAGCAAAAAAAGTATTGAATCTGCTTAAGGAGGTTGAGGCAGTCGCAAGGGAGAATGGAGCCGCTGCCTATCTTGTCGGCGGGCCGGTAAGAGACTTGCTCTTAAACAGAGGCAATCTTGACCTTGATGTCGTCATCGAAGGAGATGCCGCGCAAATCGCGAAATCGCTGGTTGATAAAAAGGGCGGAACCTTTGTCGTTCATAAAAGATTCGGCACAGCCACAGTCACCCTGAAAAACGGGATCAAGATAGATCTGGCGACCGCGCGGAAGGAATACTATGGAAGGCCTGCCGCGCTTCCTACGGTGGAATTCAGCACGGTCATTGAAGACCTTTACAGGCGCGATTTTACCATCAACGCCATGGCGATAGACATTTCCAAAAAGCAGTTTGGCCGGCTTCTTGATTTCTTCGGCGGCGAAAAGGACCTCGCCGGCAAAAAAATCCGCGTCATTCACGATCAAAGTTTTATAGACGATCCAACAAGGATATTAAGGGCCGTGAGGTTTGAACAAAGATTGGGCTTTAAGATAGAAGACCATACAGAGGGCCTCATCAAGGCCTCGGTAAAAAGAAGGATGCTCGAGGCGACAGGCAAGGAACGCTTAAGGGACGAGCTCATTCTCATGTTAAAAGAAAACGAACCGGGCAGGATGATTAAGCGGCTGCAGGCCCTGGCCGGGCTCGGCTTTATACATCCTAAATTGCGATTTACCAAAAAGTCAGAGGTCTTTTTTAATGAAATAAAAAAAATGGAGACGAAGGGCTCCGAGCCCTGGCTTATATATCTGACCGCGCTTTTGGATGGCCTTAGTTTAAAAGAGGCGGCCGATGTCGCCAGGCAATTTGTCTTTAAAAAAAACGAGCAAGAGCGGCTGCTTGAATTTAAAAAAGAAAGCGCTGGCATTATAAAGCTTCTTAAGACCAAGGGAAAGATTCCTTTAAGCAGGTTACGCAGGCACCTTGAGCCTATTTCACTTGAAACACTCCTTGCCATTATGGTAAAAGGCCGCTCAAGACTTGTAAATAAGCGCATTTCGATTTTTTTATCGGAATGCAAGGGCGTCGCGCTCAAGATGAGCGGGGAAGACCTTAAGAAAATGGGGCTTCCCGCAGGTCCGCGTTTTAAAAGGATACTCGATGCCGTCCTGGACGCCAAGCTCGATAAAGGGTTTAAAAATAAGGCGCAGGAAATGAAATTCGCGAGGAGATGCGTTAAAAATGGGCTCTAACAGGCCGGCAAAATTGGCCGGGACATTAAAGAAAAAGATAAGTTCCATAATACAGACAGAGATAAAAGATCCCAGAATAGGCTTTGTCACCATTACACATGTAGAGGTCTCGGCGGACCTCAGGCACGTCAAGGTATTTTTCAGCGTGCTTGGGACGGAGAAGGAGAAAAAGAACGCGCTTATCGGTTTCAAACAGGCCACCGGTTTCATAAGGAAGCTCGTTGCGAAAAGCATTTCTTTAAGGTATGTACCTGAGATCGTCTTTAAGTTTGACGAGACTTTTGAATATGGTATGAGGATAAATGAACTCTTGGAAAGGATTAAACGCGAAGATGAACAAAGGGCTAAACGCGGCGCTCAAGGCGATAAAGAGCCGCAATAATTTTCTTATCACCTCGCATGTAAACATGGAGGGGGATGCCGTAGGCAGCCAGCTCGCCATGGCCGATATACTAAAAAAACTCGGCAAGAGGTACATAATCCTCGATAATGACCCTGTACCGTCCATGTTCAACTTCCTTCTCGGGGCTGAAAAGATAAGGAACCGCCTTGGCAAGAATGACAAGTTTGACGCGATAATCTCGGTGGACTGCCCGATCGCCGAAAGGACGGGTAACGTGGCCAGGCATTTTAGGAACGCGAAGGTCATCATAAACATAGACCACCATGTCAGTAATTCAAATTTCGGCGATTTTGTATGGGTTGACCCGAAGATGAGCTCGGGCGGCGAGATGCTGTATCATATCTATAAAAGGCTCGGGCTTAAGATTGACCGCCGCGCCGCCGTGTGCATGTACGTGGCCATTTCAACGGACACTGGATATTTCGCGTATGAAAACACAAGCCCTGAGACGCACAGGATCGTCAGCGAACTCCTAAAGACGGGGATAAAACCGCTGTGGGTCGCTAACCACCTTAACGAAAAGAAATCCATGAACGACCTCAGGCTCCTTGCCGAAACCCTGGGGACTTTAAAACTGCATTATAACGGCAGGGTGGCCAGCATGCACACCTCGAGAAAAATGTTAAAGAAGCTGAAGGTAGGGCCGGAAAGCGTGGAAGGTTTTGTCAATTACGCCCGTTCCATAAATACCGTCGATGTCGCGGTGTATTTCCTTGAGCGCCCCGACAAACCGGGCGAGGTGCACGTGTCATTCAGGTCAAAGGGGACTGTGAACGTCAATAGGGCCGCTTCGCTCTTTAACGGAGGCGGGCACCCAAACGCCTCCGGATGCGTGGTTAAAGGTTCGATAGCGCGGGCCAAAAAGATAATCCTCCCGCAAATAAAATCATTTATAAAATGGACGGCATCTTAATAGTAGATAAACCTCAGAGGATGACGAGCCACGACGTGGTCGATTTCATCCGCCGCAAATTCAAGATCAAAAAGGTCGGTCATGCCGGCACCCTTGATCCGATGGCGACCGGCGTACTTGTAGTCCTCTTAGGCCGCGCCACAAAGCTTTCAAGCGTTCTGATGAACACCGATAAGGAATACGAGGTCATCATGTCGCTCGGCAAAAGGACGGACACAGGAGACGCGGACGGCAGGATCATCGCCGATAACGGCGATTATAGCGGCGTAACAAAAGAGCGCCTTGAAGAGGCCATGAAGAAATTCACAGGCAGGATCGCCCAGACGCCTCCGATGATGTCCGCCATAAAACACAAGGGCAAAAAATTGTATGAATTGGCCAGGAAGGGAATAGAGGTCGAAAGGCAGCCCCGGCCCATAATCATAAAGGAACTGACCCTTGCCTGGTTCAAGGCGCCCGATGCCATGCTTAATGTCAAGTGTTCCAAAGGCACCTATGTCAGGGTCCTGTGCGATGATATAGGGCTTGACCTCGGCTGCGGTGGATTTGTCTCAAGGATTAAAAGGCTCCGTTCCGGCGAATTTTCCATCAAGGACGCCGTTTCGCTTGAAGACCTCAAAAACATGGGCAGGGATGATTTGCCGCGCCTACTAAAAAATGAGAATTATTACAAATTCAGGGCTTACAGGTAAAAGGCCCGCCAATCCCGTCGTTACCATAGGGATATTTGACGGCATACATGAGGGCCACAAGAAGCTTTTAAGTAAGGTAGCCCAAAAGGCAAGGCGCGCCAAAGGCACCGGCCTGGTCATTACATTCGATCCGCATCCTAACCGCATTCTTGACATGATCGGGGCGCCGCCCCTTCTGGTCTCGCTTAAACACCGTCTTAAGCTCATCGAGGCGCAGGGTATCGACGCGGCATTGGTCCTTAATTTCAATAAAACCCTGGCCCGCTATACCGCCCTTGAATTCGTGAAAAAGATACTGGTTAAGAAAATCGGCGCCCGCGCCGTGGTCATAGGCTCGGATTTCAGGTTCGGGAAGAACAAAAAGGGCGATATAGGGCTGCTTAAGGCCATGGGCAGGCAATACGGGTTTACCGTTCAAAGCGTCCCGCTTCTAAAAATTGGCGGCATTCCGGTCAGTTCCACAAGAATAAGGGCGCTTGTATTAAGCGGAAGGTTAAAGGAGGCATCAATACTCCTGGGAAGGCCCGTTTCCGTCCTTGGCACCGTGATAAATGGCTCAAGGCGCGGCCGGATCCTGGGCTATCCTACCGCCAACATAAATCCCCATCATGAGGCTATCCCGCCGAGCGGCGTTTACGCGGTATACGCGCTTGTAAACGGTAAAAAGCACAAGGGAATATTAAATATAGGAGTAAGGCCCACTTTCCATAACAAAGGGGAGTCAGAGCCGACCATAGAGGCGCACCTCTTCGGGTTTAATAAAGATATATATGGGAAGGATATCGAGATAATCTTCATAAGAAGGCTGCGGGCGGAAAAGAGGTTCCCAAACAGAGAGGCATTGATAAAACAAATTAGAATTGACGAACAGACCGCTAATGTGATATTATAGTGCCTATAGTTTTTTACCCTAAAGGAGGATTCTTAATGGCTTTAACCAAGGACAAGAAGACACAGATAATAACCGGTTTCAAGCAGCACGATAAGGATACCGGCTCGGCCAAGGTGCAGGTCGCGCTGCTTACGGAAAGGATAAACGCCCTGACCGACCATTTCAAGGTCTATAAAAAGGACCATGGTTCAAGACAGGGCCTTTTAAAACTTGTAGGAAAAAGGCGCCGGCTGCTTGACTACCTTAAGGTGAATGACGGGGACGCTTATTCCGAAGTTGTTAAAAAACTGGATTTGAGGAAATAGAAACATGATAAAAAAGATAACGACCAATATTGACGGCAAAGAGTTTATTATCGAGACGGGCAAGATGGCTAAACAGGCGAACGGCGCGGTGACCGTCCAGCTTGGCGGCACGGTGGTCCTGGTTACCGCCGTTTATTCAAAGGAACCCAGGGAAGACATAATGGATATGGTGCCGCTTACCGTAGAATATCAGGAAAAGACATACGCCGCCGGCAAAATACCCGGCGGATTTTTTAAAAGGGAAGGAAGGCCTTCCGAAAAGGCAATATTGACCGCGCGGCTCATAGACAGGCCTGTCAGGCCGCTTTTTCCAAAAGGTTTAATGAATGAGGTGCAGGTCATGGCCTCGGTTATTTCGGCGGACGGCGAAAATGATCCCGACGTGCTTGCCATTATCGGCGCCTCATCAGCGCTTTCCATTTCAGAGATCCCGTTTGCCGGCCCGATAGGCGGCGTAAGGGTCGGCCTCATAGGGGATAAATTTATAATAAATCCGACGTTCGCTGAATTGAACGAATCGAGCGTTGACCTCGTGGTGGTCGGTAATAAAAAAGCTGTTGTCATGCTTGAGGCCGGCACAAACGAGGTTTCGGAGGAAACGGTTTTAAAGGCCATAGAATTCGGTTACGAACGGGTATTGAAGCTCATCGCTGTCCAGGAAGACCTGGTAAAGGCCTGCGGAGTAAAAAAGGCCGACCTGCCGTTACGTGAGGCGGAAAAGGACCTTGTTAGCAAGGTAAGGGCAGAGACGGGTAAAAAGATAGAAGAGATATATAAGATAAGCGAGAAGGAACGCAGGGTCGAGGCGCTTAACCTTCTTTCAAAGGAACTGGTCGAAAAGCTGACTGCGGGCGAAGAGGGTTACGAGAAGGGTGATATAAAGGCGGCGCTGGTTGCCATTGAAAAAGATATTGTGCGCGATATTACGCTTAACGAAAACAGGCGCGTGGACGGCCGTTCATTCAAACAGATCCGGCCGATTACCTGCGAGATAGGTCTACTGCCGAGGACACACGGCTCAGCCCTTTTTACAAGGGGACAAACGCAGAGCCTCTCGGTAACAACCCTTGGCACAAGCGCGGATGAACAAAAGATAGACGCCCTTGAGGGAGAGGCATTTAAGACCTTTATGCTTCA
Organism: Candidatus Omnitrophota bacterium; assembly: GCA_028715645.1. Taxonomy (GTDB): domain Bacteria; phylum Omnitrophota; class Gorgyraeia; order JABMQH01; family JABMQH01; genus JAQURK01. The sequence continues at coordinate 18,860 of JAQURK010000017.1, read as the reverse complement.
TTATAATTTTCCGCCGTTTAGCGTCGGAGAGGCAAGGCCTGTCAGAGGCCCGGGCAGAAGAGAGATCGGCCATGGCGCCCTCGCCGAAAGGGCCTTAAGGCGGGTAATGCCCTCAAAGGAAAAATTTCCATACACGGTAAGGGTGGTTTCGGACATCCTCGAATCCAACGGTTCCTCAAGCATGGCCACTGTGTGCGCCGGGACCCTTTCATTGATGGACGCGGGCGTCCCGATAAAGGCGCCGGTAAGCGGCATCGCGATGGGCCTGGTCAAGGATGGAAAAAAATTCGTCATACTGACTGATATAGGCGGTGTCGAAGACCACTTCGGCGATATGGACTTTAAGGTGGCAGGCACAAGGGCCGGGATAACCGCCGTACAGATGGATTTAAAGATTGACGGGATAGGTTTTGACATCATACAGCAGACCCTGAGCCAGGCAAAAGAGGCGAGGCTTGTCATCATGGACAAGATGGAGGCCGTGATCGGGGCCCCAAAGAGTGAGCTCTCGCCGTACGCCCCAAGGATCGTAATTTTAAAGATAAATCCCGACAGGATTAAGGATGTGGTCGGTTCCGGCGGCAAGACCATAAGAAAGATCATTGAGGATACCGGTGTTACCATAGATATTGAGGACGATGGCAGCGTTCAGGTAGCTTCGGCGGATCCGGCCCAGCTAAACAGGGCGATAGACATCATAAAGGGCCTTACTGAAGAAGTAGAAGTCGGAAAGATCTACAAGGGCAAGGTTAAGAGGATCATGGACTTCGGCGCCTTCTGTGAGATACTGCCTGGGAAAGAGGGCTTAGTCCATGTCTCTGAGCTTGCCGATAAATACGTAAAAAAGGTCGAGGATGTGGTCAAGGTCGGCGACGAGTTCCCGGTCAAGGTCATCGAGATAGACGAATTAGGGAGGGTTAATCTAAGCCGAAAACAGGCCCTGCAAGATGGCAAAAAGAAATAAGAACAGTAAACCTTCCTTTGTCATTGACGAGGCAAAAAAGAACGAGATCTGGGCAATCCTGTTTTTGGTCATCGCTGTCCTCCTGCTTATAAGCCTCGTCTCTTACGATATAAACGATATCCCATTCCATACTTCGACGCCGAACAGCCGGGTCCATAATTTTGCCGGCATAATCGGCGCCTATCTGGGCTGGGCGCTGTATTCCCTTATGGGCCTTTCGAGTTTTTTCCTTCCGCTGGTCATACTTTTCTGGGCCGTCGGCCGTTTCGTCGGGACAAGACCTCAAAGATTCTACGTCAAATTAACGGGCACTCTTGTCCTGATCATGGCCGCAAGCACCCTGCTTAGCCTCCTTTTTTACTGGGATTCGACGGCAAGGTTTGAAAAAGGCGGCATGATCGGCCTTGTATTTTCCGATATCCTTATGCGATATTTCGGCAAGGGCGGCTCGTTTACCATTGCCATAGCGCTTTTATTGCTTTCCATGCTTCTTGCCACCGAATTCCTGCTTTTCCCGTTTGTCATCGTCATAATCCGGTGGGTTAAAAATTTAATATTTGGATTAAAGGACCAGGCGATGGTCTTAAAAGCGCGAAAGAAAACACCGGTTGCCGTAAGGCCCGCGCCCGCGATAAATAATGTTCAGGTGAAGCCTCCTGTTCCGCGGCCTGAAGTTCAAGCGAGGATAAGGATAGACCGGCCAAAGCCGCCGCCTGCGCCGGTTGTTAAACCTGTCATGAAGAAGGCCGAACCTGTAGGCGATTTCATATTACCTTCTCTTGATTTACTTGCATCGCCGCCTCCGATAGCCGAAAGACAGATAAAAGAGGACCTGCAGATAAACTCGAAGGTGCTTGAGGAAACACTTGCCGATTTTGACGTCGAGGCAAAGGTGGTCCAGGTAAACCAGGGTCCTGTTATAACACGATACGAGCTTGAACCCGCGCCCGGCGTAAAAATTAACCGCATCACGACATTGTCCGACGATATAGCCCTTGCGATGAAGGCGCAGAGCGTTCGCATTGTCGCTCCGATTCCGGGAAAGGGCACGGTCGGGGTAGAGGTGCCGAATTCTTCAAGTTCGCTTGTTTATCTTAAGGAAATTCTCGAAAGCCCTGACTTCCAGGACTCCTCATCCAAGCTTACCATGGCGCTGGGCAAAGATATCGCGGGAACGCCGATCATTACAGACCTTGGCGATATGCCGCACCTGCTTATAGCCGGAGCCACGGGCAGCGGGAAGACGGTCTGCGTTAACTGTATCATCACAAGCATGTTGTTCCAGGCCACGCCCGATGAGGTAAAATTCCTGATGGTTGACCCTAAGATGGTTGAGCTGGCCATATTTAACGACATACCTCACCTGCTTTGCCCCGTCGTTACCGAGCATAAAAAGGTCTCCGCCGCGCTTGACTGGGTCGTAGGTGAAATGGAAAACCGTTATAAGGCCTTCGCGAAGATAGGGGCAAGGAACATAGATATCTATAATCAGAAAGTAGAAAAGGAAGGCGTCAAACTGCCATATATCGTCGTCATCATAGATGAGCTGGCTGACCTGATGGCCATCGCGCAAAGGGAAATAGAAAACGCCATCCAGCGCCTGGCACAGCTTTCCAGGGCGGTGGGCATTCATATAATACTCGCGACCCAGAGGCCTTCCGTTGATGTCATTACAGGCGTCATAAAGGCCAATTTCCCGGCGAGGATATCGTTTAAGGTCGCATCTAAAGTGGATTCCCGGACCGTTCTTGATATTAACGGCGCCGACAAATTGCTGGGCAAGGGCGATATGCTGTTCATCGAACCCGGCGCCTCTAAACCGGTGCGCGGCCAGGCAAGCCTGGTGACCGATCCCGAGATAGAGCGTGTTGTGAAATTTGTAAAAAACCAGAGGGGCGCGCAGTATAACGAACAGATACTTACTGAACAGGCAAAGAACCTGGCGATGAAAAGGTTTGAAAAGGATGAGATATACGAGGAGGCGGTAAGGGTGATTCTCGAAAGCAACCAGGCCTCGGTAAGCATATTGCAGAGAAGGCTGGGCTTGGGATACACCAGGGCCGCTCGTATAATAGATATGATGGAACAGGAAGGGATCGTCGGGCCGTACCAGGGCTCGAAACCGCGGGATATCCTCGTTGATAATAAGGCGCAGGCAGCCCCCAAGACGATCCCCGCCGAGGAGAAGATATCATGACAGATACAGCGCAAACAGAATCCATCGGGGCAAGGCTGCACAAGGCGCGCCTTAAGAAAAAAGCTACCATAGACCAGGTCTATAAGGACATCAAGATACATCCGAAGATAATCACCGCCCTGGAAGAAGACAGGCATGATGAATTTTTAAATCCTACTTACGGGAAGGCCTTCCTTAAAAGTTACTGCAGATACCTTGAGCTTGACGCAAGCCAGATAATGGCGGACTATGACGCCGCCCGCGGCAAAGAGCCGCAGCAAAAGATGGTTATGCCCGTGTTATCTCCGGCTCAACTAAAAGAAGAAAAAACGCCCGCGTTTATGGACATCGACTTTAAAAAATATATCGCGATCGCCAAAAAATGGCTTGTGCCTGTCGCGGCAGGCATTATCGCTGTTTTCCTGATATTTTCGCTGATTTCACTTACCGCAAAAGCCATAAAAAAAGCCAAAAATTCCGCCTCTAAAAAGACTGCCGTCGCCGCGGCCGAGCAAAAGGAGCCGGCTGGCGTTAATAAGCCGCTTACAATAGCCAAAGGCGAGCCGCTGACGCTCCTTGTCAAAGCCAAAGGCGATGTCTGGCTTGAGGTAAAATCCGATAGTAAGACGATCTTTAAAAGCGTCCTTAAAAAAGGCAGCTCAGAAACATACAAGGCGGCTGACAAATTCGAGTTATGGACGGGAAAGGGAGAGTTCCTTGACCTTTCCTTAAACGGAAATGTCCTTGGTTCTCCCGGCGGAGGCGTCATCAAATCGATAGTCCTCACCCGCGACGGCCTTAAGGTAGAAAAGAAGTAGGCCCGTGGCAACTATCGGCCTCATCAGTCTGGGTTGCCCGCGAAACCTTGTTGATTCCGAGATAATGCTGGGCCTGCTTAAAAAAGACGGTTTCAAGGTTACGGAAGACCTTTCCCGCTGCGATTCCGCGGTAATAAATACCTGCTCGTTCATCGAAGACGCTAAAAAAGAATCCATCGACCTGATCCTCCGCGTCATTGACCTCAAAAAAGAAAACCGTATCAAATCTATAATCGTGGCCGGCTGCCTGCCCCAGAGATACCCTTCAGAATTAAATAAGGAATTAAAGGAGATAGACGCCTTTATCGGTACGAGCGACTTCATAAAGCTCCCCCGGATCGTAAGGGATACGCTTAAAGGAAAAAGGATACTTGAGGTATCGAAAAGGCCCTCTTTCCTGGCGGACCATACCCACGCGCGCAGCCTGATCACGCCGGATCACCTGGTCTACCTTAAGATAGCTGAAGGGTGCAATAACCGCTGCAGCTATTGCGTGATACCGGCTATAAGAGGAGTATTAAGAAGCCGCCGCATGAAATCCCTTTTAAAAGAGACCAGGGCGCTGACCGCGGCCCATAAGATTTCAGAGATCAATTTGATAGGCCAGGATACAACGTTATACGGGACAGACCACGGCGGCAAACCACTGTTAAGTGAGCTCTTAAAGAAACTCGCCGGCCTCAAAGCCGCCCGATGGCTCAGGCTGCTTTATACGCACCCGGAACATTACACTGACGAATTAATCGCGGTTATTAAAAATGAGCCTTCCATATGTAAATATGCGGATCTGCCGCTGCAGCACATAAATGGCAGGGTCTTAAAGTCGATGAACAGGGGAATCAATAAAAAAAAGATCCTTGAGCTGATAAGCCGCTTAAGGCATGAGATTCCCGGATTGGCTATTCGCACGGCTTTTATCGTCGGATTTCCCGGGGAAACGGAAAAGGAATTCAAGGAACTTGTTGAATTTATAAAAGATATAAAATTTGAAAGGCTCGGTGTATTTGAATATTCAAGAGAAGAGGGGACAAGGGCATACGGATTTAAGGGCCAAATACCCGAAAAGGTAAAGCAAGAACGCCTTGACGTAATTATGCGGCTCCAGCAGGAGATTTCGGAAGGTATAAATGCCGGATACATGGGCAGGGAACTTACCGCCTTGATAGATACGGTCATTGCGAGGACGCCGAGCGAAGCGAAGCGACCGAAGCAATCTCAAAAACAAGATTGCTTCGGCCCTGCGGGCCTCGCAATGACGTACGAGGGCCGTACCGAGTTCGACGCCCCTGAAGTTGACGGGACCTGCTTTATTCGCTCAAAAAAACGGCATAAGCCGGGTGATTTCGTAAGGGTAAAGATTATCGACACGCTTGAATATGATCTTGTAGGAGAGGAGAAATGAATCTTCCAAACAAGCTGACAATAAGCAGGATTGTCCTCACCTTTTTATTCATGTTTTTACTGTTTAGCCAGGGCCTGGCGGCAAAGATCTGGGCGCTTGTTGTATTTTTTACGGCCTCCATTACCGACCTTTTTGACGGCCGCATCGCCCGAAAAAATAACCAGATAACCGATTTTGGGAAGTTTATGGACCCGATCGCCGACAAGATACTCGTCCTTGCGGCATTCTTCGCCTTTATTGAGCTTGAGCTCGTCCCTGCCTGGATGGTCGTAATCATTGTGCTCAGGGAGTTTGTAGTCACGGGGATCAGGCTGCTCGCCCTTACAAAAAATATAGTCCTTCCGGCGCAGGAAGGCGGCAAGCATAAAACGTTTTCGCAGATGTCGGCGATTTTTTTGATACTGATATTCCTTATCATGAGGGAGGCCGGCACCGGTCTGCGATTCCAGACGGTAATATTTGTTGTTATGCTGATTACCGCCGCCCTGACATTGATCAGCGGCGCATCATTTCTTTACAGAAACAGGAGGATATTTTGGTCAAATTCATAGCTACCCTCGCCGGATTAGGTTATTCGCGGATCGCTCCCGGTACGACCGCATGCCTTGCCGCGGCGGTCTTGTATCTTGCCATGCGAGAGAATATTGCTGTCTACTGTATTGCCGGCCTCGCGCTGCTTGTAACCGGTTTTTTTGTCTCGGGGAAGGCAGAGGTCCTCTTTGATTCAAAGGACGCCAAACAGATCGTTATTGACGATGCCTGCGGCCTTCTGATAGCCCTTTTTCTGATCCCATTTTCCTATTTTAATTTTATTATCGTATTTCTTTTATTCAGGACTATAGATATCGCCAAACCCTTTCCCATAAGGAGAGTGGAAAAATTGCCCGGGGCCCTGGGCATCATGGGGGACGACATCGTCGCGGGGATATACGCGAATTTGGTCTTCAGGCTGGCGCTTAAATTCGTCGCATTCTGCATCGCGGGTCTTATGATTACTTCCTTGATCGCCGGGCCCTGTCTTGCGAAGGCAGATGAGGCGGGGATCTTAAAAGGGGTAGAGCTCTCAAGCGGCTGGGGCCAGGCGAGCTTAAAAACCAAACAGGATTATCATTTTATTCCTATAATCCTGGGATTTGATTTTGACATAAAGCGCCTGAGCCCGGCTTTAAAGTCGCATTATCCGGGATTGCTGGAATTTCAGATCGAGCCGTTTTTTTCCTATGTTTTACAGCCAAACCGCAATATTGAGATTGGTAATATTTTTGCCCTGAAGGCGGGGGCGCTTCCGGAAACCTTTGCCTTTCAGCCTTATATAAAGGGAGGGGTGGGCGGGATATTTATCACCCAGCACATACGAGAGCAGTCGACCCAGCTTAATTTCTGCGAATACGCGGCAGGCGGGGCGCATTATTTTTTTGATAAAAACACGGGCATAAACTTTGAATTCCGGCTGCGCCACCTGTCGAACGGCCGCATAAAATTACCCAATAACGGCATAACCTCCTGGATGTATATTGTGGGATTAACGCACAGGTTTTAGTTTTAAGCCGGCGGCATGAAGCGGGGTGTATACGGCGCCGTTGCCGCTAAGCTTGCTTTGATATAGACGCACCGCGTCGATTTTTACGGACAGGCCATTATAGGCAGGGGGTCGTTGGCTCAATGAAGTTAATTTCTCTTTTAAGGCCTCTTTGGTTTGCGGTGAACGCACGCGGCCGATGGTTAAATGCGCCGTGAACGGGCGTTCCTCTTTTTCAAATCCCGTCTTTTCCAGCTCTGCCTCAATCCTTTTAGCGATCTCGGCAGTTTCCTTCCTGCCTTTATCTATTCCTACCCATATAACCCTGGGGTAGTCCAACTTTGGAAAGCCGCCTATGCCTGACAGGGTTATCTCAAACGGGTTAAAGCCGGCCGCTATTTTATCAAGTATGCCTTTAACTTGAACCGCCTGCTCATCTGAAATTTCGCCGAGGAATTTCAAGGTAAGATGAATATTTCCGGGCTCGACCCATTTTACGTCGGCCTCCAACTTTTTTAATTCATCCTCGACGAGGGCGATCTTTTCCAAGACCTCATCCGAAAGGTCAAGCGCTATAAAAGTTCGCATCTTAGCATATTAAGGGCTGCCCTGGCAGCCTGAGATTTTACTTCCTTGCGGAGCCCCGAAAAATTAAACTGCCTGACGATAACCCTGTTTTTTAACGCCAGGGCTATAAAGACCAGCCCGACCGGCTTTGTTTTCGTAGCGCCTGAAGGCCCCGCTATGCCGGTTATGCCAACCCCTATATGAGAACCGGCCCTCAGCCTGATCCCGACAGCCATTTCCTTTGCGGCCTCGGCGCTGACCGCGCCTTTTTTTCTAATTGTCTCTTTGTTAACATTTAACTCATTCACCTTTGATTCATCGCTATAGCAGATTATTCCCTCAAGAAAAAATCCCGAAGACCCTGGTATGTCGGTAAGAAGGTTTGAGAGCAGGCCGCCGGTGCAGCTTTCCGCGCAGGCCAGCGTCTTTTTACGTTTTAGAAGGAGCTTGGCAGCGGCGCCTTCAAGGGTCTCATCATCAACCCCGTATATATAAGGTTTCAACCTTTTTCTTATGATTGTTTCTATCTTTTTGATCTTGATATCGGCGCGGCTTTCACCGTCCGCCTTGGCCATTATCTTTAGCTCGACCTCGCCCAGTCGCGCATAAATCCCCACCGTAACGGCGCCGGCCAATCGTAAAAGGTCTCTTGCCTTATTGTTTACACTGGCTTCCGGCAGGCCGATTAATTTTATAGACCTGGATTTTATTATTTTGGCGACTTTGGCGGTTTTTTTTAGGTAGGGGATAACGTAATTCTCAACCATGGGCTGCATTTCTCTGGGCGGGCCGGGCAGGGCTATTATCGTTTTTTCAGGGGCTACCTTGAGTATGAAGCCCAACGCCGTGCCAAACGGGTTTTTAAGCGGCTTGGCTCCTTCCGGTTTGCCGCGGGAAAGCTTCCTTGCCGCCGAGCGCGCGATCACCTCTGTGGTTATATCGTCTACGGTGGGCCCCAGGCCGCCGGTAGTGATTACAATATCCGAGCGCTGAAGGCCTTTTTTAATAGCCGCCTCCAGCCTTTTATGATTATCACCGACCGTGGTCTGGTAATAGTGATCTATTCCGGCCCCGGCAAGCCGGGAAGCGATAAATGAGGCGTTTGTATTCACGATATGCCCCAGCAGCAATTCAGTCCCAATACAGATAATTTCGGCGTTCACCCAGCCCCTCCTACTCATTCCCAACTCCCCCTTCTAGGAGGGGCTGGGTTCATAACAGAATTATACCTTATTTTAATAATATTTAAAACAAAAATGAGGTTTTGTACGTCATATATAATAGAAAACTCCTTTACAATGGGCGGGTTTTTATGTATAATAAAAACCGCATGACAGGTTAAAAACGTAAAATTTCATATTATAGAAGAAAGGGGAATTTAAATGACAAATGTTAAGGATGCGGTCAAGGAAAAAGACAAGGCGCTGGACCTGGCACTGACGCACATAGAAAAGCAATTCGGAAAAGGCTCTATTATGCGGCTTGGGCAGGACTTTAAGGTGGATATCCCGGCTATCCCAACCGGCGCGCTTTCGCTGGATATCGCGCTTGGGGTAGGCGGTGTGCCGCGGGGAAGGGTGATTGAGATATTCGGCCCCGAATCAAGCGGAAAGACCACCCTTACCTTAAGCATTATCGCTCAGGCGCAAAAAAGAGGCGGGAACGCGGCATTTATAGACGCGGAGCACGCCTTTGACTCGGGATACGCCAAAAAAATAGGGGTTAATCTGGACAGCCTGCTGATCTCCCAACCTGATACCGGCGAACAGGCCCTTGAGATAACCGAAACCCTTGTGCGCTCAAACGCCGTTGACGTCATCGCGATCGATTCTGTAGCCGCGCTTACGCCAAAGGCCGAAATCGAAGGAGAAATGGGCGCATCCCACGTCGGCCTCCAGGCAAGATTGATGAGCCAGGCGCTGAGGAAACTGACCTCTGCGATAAGCAAGTCGAAAACCTGCGTCATATTCATTAACCAGATACGCGAGAAGATCGGCATCATGTTCGGCAATCCCGAGACGACGCCGGGCGGCCGCGCGCTGAAATTTTATTCCTCTGTAAGGATTGACCTGAGGCGCGTAAACACCATCAAAAAAGGCGAAGAGATAATAGGTAACCATGTCAGGGCAAGCGTAGTAAAGAACAAGGTCGCCGCGCCGTTTAAAAAGGCGGAATTTGATATCTTTTATGATGAGGGCATTTCCTATGCGGGCAGCGTCCTTGCCGCCGCCGAGCAATGCGGCGTCATTACAAGATCGGGCGCATGGGTCATTTATCAGGATGAAAAATTGGGCCAGGGGGTGGATAACGCCAGGCAGTTCCTAAAAGAAAATCCAAAGGTCCTGGCAAAGTTAGATAAAGAAGTGCGTGATAAAACGAAGTAGAGGAGGTAAACATGCGGCAGCTATTTAAGGGAAAAAATTTACCGGTTATATTTGGCATTCTTTTTTTGGGCGTCGCCTGCGGCCTGATAATCGCCGGCCGGCCCAATATCCGGCCCAATGAGGCGATCAGCGCGCCTGCGGCCACAGCCGTTCAATTACCGCAGACAAACGAAGCGGACTTCAGGAACGCCTTCGTAAAGGTTGCCGATATGGTTGGCCCTGCGGTCGTCAGCATTTCCGCTGAAAGAGTCCAGAAGATACCCGGCGGCGTAAGGCAGTTCTATTTCGGCCCAGGCAACAGGGATTCTACAGGCAACGATTTTTTTGACGAGTTTTTCAAGGATTTCTTTGGGAATATCCCGGACCAGGAGCGCAAACAGATAGGCCTTGGCAGCGGCGTAATTATAGACGGTGAAGGCTATATATTGACAAATGATCACGTAATATCAGGCGCGGAAAAGATAACCGTTATCCTTCCTGACGGCCGCTCATTCAAGGCCGAGGTAAAGGGAACCGACCCGACAACAGACCTTGCCATAATCAAGATAGCCGCCAAAAACCTGCCGCACGCGACATTAGGCGATTCAGACCTTGTGCAGACAGGCGAATGGGCCGTCGCGATCGGGAATCCATTTGGTTTTGCCGTAAATAACCCGAAGCCGACTGTTACGGTAGGCGTCATAAGCGCGATCCATCGGTCGCTGCCCGGCATGTTCGGCCCAAGTGGCGAGCGCTCATATCTTGACCTTATCCAGACAGACGCGGCGATAAACCCGGGTAATTCAGGCGGGCCGCTATGCGACTTAAACGGCAGGGTCATCGGCATCAATGTCGCGATAGTCTCGACAACGGGCGGTTATCAGGGCGTAGGTTTCGCGATCCCGTCCAACGTTGCCAACAACGTCATAGGGGACCTTATAAAGGGAAAGAAGATCGTTTACGGCTGGTTCGGAGTATCTGTACAGGAGATCACCGAGGACCTGGCTAAATTTTTCGGTCTCCCTGAAAAACAGGGCGTCCTTGTCGCAAGCCTTATAAAGGACGGACCCGCTGAAAAGGCAGGCATTAAGACAGGCGATGTAATAATCAGTATCGATAACCAAAAGATAACCTCTGTAAGGGACGTCTTGAGGACAGTAGGCTCCAAGAAACCAGGCGAAAAGACGAATGTCACCATTTTCAGGGAAAAGAAAGGTATGGTAGTGCCCGTTACCGTCGGAGAAAGGCCGAGCGGCGTTGAAGAGGCCGCGCCGGAAGAGGCTAAGCCGGAAGCAAAGGAAGATATCCTGTGGCGGGGCCTAAAGGTAATCGACATTACGCCTGACATTGCAAAGCGAAACAACATACAGGACACCTCAGGCGTCATAATTCTCGCTGCCGATCCGGACAGCCCGGCGGCGGAGGCGGGCTTAAACCGCGGCGACATCATCCGGGAGATAAATAAAAAGCCGGTGCCTAACAAGGCTGAATATAACAAGATAGTGGCGGATTTAAAAGGCGACGCGCTGGTGCGCACCGACAAGGGTTACACCATTGTAAAAGAGAATGAATGAGGAGGAATTTAAAAAGGCCTTCGCTTACGCGCTGAGGTTCGTAAATTACAGGCCTCGCACCATCCGCGAATTCAGGGACAAACTTAAGGAAAAGGGGTTTCAGGATGGTATCATCCTGAAACTGCAGTCGGAATTTATTAAAAAAGGGCTGCTGGACGACGCCAAATTCTCAAAATTATGGGTAGAGAACAGGATGTCGTCAAACCCGAAAGCGATACCGGTTTTAAGGCATGAGCTTAAGGAAAAGGGCGTCGAGGATAATATTATCGATGAGGCGCTCAAAGTCCTGGAAGACATTAGCGAATACGATTTTGTAAAGGGCCTTGCGGAGGCAAGAAGACCTTCCCTGGCCGGCCTGGGTAAGGAAACCTTAAGGCGCAGGCTCTACGCGTATCTAAAACGGCGGGGATTTTCCGACGATATAATCCTTAAAGTCATCACGGAGGAATTTTGAACTGCGACGAAATAAGGTCGCGATTCCTGAGATTTTTTGAGGCGAGGGGCCATAAGATTGTTCCGAGCGATTCATTAGTGCCGGCCAATGACCCCTCGGTTTTATTTACAGGCGCCGGCATGAACCAGTTCAAGGAGCAGTTCCTTGGCCGCGATGTAACCTACAGGCGCGCCGCGTCTTCGCAGAAGTGCCTGCGCACCGCCGACCTTGAAAACGTGGGCAGGACGGCTTACCATCATACCTTCTTCGAGATGCTCGGCAATTTTTCCTTTGGGGATTATTTTAAAAAGGATGCCATCGTATGGGCATGGGAATTTTTGACAAGCGACCTCAAATGCCCGGCGGACAAGCTCTCCGTATCGGTATTTACTGAGGATGATGAGGCCTATAAGGTCTGGTCAAGCGATATAAAACTGCCTGCCTCAAAGATAAGAAGGCTGGACGATAAGGAAAACTTTTGGCCCCCTGAGGCAAGAAAGCTGGGCCCCAATGGCCCATGCGGCCCCTGTTCAGAGATATTTTACACCCGCGACGCAAAATCGGAGTCCATCGAGGTTTGGAACCTGGTATTTACCCAGTTTGACAGGAGGCCTTCAGGCGCGCTTCTAAATCTCCCGGGTAAAAATATCGACACCGGGATGGGTCTTGAGAGACTTGCCTCCGTAATGCAGGGCGTTCGCACCAATTTCGAGATAGACATATTTGTTCCGATTGTCCAGGCAATAAAGAAGGAGCTCGGCCCTGGACCCTCCGCCTCAGATCCTGCATCCAACATTAACGCCATTGCCGATCATATAAGAGCGGTTACCTTTGCCATCGCTGACGGCGTTTATCCTTCAAATGAGGAGCGGGGATTTGTTATCAGGAAATTGATACGTAAATCCATAGAAAGAGCGTTTAAGGTTGACCCGGATTGCGGGTTATTTCTTTATAATATTGTGCCTTCGGTGGTTAAGACAATGAAGGCCGCGTATCCGGAACTGGAAGCCAGAAGGGAAATGATCAGCCAGATAGTCAAGGCCGAAGAGGAGAGGTTCCGGAATATAATTTTAGAAATAGCGCCTTTATTAAAAGAGGAGTTTGCCGCGATAAAAAAGGGCGGTTCAAAAAAGGTCCCGGGCGAAATAATATTCAGGTATTCGGACGAAAAAGGCGTGCCGTTCGATTTTCAGCAGGAGATTGCCCAGGAACTTGGCCTGAACCTTGACATAGAGGGTTTTAAATCCTTTTTAGAGAGCCAAAAAAAACGCTCCCGGGCAAAAAGCAAGATATCAAAAGAGATCTTCGCGGCGCCGGCGGGCCTGGCCAGGAAAGAAGAAGAATGGGATGAGGCATCAAAGCTTAAGATCAGGATCAACCACACGGCGACGCATCTCCTGCACAGCGCCCTGCGCAAGGTGCTTGGCGAGCATGTCTGGCAGTCAGGCTCGCTTGTTTACCCTGAAAGGCTAAGGTTTGATTTTAGCCATCCGAAAAAACTTGATAAGGCCGAGATTATAAAAGTAGAGGAACTTGTTAATAAGGCCATCCTTGAAAAATTTGAGGTAAAAAGAGAAGTTATGAAGGTGGAAGAGGCCAAGCGCCGGGGCGCGATAGCCCTCTTTGGCGAGAAATACGGCGAAGAGGCGATCGTAAGGACGATAGGCGATTTCTCAAAGGAATTGTGCGGCGGCGACCACATAAATAATACCGGCGCGATAAGGGTGTTTAAGATAATTCAGGAGAGTTCTATCGCGGCGGGGACAAGAAGGATCGAGGCCGTGACCGGCGATGAGGTTTATGAATGGCTGGCCGGGCAGATAGATACATACAGGAAAAAAATAACAATTCCGGAGATCGATAACTGGTTTGGGCAAAAGAGCGCCAAAACGCTTGTCTATGATGACATTAGAGAGTGGCATGAGCTTGAAGACAAGATAAGCGGCCTGATTGCGGCCAAAGAGACGGAAGAAAAGAACAAAGAGCGCGAACTTGCCAGGAAAAGAAAAGCGGAGGGAGGCCGCCTCGCGGATGACCTGGTAAAAAAGGCCAAAAATATTAACGGGGTGAATGTCATAGCGGCCGCCGCGAATGATTTGGATGCCGCGTCTTTAAGAAAACTGGCCGACAGCCTTTTAAGTAAAATGCCCGATTCCGTTATCCTGCTTGCGAGCGGCTTTGGCGGCAAGGCCGCGATTGTTCTTGCCGTAAATAAGACGCTGGCGGACAAGGGCCTCGATGCCAGAGAACTTATAAAACCGATCGCCGCTGGCGTCGGAGGTTCGGGGGGCGGCAGGCCCGATCTCGCCCAGGCGGGCGGAAAAGACACGGCCGGGATACAGGAGGCATTGGGATTAATTTATAACCTAATCCAGGAGAGAATTAAATGAACCCAGCCCCTCCGAAATTCCATTACATATATATGTTAAGTAGTAATAGAGCAAGATGGTTATATATTGGATATACTTCAGATTTAAGAAAACGGTTAATTGAACATCAATCAGGTAGAAGCTATTCAACAAGAAAATATTTACCTGTTGAATTGATATATTATGAAGCATATAGTTCTAAAGAAGATGCAATTGAACGAGAAAAGATGTTAAAACAACATGGTAGCTCTGTACAAAAGCTTAAAGATAGACTTAAAAGGACGTTAAACCTATTGAAATAAAGGAGGGGCTGGGTGAAGATCATCAAATTTTCCAGCAAGCAGTTTTCAAAATTATGCGAGAGGAACGCTTCAAGGAAAACGCGGGTCTTAAAAAGCGTAAACCGGATTATTGAAGACGTTAAGTTAAACGGCGACGAGGCGGTAATAAAATATACGCGCAAGTTTGACAAGGTGAAACTGGCCGCCCGGCAGCTTAAGGTCTCGGAATCCGAAACCTCAGGCGCCTACCAGGACATATCCCCGGATTTTGTTAATACGCTCAAAATCGTAATAGACAACGTTACCAGGTTCTATAAAAAACAGATGAGGAAGTCCTGGAAGATGTTCGGCGCCGACGGCATAGTGCTTGGTGAAAGATATCTGCCTCTTGAAACGGTCGGGGCTTATATTCCGTCGGGGACCGTCCCTCTGGTATCCAGCGTTTATATGACGGTCTTGCCGGCAAAATTGGCCGGCGTAAAAAAGATAATACTCGCTACGCCGCCTAATAAATATTGCAGCGTTGACCCGCACATCCTCGTTGTCGCTAACCTGCTTAATGTATCTGAGGTCTACAAGGTGGGCGGCGCTCAGGCAATCGCGGCAATGACCTTCGGCACAAAGACCATTCCCAAGGTGGACAAGATAGTCGGCCCGGGAAATGAATACGTCACCGAAGCGAAGCGCCAGGTGTTCGGCTATGTGGATATAGACATGATTGCCGGGCCCAGCGAGGTTGTTATTATTGCGAACCAGCATTCAAATCCGGCCTTTGTAGCCGCCGACCTTCGGGCGCAAGGCGAGCATTTTAAAGGCCTGCCGATACTCATAACAAATTCAAAGAAACTGGCGAGACGCATGAGGAGCGAGGTCGAAAAAGGCTACATAATTATCGTAAAGAATCTCGATGAGGCCTGCGATGTCTCAAATATCATAGCGCCTGAACACCTCCAGATCATGATAAAGAGCCCTAAAAATGTAATAAAACGGATCAGGAACGCGGGCGCGATTTTCGTCGGCTCTTATACCCCGACAGCGGTGGGTGATTATATCGCGGGGCCAAGCCATGTCCTTCCGACCGGCGGGACCGCGAGATTTTTCTCGGGCCTGGGTTTAAGCGATTTTATGAAAAGCACCCACGTCATATCATATTCCAAAAAGGCCCTTGAACAGGCAAGGGGTTCCATAGAAAAGCTCTCGGGCATCGAGGGCCTGAAGGCGCATCTTGAATCAGTTAAGATAAGATTTGAGGAGAAACAGGCATGATTAAAAAGAGAAAGAGCGAGATAAAAAGGGTTACCAGGGAAACTAACATTGCGGTTTCATTAAACCTGGACGGAAATGGAAAAAGCAGGATAGATACAGGCATAGGTTTCCTGGATCATATGCTTACGCTTTTCGCGAAACACGGGTTTTTCGACATAAAGTTAAAGGCAAAAGGCGACCTTAACGTTGATACGCATCACACCAATGAGGATGTCGGAATATGCCTCGGGGAGGCGTTCAAAAAGGCCCTGGGTAAAAAGGCCCGGATAAGGCGCTATGGCTACAGTTTTGTGCCTATGGACGAGGCGCTCGCGCATGCCAGGGTAGTGCTTGACATAAGCGGCAGGCCCTCCTTATCCTTCAACTCAAAAGTAAAAAAGATCGCCGCCGCGGCATATACGCTTCAGGACGCCAAGGAATTCCTCAAGGCCTTTTCGACAAACGCGGGCATTAATATGCATGTGGACGCCCTCCGCGGAGAGGATACCCATCATATCATAGAGGCGCTCTTTAAGGCCGCCGCGAGGGCCATGCGGGAGGCGGTGAGCATCGATCCTCGTGGCAAAGGGGTTCCATCAACTAAAGGCAGGTTATGATAGCTATAATTGACTATGGTATGGGAAATTTGGGCAGCGTAGCCAAGGCGTTCTCGGCAATGGGGGCCAAGGTGAGCGTCACAGAGGATCCCGATGTCATTTATAAAGCGGACAAAATCGTCCTGCCGGGCGTCGGCGCCTTCCGATATGCGATGGATTCGCTTAAAAAACTGGGCCTGATCCCCGCCATAATCAAAAATATCGAGTCCGGCAAACCATATTTGGGGCTTTGCCTGGGGATGCAAATCTTGTTTGAAAAAAGCGACGAGGGCCGCGCAAAAGGTCTTGGCATATTCAAGGGCAAGGTCATAAAATTCCGTTTTTCTAAAAACCAAAACCTAACAAGTGCGAAGCCTCCCGAAGGGGCTAACAACTTAAAAATTCCGCATATGGGCTGGAACCAGATTAAACTCAATATTACAAAATGCCCGCTTTTAAAGGGCGTCCCTGACGGCTCCTGGATGTATTTCGTTCACTCCTATTACGCGGCGCCAAAGGATGGTTCGATCGTGGCCGCGACTACGAATTATGGGATCGAATTTGCCTCGATGATCTGGAAGGATAATATTTACGCTACCCAGTTCCATCCCGAAAAATCCCAGGGACTCGGCATGGAATTATTGGAAAATTTTGTTAAACTGTAATCGGTGATATTATGTTAATTATACCGGCGATCGACTTAAAAGACGGGAAGGTAGCGCGCCTTACAAGGGGCGATTTCAAGTTTGAGAAGGTCTATTCCGACGACCCTCTTTCAGTCGCGAAGAAATGGGAAGAGGCCGGCGCAAGGCGCATACACCTTGTTGACTTAGACGGCGCGATATCGGGCGAATTCAAAAATCTCTCCTTAATAGAGAAGATTCTTAAAAATGTCAAAGTGCCGGTTGAGCTGGGCGGCGGCGTGCGTTCAGAGGCGATTATTGAAGAGGCATTAAAAAGAGGCGTTGCCTATGTAATTATCGGCAGCCGCCTTGTGGATGAGGATTTTTCCGCTAAAATAATCAAAAAATTCGGCGATAAGCTTATTATGGGCGTTGACGCGAAAGACGGCAAGGTCGCTATATCCGGATGGACAAAAAAGACCAAGATTGGTTATATTGATTTTATTAAGAAATTGAGCGCCTTGGGTGCGAAAACGGTTATTTTCACGGATATCGCGACCGATGGAATGCTGAAAGGGCCTAATGTGGAAGCCATAAAAAAAATCCTTTCAGAAACAAAAATGGAAATAATTGCCTCCGGCGGCGTCTCTTCAATAGATGACCTGCTGATATTAAAGCGCCTTGAGGTTAAAGGGCTAATAGGCGCCATTGTCGGTAAGGCCCTTTATGAAAATAGATTCGATCTGAAAGAAGCTATTGAAACGGTAGATAAAACTACAGATTACTAGAACGTCATTGCGAACCCGCCGAAGGCGGGTGAAGCAATCTCAAAAAAGTTATGTTAGCTAAACGCATCATTCCATGCCTGGATATCAAAGACGGCCGGGTGGTCAAGGGCGTCAATTTTGTTAACTTAAGGGACGCCGGCGATCCGGTCGAAAATGCCCTTATCTATGATAAAGAGGGGGCGGATGAGCTGGTATTTCTTGATATTGCGGCCTCTTATGAAAAGCGGCAAACGGTATTTGATATGGCGCGCCGCGTGGCAGATGTGGCATTTATGCCTTTTTGCGTCGGCGGCGGCATAAGGACACTCGATGATATAAGACAGCTATTGAATGCCGGCTGCGACAAAGTATCGATTAATACCGCAGCCATAAAGGACCCCAGCCTGATAAAGAAAGCAGCCTTAAAGTTTGGCAGCCAATGCATTGTTGTGGCTATAGATGCTAAGCGCAGGTCCTTCGAACGCTCCTATTCGTCGCGTTCTCAGGATGATTTTTCTGTCGAAAAATCAGAAGTCTATATAAACGGCGGACGCACGCCGACGGGTATAAATGCGCTTAAATGGGCAAAAAAGGTTGAAAGGCTTGGCGCGGGAGAGATCCTGCTTACCAGCATGGACAGGGACGGCACTAAAGATGGCTTCGATATCCCTTTAACCTCCGCGGTAAGCACCGCTGTTAATATCCCGGTTATCGCTTCCGGCGGCTGCGGAAAGCTTGAGCATTTTTATGAGGTTTTGACAAGAGGCATGGCAGACGCGGCGCTGGCGGCCTCCGTATTCCACTACAAGGAATTTACCATACGGCAGGTTAAACAATACTTAAAGGAGAAAGGAATAAGCGTAAGATGCTAGACCAGATTAAATTCGATGAAAAAGGTCTTATCCCGGCAATCATCCAGGATGCAAAGTCAAAAAAGGTCCTGACTCTATGTTACATGAACAAAGAGGCACTTGAAAAAGCGCTTGAAACGGGTAAGATCCATGTCTTCAGACGCTCCAAGGGAAGGCTTATGTTAAAGGGCGAGACCTCGGGCCACGTACAGACCGTAAAAGAGTTTTATATAGACTGCGAGGGAAATTCTCTTCTTTTCATGGTGGAGCAGAAGGTTGCCGCCTGCCACGCCGGATATTTTACGTGTTATT
>JAQURK010000016.1:21373-26668 GCA_028715645.1 Candidatus Omnitrophota bacterium | reverse complement strand
TATTATTTGTTCCTCTGTGAATCTTTTACGTGACATATCGAGCCTCCTTCCGTAGCCCTATAGCTACTGTTTTACACCAGGAGACTCAACTTGTAAACTGTTTAGTTTTTGGGGGTAGGGTCAACCAGACACAACTTCCGCCTAAAATCATTGTCAATGGTAATACACGGGTCAAGTTACCCCATTATCTCGCTCTAATCGTTACTGCGGAACATGCAGATACTTTAGAGATAACAGGTTTACCAGAAGGTGCACATAAGTATATATATCCTGACGGGGGAGCCCAGGACAGCATCTATGGATATATCTACTATTATCAACCAACAAAATCAGAAAAGTTCGACATTACTATAAAAGCCAATAGAGGTAACTTGGTCGTAACGAAAACTTTACATATACAAATAATGTAAGACAAGCAATAGCTCTACAATGGTAAAATACAAAAAGGGAAACAGCTTCTTGAATGCTAAAAAAACGTTGATTTTTAGCCTAATAATTCTTTGTGCTTCGCTTTCCTTTGCGGAAAACATTACCTCACTCAAACCTTTGCCTTCAAATCTGGTAAAATTACAAAATGATTTGGTAATTGAATCTAACAAGGCCGAAGACATTATTTATAAGCGCGGCGCGTTATATCATGATGAGACTGTTGTAACTTATATAAATAAAATTGCCCAAGACTTGTCCGCCGGCGCAAACCTGCCAAAAGAAAATAACATCAACATTAAAATAATACGCGAGCCGACAGTGAACGCATTTGCGCTGCCAAATGGTTCTATTTATATACACACCGGCGCACTTGCAAGATTGCACAATGAGGCACAATTGGCTTTTCTGTTAAGCCACGAAATCTCGCATGTAGTCAATAAAGATAGCACTTATCATACGCATGATTATCATAATAAAGTAGCGTCCGCCAAAATATTTGATGTAATCCTTACCCCAACGCAGGTCTTTTTTGGCATATTAGGAGACCTTGCTCAGATAGGCTCTATGCTTCTGCATGTTTCAGCAATCACGGGATATTCCAGAGAAATTGAGGCAAGGGCTGACAGGGATGGAATAATTTGGGCAAGCGAGGAAGGGTATGACCCAAGAGAGTCGGCGAGTCTTATTAATATATTTATTGCCGAAAAAGAAAAATATCAGACCGGCCCCGAGATCTTCTTCCTTATGAACCATCCAACCAATAAATGGAGAGTGGGGCAATTGAGCAAAATAATATCAGAACGTTATAATAATAAAACAGAGGGGAATATCCATGCTGATGAATTTCTGAATAATATAGCCTCAATTAAGTTATATAACGCCGATCTAAATATAAAAATGGATCGCCTCGAACATGCAAAAGACAATATACAATGGGTGTTGGATAATTTTCCAGATAATCCAAAAGCTCACTATCTGGCGGGTGAAATTTACAGACTCAAAGCAGAGGACAAAAACAGACTGAAATACGAATTAAACGATAAGACCTGGAAGGAGCTAAATAAAGGGGCCAAGCCAGAGGAACCGGAAGATGCATGGCGTAATGAGGCAATAAAGGAATATACGACATGTATTGAATGCCAACCGAGCTATACCACTGCCTATAAAGGGTTGGGTTTTCTTTACTATCAGAAAAAGGATAAAGAAACCTCGCTATTAAATCTTAACAAATATTTGGAACTTAACCCTAACCCGGATGACAAGAGATATGTTGATAATTTAATAAAAAAAATTAATTGTGCAGAAGAAAAGGAGGCTAAAAAATGAAGCTTTTATCAAATGTGGGAGTTAAATATCTTGTAGTCTTAGCACTACTGCTTAATATAACCGGATGCGCTACGCCATATAAGATGCACCCGGAGTTTAAAGAAAGACATAAGAATATCGCCAGCGCAGCTTTAATGGCACCGGAGGTAGATGCGTATGTCCTAACCTTTCAGGGAGATAAAAAAAGATTGGATGATCTATCCGCCAAGATGGAAGGTGTGACAATTGGCGCAATTGAAAAGATTTTTTCTGAAAAAGGGTACATTATAAAAAAATAGATCTCAGTGAAAATAACCTTCAAGCAAATCCCGATTTAAGAACATCTCTTTTTAACGTAAGAAAATTGTTTGATAAAACAGTTATTGATATATCAAAACGCAAACAGCCAAAGTTTACATATACCTTAGGATCAGAGGTGAATACATTTGCTGATCTGGCTGGCTGCGATATGCTTATATTCATAAAAGAAGAAGGGCTGCAAAAAAGCGCAGGTGAAATTGCCAAGGATGTAGTAAAAAGCACGGTCTTTACGGTAGCCTGTCTACTTGTAGGAGTTGTGGCAACGCCTATCCCTCAAACCTCAGCTACCATAATGCATGTTGCATTCGTGGACGCAAATGACGGCGCTATCTTGTGGTATACTAACAACGGCCTCAACACCAATTGGAGTCCAAATAGCGATAAACAGTTATTTAATCTTATTAAATACTTAACTGGGCCATTTCCAGACTCTGCCTTTAAAAAGAAAGAGACAAAAACTACAACGAATATAATTCAACCATCTGAAACGCCAAAACCTGCAGTAACCGCATTACCACCTGTACCGCAATAGAGATAAAGGGTCAGGTCTCAACAATCAACAAAACCAAATTCAAAATGGAGAAAAGATAGAGGGTCAGGTTGCAATAATCAACAAAATAAAAACTGGATGTAAGTTAAAATGAAAAAATTAACCCTTATAATCTTGACAATACTCTTACTATGGACTATTGACTATGGACTATCGACCGCTTACGCCGCAATCCCGCATCTAAGGTTAACTACGCCAGAAAATATAAAAGTTTACTTTTTAAAACTTTTTTCTTGACAATATCTATCGTATCATATATACTTAATATGGAGGTGGGAAAGATGGCAAAAATATCATATGCTGTGAAAATAGAAAGCAACATCATAAAAATGATAAAGGCATTCTGCCTTGCTCATGGTATAAAGCAGGGGTTTTTTGTTGAAAAAGCGCTTAGGGAGCAGTTGGCCAGAGAGGAGCTCGCGGAAGATCTTCTTGACTTCAAGAATTTGCGCAGCCAGGAAGCGGCGGCCGTGGATTTTAGCGAATATCTTAGGAAACGGGCGGGTTAATGTATAAATTGAGAATCCTTCCGGCAGCCCAAAAAGATCTTGATGCGCTACCGCATAAGGTTTTTACCGCGATAAAAAGTAAAGTCCTCCGCCTAGCCGATAATCCGCGTCCTTATGGCGTGATTAAACTCACAAATGACGAGGGATATAGAATAAGATTGTGGGATTATAGAGTGCTATATCGCATCAATAACAAATCAAAAGAGATACTTATATATCGCGTTAAACATCGAAAAGAAGCATATCGCTAATAAATATGAGCGCTGTATTACCCAAGATTGATCCCGCCAAGCATCTTGCAAATATTTTAATAATTTTAATTATAGGCGTTTTCGTATACGCGAATTCTTTCGGCAATGAATTTGTCTGGGATGATGATTATCTTATAGTAAATAATATTTTCATAAAGGATTGGCACTACATTGGTAAAATTTTTAGTACGAATCTTTTTGCGGGAAGCTGGGGGGATAGCACTTTTTACAGGCCAATCCAGTCCTTAACCTATCTGGCGGATTATTCTATCTGGAAGTTAAACCCATTCGGATACCACCTGACAAATACCCTGATCCATATCGCAAACGCTATTTTAATCTATCTGCTGGCGCAATATCTTATCAAGATCCGCTTTGCCGCTCTATTTACCTCGCTGCTTTTTTTAGTACATCCGGTGCAAACTGAAGCGGTTACTTATATCTCGGGCAGGGCAGATCCGTTAGTGGCGCTCTTTTTATTGATATCATTTATTTCATTTATCAAACTCAGATATATACTTTCATTATGCGCCTTTATCCTGGCATTTTTATCTAAAGAGGCCGGCCTGATATTCCCGGTAATTTTATTAGTTTACTGTCTCCTGGACAAAAATACCCAAGGCAAGAAAAGGCCGTTATTTCTGGGGATTTTTTTTCTGACAGCGATAATCTATCTTCTTACCCGTTCGTATTTATTTGATTTTCTGCAAGCGCCGTTTGCAAGCTCTGCCGGTCCATTATTTACAAGGATTGTAATTTCCTGTAAGGCCTTCGTTCATTATCTTGGTTTTATTGTTTTTCCCTTCGGATTGCATATGGAGCGCCAACTGAATATCAGCGGGTCATTATTTGAGCCGGATATCTGGATTTCATTAGTCCTATTAATTATATTTATAATACTCGCCGTTAGGCCGCCAAAGGAATCAAAGGCGGCAAGTTTTGGATTATCGTGGTTTCTGATAGCATTGATACCCACCGCGGGTATCCTTCCGATAAACGCTTTTATAGCGGAACACTGGCTTTACCTGCCATCCATAGGCCTGTTTTTAGCGCTTACAAGCTATTTTCCGAAAAAAAGAAATTTCGCCATATTGATGTCAATCATCCTTTCAGCGCTGGCCGTTCTTACCATTAAGCAAAATACCGTCTGGAAAAACAAGGAGACGCTATATAAACATATTTTAAAGTTCAATCCTGCCAGTTCAAGGGCGCATTTTAACCTTGGCTCTGTTTACGGAGAGAGAAAAGCAGATGACATGGCTATTCCGGAATTTAACAGGGCTATTGAATTAAAAAAAGATTATATAGATGCCTATGTTAATTTAGGGTACGCGTACCAAAAAAAGGGTGAAACAAGCAAAGCCATCAATATTTTTAAAGAAGCGATAAGAATATCTCCAAACGATTATTTACCTTATTATTATCTGGCCAACTTATATAACGATACGGGCCGGGCCTCGGAAAGCATTGATTTGTACAAAAAGGCGCTGGCGCTTAAATCAATAAACCCTAATATTTATTTTGATTTAGCAAGGGCTTATGATAAAATGGGCGGCATTGATGAGGCAATTGCAATGTACCAAAAATGCATCGAATTGTCGCGTGAGTATTTGGATACATATATCAACCTGGGGGCCATATACGCGCAGAAGGGCCTCTTCGGGGAAGCGAAAGGAGTTTGGGAAAAGGGCTTGAAACTTGCGCCGGATAATCAGGATTTGAAACAAAATCTTAAGAAACTGGACCGATTAATAGGGATAAAAAAGGATAAAGAGGGATAGATAGGGGAAAAATAGGATAGAGAAGGATAAATGAAAAAAAGCGTTGTTTGTGTTTTTTCTTTTTTAGTCGCTTTGATTTTTATTAATTACAGCCAGGCGGCGGCGAGATACTCCGGAGATATCGGCACTGCGGTATCTTATATAAAATA
>JAQURK010000016.1:0-21273 GCA_028715645.1 Candidatus Omnitrophota bacterium | reverse complement strand
AAGGATAAATGAAAAAAAGCGTTGTTTGTGTTTTTTCTTTTTTAGTCGCTTTGATTTTTATTAATTACAGCCAGGCGGCGGCGAGATACTCCGGAGATATCGGCACTGCGGTATCTTATATAAAATATGAAGAGCCTGATTTTATGAAAAATGAGGGCATCATGTATGGTCTCAATGGCTCGTACGCGTATTATAATAAAAAATTAATGCTCAAGGCGGAAGGCCTTTTTAGCTCTGGAGAAGTAGATTATACCTCGACGTCAACAGGCAGCATGGACGGTCTTAGCGATGTAATGTTGGAGGGCAGGGGACTGCTGGGGCTTGTCACGCCGGCGAAAAACAAATTCAAATTCACGCCATACACCGGAGCGGCATACCGATACCTATACGATGACGCAAGGGGCACCACCACTACCGGCCACCGCGGTTATGAAAGGGAATCAAATTATTTTTACAGCCCTGTGGGAATAGATATGGAGGCAGCCTTAAACGAAACCTGGTCTGTCGGCTCCATCATTGAATACGATATTTTCTGGCGAGGCTGGCAGATAAGCCATTTAAGCGACGTTTCGCTGGGCTACAACGATCTTGAAAATACACAAAGGAACGGATATGGGGTCAGGGCATCGGCGAGGTTTGTTAAAAAAGGACTTAAGACGGACCTTATAATCGAGCCTTTCATCAGGTATTGGAACATCGGCGACTCCGATAAAACAGCGATTACCTATTCAGGCGTAATCGTGGATGTCGGATATGAACCGCATAATAAGACGACGGAATACGGCGTTAATATAAAGATTGGGTTTTAATGCTTAAATAAGGATTAATAGGGATAAAAAAAGATAAAGAGGGATTGATAGGGGTAGAGAAGGATTAAGAAGATTACGCTTGACATATTTTTTTAGATAGTTATAATGCGGTAGTAGTAAATGACAATTTGATTTTTACAGGTTAAGGGAAGACGGTGAGATGCCGTCGTGGACCCGCCGCTGTAAGCGTGGACGAAATTCCGCAAGATGCCACTGCCCCAAATTAGCTGGGATGGGAAGGCGCGGAAGAGTAGAAGGATACGTAAACCAGAAGACCTGCCTGTAAGTAAAAGAAAGTCTCGTGGAGAGGGCTTGAAGAATGGGTGAAACCCCGACCAATAAAGTCGGGGTTTTTTTATTTTATGGAGAAAGAATGGAAAGGATAAGGATAGATAGGAATTGATAAGGATAGATAAGGATTAATAGGGATAAAGAAGGATTAAGAAGGAAAAAAAAGGGTTAATAAGGATAATGAATAAAATAGTTTTAATATTAGGCGGCGCGCGAAGCGGAAAAAGTAAATTGGCCGTAAAGCTTGCCGGGGAAGAATGTAAAGATGTAACCTACATCGCAACCGCCCCCGCATGCGATGATGAGATGCGCCTAAGAATAGAGCAGCATAAAAAGACCCGCCCAGGAACCTGGAAAACGATAGAGATTGAAAACGACCTGATTCCTCACCTAAAAAAAATCACAAATTCATGCGACGGCGTCCTTATAGAATGCATGGCGACTTATGTCTCCAACCTGATGATGGACGGTTATAAAGAGAAAGAGATAATAAAAAATATAAAAGAGCTGCTTGCCCGCCTTAAAGAGATAAATAAAAAAATATTTATTGTGGCGAATGAGGTTGGAGGGGGTGTGGTGCCGGAGACGGCGGCGGGGAGAGAATTCAGGGATATTGTCGGGGCGGTGAATCAGCTCTTAGCGCAGGCCGCGAATGAGGTGTATCTGGTGACGGCGGGGTTGCCAGTCCGGCTGAAATAAGGATTCCGGTATAGGGATTAATAGGGATAAAGAAGGATAAATAGGGATTGCTTCGCCCCTTCGGGGCTCGCAATGACACGAACAGGAGCTTTGGGGGCTCGCAATGACGCATGATTGAGAAGACGATTGGGAGAATAAGGGCTATTGATGAAAAAATAATGGCCCAGGCGCAGGAGAGACTGGATAACCTCACAAAACCACGGGGCAGCCTGGGCAGGCTCGAGGAATTTGCCAAAAAAGTCGCGGGCATAACACGAAATCTTAAACCTTCTTTTGGGCGAAAGGTAATATTTACCATGGCGGGGGACCATGGCGTCGCTTGCGAAGGAGTCAGCCTTTTCCCACAGGAAGTAACTTGCCAGATGGTCGCAAATTTTATAAGCGGCGGGGCAGGGATAAATGTGTTGGCGAGGCATGTGGGGGCGGAGGTAATCGTGGTAGATATGGGAATAGCGAAACAGCTCACAGCTCATAGCTCAAAGCTCATAGGTTTTAAAGATAAAAAAATAAATTATGGGACGAAAAATATGGCGAAAGGGCCCGCCATGACGCGCAAAGAGGCTATCAGATCAATAGAGGCCGGCATAGAGGTGTTTGAAGAGGAATTCAACAAACAGGCGATCGATATAGTCGGCACCGGTGACATGGGCATCGCCAATACTACAGCCAGCAGCGCTATAGCGACGGTAATCACAGGCAGGCCCTGCCAGGAATTAACCGGCCTTGGAACGGGCCTAAACGATGATCAGCTTAAATTAAAGGTAAAAATCATTGAACAGGCCCTGAAATTAAACAAACCCGATCCGGAAGACCCTATTGATATACTCTCAAAGGTAGGAGGATATGAAATAGGCGGTATATGTGGGATTATCCTTGCAGCCGCAAGCAAGTCTATCCCCGTAGCCATGGACGGATTTATTTCATCGGCAGGGGCGCTAATTGCCTGTAAACTGGCCCCAAAAGCGAAGGATTACATATTCGCGGCGCATATGTCACGGGAAAAAGGGCATAAGGCGGTGCTGGAGCATATGGGGCTTAAACCCATCCTGGACCTTGAGATGAGGCTTGGTGAGGGGACCGGCGCCGCGGTCGCCATTGGCGTCATCGAGGCAGGGGTGAAGATTTATAATGAGATGGCGACGTTTAAAGAGGCGAAGGTTTCGACTCAAAAAAAGCAATGATAAGGATAGATAAGGATTAATAGGGATTAATAAGGGATGAGAGGGTTTCTGATAGCGTTGGGGTTCCTGACGAAAATACCGGTGGCGCGGGATTTGCCGGAGAATGATAAGTCGCTCGCCGATTCAACGCTGTATTTCCCGCTGGTCGGATTTTTCCTCGGATTTATCCTTATTTTAATAAACACCATACTCGCGCAATTCCTGCCGGAGAGGATTGTAAACCTCGGATTGGTCATTTTTCTTGTCCTTATAACCGGCGCCATGCATTTAGACGGGTTTGCCGATACAATCGACGGATTCTGCTCAAAGTTTAAAAATAAGAAGGAAGTGTTGGATATTATGAGAGATCCAAGGATTGGCTCCATGGGAGTAATCGGCCTCATCCTCCTTATATTAGCGAAATATGAGCTCTTAAACGCGATACCCGTCCATCTTAAAGATACCGCGCTTATCCTCATGTGCACTTTAAGCAGGTGGGGTCAGGTGGCCGCGGCGGCTTTTTCAAGTTATGCAAGGGAAGGTTCAGGCACAGGCAGGCCATTTATAGGAAATATCGCAAAAAAAGTCTTTTATTTAGCTACCGCGCTTACTGTCATGATTTCAATCGTCGGATGGTTTCCAAAGGGGATCCTGGTATTTTGCCTTGTTTCACTATTGATATTTATGGCGATTAAATACGCTCAAAAACGTATCGACGGCATGACAGGGGATACTGTAGGCGCCGTAAACGAATTGGCCGAGGTAATCGCGCTTTTTGGAATATATATTCTATGGACGCTCTAAGGATAAAAAGATTAACCCCTTTTTTTATGGCCTTCTTTATCTGGGCTCACACCGCTTCCGGCCATGAAATAAAAGTAGTTTCCCTCGCCCCCAATATAACCGAGATCCTTTTTGCCATCGGCCTTGATGAAAAAAATATTATAGGTATTACAAATTACTGCGACTATCCAAAAGAAACACAGAAGATATTAAAGATAGGCTCGCTTACTACGGTAAATACGGAAAAAATCCTTTCCCTCGGGCCTGATTACGTATTCAGCGTCGGCGCTGAAGGCAATCCTTTAAATTCCGGTCTAAAGAGCGCCGGCCTTAACGTGGTGGCGCTCAACGCGGAGAGTATCGATGATATATTCTCAAATATCCTTGCCGTAGGAGGGCTTGTAGGAAAAGAAGAGGCCGCGCAGGCGCTGGTAGACCGGATGAAGGCCCGACTCGGTGTAATAAATGAGAAAACAAAAAATATAAAGATAAGAAAAAAAGTATACTGCGAGATTTGGGACGACCCGCTTACTTCATGCGGAAAGGGCTCGCTGGTCGATGAGGTAATAACAAGGGCCGGCGCCATAAATATTACCGGAACAATAAACATGCTGTATCCCATGATCAACCAGGAATTCATAATTAAGGAAGACCCTGATTTCATAATCCTTGGTTATATGAGCAGGAACCAAAAAAATACGCAAAACGCGACGGCCAAAAGGATCGGTTGGCAGGAAGTCAGCGCGGTCAGAAATAAAAATATAATCGCCGGCATAGACCCAAATATATTTTTAAGACCCGGCCCGAGGATCGTTGATGGCATCGAAAAAATACACGAAAGGATTTATGGCGCGGTTGGCGCAGGTTCGGCCCCGACGCAGGATGAGATAGCGAGAAAGATTTTTTTCTTAAGACTTATACGCATATTGCTGGCGATAGTCGCGGGCGCGGGCCTCGCGATATGCGGAACGGTTTTTCAGGCGCTCTTAAGGAACCCTCTTGCCGAGCCGTATATTCTGGGCATCTCAAGCGGGGCAGGGCTTGGCGCCGTCTTATTTGCGGCCCTGGCCGGCACCGTCATATTTTTACCCATCCCCGCGTTTATAGGGGCGGCAGCCACGATATTCCTTGTCTACAACCTTTCAAGGTTTGGGGGCAAGATACCGATACAGGACCTGCTTTTAGCGGGCGTCGTAATAAATATCATATTTTCAAGCCTAATATTGTTTCTTATGGCAACAGCTAGGAATCCCGTGCTGCATGACGCCATGTGGTGGCTGTTAGGGAACCTGCAAATATTCGATATAAAACTTCTGGCCGCTGTATCCATCATGACGATCTGCGGCATTATTATCTTCTTTTTTTATTCGCGGGAATTGGACGCGATAAGCATAGGGGAGGAAGAGGCCCTGCATCTGGGTATAGACACAGAGCGGGTAAAAGGCATCCTGTTTGTCGTAACTTCGCTTGTTACCGCCGGCCTTGTTTCGGCATGCGGGCTTATAGGTTTTGCGGGCCTCATCGTTCCCCATATCGCAAGGTCGCTTGTCGGGCCGACGCATAGAAGATTGTTGCCGGCCTCCGCGATACTCGGCGCCCTTTTTCTTGTGATAAGCGATATCCTGGCAAGGACAGTCATGCCGCCTATCGAAATACCCATAGGCGTGGTAACCGCCCTCTTGGGCGGCCCGTTTTTCCTGTTTTTATTGCGGAAATCGAGAAGGCTGAAACAAAGATGACGCTGCTTAAGGTAGAAAATCTCTCGTCAGGATATTCCTCAAGGCCTGTAATCAAGGGCCTAAATTTTTCCGTCGACAAAGGAGAATTTATCGGAATAATAGGCCCAAACGGCGCGGGAAAATCCACTTTAATAAAGACTATTTCAAGGGCCATGCGGCCGTCCGCGGGGCATGTCTATTACGATGCCAAGGATATATATAAAATTTCATTAAATGAATCGGCGCGCTCGATCGCGGTGGTGCCCCAGGATACGTTAATAATTTTTGAATTCCTTGTGAAGGATATCGTAATGATGGGCAGGTTCCCTCATATAAAGCGGTTTAAGAGAGAAACAGAGGCCGATTTTAAAGCGGTCGCGCGCTGCCTGGACTTGACAAACACCGGCGGCCTGGCAAAAAGGCTCATAAATGAGCTTAGCGCCGGCGAAAGGCAGCGGGTAATAATAGCAAAGGCCCTTGCCCAGGAGCCAGGGCTGTTAATCCTTGATGAGCCGACATCACACCTTGATATAAGCCACCAGATAGAGATATTTGACCTCTTAAAAAGGCTGACAAAAGAGGAAGGCCTTACGATAATTTGCGTCTTGCATGACTTAAACCTTGCCGCGGAATACTGCGACAGGCTGATCCTTATGAATGAGGGCTTGATAAGAGAGCAGGGGGCGCCTAAAGAGGTGCTAACCTATGAGATAATCGAAGAGATTTATAAGACCGTTGTGGTAGTCGGGGAAAATCCAGTTTCGAAAAAGCCTTATATATTTCTGGTTCCGAAAGGAGAAAAATAGGTGAAAAAGGGTCGATGGTCTATAGTCTATGGTCTATGGTCTATGGTGGTATGGTTAGGGGCCGCGTACGCGGATGACACCGGAATGAATCTTGAGAAAATCATAGTTACTCCATCGAGGTATGAGGAATCTTACAAAAATAGCACGGTAGATGTTTCAGTAGTCGATCAAGGCGAGGTCGCCAAAAGCGGCGCGACCGAGATCACGCAGATACTTGAGACACTGCCGTCGATAAACATCTTAAATTACGGCTCTTACGGCTCTACAAAATCTGTCCATACCAGGGGCGCATCAAGCTCACAGGTGGTTACCTTGATAGATGGACGGCCGGTAAATACGCCAAGGGACGGAGAGACCGACCACAATACCATACCTCTTAACAATATAGAAAGGATAGAGGTGTCAAGAGGCCCTGCCGCAAGCATCTATGGCGCCAACGCGGTCGGCGGCGTAATAAATATAATAACGAAATCCGGCAAGGAGAAGATGTTTACGGAGGTAAACTCCAAGGCCGGAAGTTTCTTTACATTTGAAGGCGATATTGCCCACGGCTGGAAGCCGGGCGCGTTTGATTATTTTATATCTTTAAACCGCATCGAGTCCCAGGGCCACAGGGACAATTCCGATTATGAGCAGTCCAATTATAACGTAAAATTAGGGTATGACATAAATAATGACAACCGCCTTACTTTAGAGACGGGTTATCTCGCGTCTGAGGCAGGGACGCCGGGAAGAAACAGCGACCCCGACCTCGACGACAGGCAGGAACAGTGGAAGGATTATATGGACCTTACCTGGGAAGGCGCCTGCTGGCAGGATTCAAAAGTCCTCTTAAAAATTTACGAGAATCTCGACAGGCTGGAATTCATCGAATCGCTTTCGCCTCTTCTCAGTAAAACAACAAACCAGACCAAGGTTTACGGCGCCGATGTCCAGCTATCCCAGGCCTGGTTTGATATCTTCCGCACAAGTTTCGGTGTAAGCGGCCAGCAAAATTACCTTAATAGCTCGGCGAGCGCAAAGCATGATTATAACTTCAAGGCGGCGTATATCGAAACCGAATTAACAATGTTTGACGACGATCTTACTCTCAAGGGCGGGCTCCGGACGGATGATTATTCAAATTTCGGGAACAGGACGAGCCCAAGCGCAAGTTTCGCGTGGTGGTTATTCGATAAAATAAAGACGCACGGCCTGATAGCAAGGGCCTTCAGGGCGCCGACATTTAATGACCTGTACTGGCCAAAGGAGGATTGGGGCGTGTTCGGGGGCGTTGAAGGAAACCCAAACCTGAAGCCGGAGACCGCGACCTCACAAGAGATAGGCATCGGGACGTTCGTTTTTGAAAAGGCGGAGGCGGACGTCACATATTTCTATAATAAGTTTAAGGACATGATAGCCTGGACCATGGGCAGCGACTTCTGGTGGCGGCCGACAAACGTAAACAGGGCCGTAACAAAAGGGACAGAGGTCAATTTGAATTATCAGGTTACCGACAGCCTCAAGCTGAACCTTAATTATACGCGGCTCTCGGCCATAGATGAGATCACAAATAAATGGCTATTATACCGGCCGAGGCATGAATACAAAGGAAGCATAAATTATAACCTTAAGGACAGGTGGAATTTTTATCTGACGGGCAGGTACCTGAGCAAGCGTTATACCACCGACGATAATTCAAGGTTCCTTGAAAACTATTTTGTCGCGGACGCAAGCATCTCTTATAAGGTTACAAAACACGGCGAGATAAACCTGACTGTGAATAACATCCTTGATGAGGACTATCAGGAGGAAGAGGATTACCCAATGCCCGGGACATCGTTTCTGGCGGGAGTAAAAATTAGTTTTTAATAGCACGCCGCATATGATAAACTATTAGAAGGCATGAACCTAAGGACCGCGCTTTTCATTTCTTTTGTAAGCCACTTTTTCATACTTACCCCTTTTGGTAACATAGGCCTCATATTCCCTAATAAAACCGTAAACGAACCGCAGGTCAATTATTACAAATCGGCGCCAATAGAACAAAAATCATCCGCGGCCCTAAAGGCAGAGAGGCCGAGGCAGACGGTCAAACAGGCGGAAGCGCCGGCAAAACCGGAGACCCCGCCGCCGCCTAAACCGGCGGCAACAGAAAGGGCGGCGGACAAGCCGGCGCAAAAGGCCGTAGAGCAGCCTGCCGCCTTAAATAAACTGAACGTAATTCCCGAATCCATACCCGGAACGACCCTGCCGAATACGCCCGAATGCGTAAGCTATTACCGCTACTTAAGGGAGCAGATACGGCGATTTCTAAAACGCAACTACACCGCCTCATATGAGGAAGGGGATGTGTTCGTAAGCTTCTCGCTGAATAAAACCGGCGAAATAGCGAACCTTGGAATCATTGACGCGAAATCCTCAAAGGACGAACAACTTCGCTATCTCTCATTTGAAAGCATAAAAAATAACTCGCCGTTTAAACCATTCCCAAAAGGCCTGCCTCAAAAACAGATCTCGTTCAACCTGCCCATAATATTCAAGCATAGATAACCGCCCAGGCGGGCCTTTTTAAAACCTCTTATTGACAATCCCTTACTATCCAAGTATAATATATTATTATCTTAAAATCATGAAAGAAAGGTGGGAGATTAATGTCCCGGGTGGAGATTAGCGCGGGCGAACCATTTGAAAAGGCTCTCCGGAGATTTAAGAAAAAGATTGAACGGGATGGAATAATTAAGCTGCTGAAGGCCAGGAAGCATTACGAGAAACCGAGCGAGCGGAGACGCCGAAAGCAAAGGGAAGCCAGGTCAAACAGGAAAAGAGATTACAGATAAAGGGTTTTAATGCGCCGGTTTATCATGATCGCCTTCGCGGCGGGCCTTTTTATTTTTTTTACCCTTCCTAAAGGTTCCGCTGATGAGGTAAAAAAGAGCCTTTTAAAAAACGGCATAGTGACGCTTATAGAGGAGTCGCACAAGGCTCCGCTTACCGCCATCCAGGCCCGCATCAAAACCGGCAGCGCGACAGAAGACGGTTATCTGGGAACCGGCATTTCTCATTTTGTCGAGCACATGCTGTTTAAAGGAACCTCAAAATGGCCCATGCCGGGGACTATCGAAAGAGAGATAAAATCGCAGGGCGGCTACATAAACGCCTTTACCTCATACGACTCTACAGACGTAGTTATTATCGTGCCTTCGGCCAGGACCTATGAGGCCCTGGAGATCCTGAAAGGAATCCTCACAGAATCCCTTTTTGATCCTAAAGAACTGGAAAAGGAACGGGAGGTCATACTGAAAGAAATTCGGCTGGACAACGATGACCCTGCCCGCCGCCTTTCACAGTTGTTGTGGTCAAATGTATTCCGCTCCCATAATTACAGGCTTCCCGTTATAGGGTATGAGGATCTCTTTAAGAAATTGACGAGGGAAGACCTTGTAAAATACTATCAGACGAAATATATCCCTGATAATATCCTGCTCGCTGTCGTCGGCGACATCGATACTGAAGAGGCCTACAAGCAGGCCGATAAATTATTCGGCGAGATAGAGCGTGTCTCGCCTTCAGGCGTCCCTTCGAAGGTCGAACCCCGCCAGATAGCGGCGGTCGAAATCAAAGAAGAAAGCGCGGTAAACCTTTGTTATCTTGCAATGGGTTATCACAGCGTAAGCATAAGGGACAAAGACCTGTTTGCCCTGGATGTGCTCTCGATGCTTCTTGGAAGCGGCGAGGATTCGAGATTATCAAGATCCCTGCGCAGGGAAAGGCAGCTTGTTTATTCGCTCGACTGCTCCAACTACACACCAAAGGACCCGGGCATTTTTCTGATAAACGCGGTCCTAAAAAATGAGATGTCGAACCAGGCGATAGACGAGATTCGGAAACAGATTAACATCCTGAAGGTAAAATTCGCGCCTGATAATGAGTTAAATAAGGCAAAGAACATGGTCCTTAGTTCTTATATCTTTTCGCGCCAAACGGTGGAAGAGAGGGCATCAGACCTGATAGAAGGCGAAGCCCTTACCGGCGACTACGATTTTTCGAAAAAATATGTGGAAGGCATAAAGGCGGTAACCCGCGAAGACGTCCGGCGGGTAGCAGGGAAATATCTTAGAGATGAAGCCCTTACTACCGTCATGCTCGTTCCGCCGCAATCGGCAAAACCGGCCGCGGCCGGACAAAAGGCCTCTAAAAAAGCCAAAGACGCCGCAAATATAGAAAGGTTTGAGTTTAAAAACGGCTTAAGGGTCTTTATCCTTGAGGATCATAACCTGCCCATTGTTTCTTTAAGCGCGTTTGGGCTCGGCGGGCTTCGAACGGAAAACTTCAATGATAACGGCATAGCGAACCTTGTCTCGGAGACCCTTTTAACAGGGACTAAAAAGAATGCAGAGGAGCAAATCTTCTCAAAAGTCGAGGGCGCCGGCGGAGATATAAGTTCTGTTAGCGGCGGCAATACATTCAGTATTTCCGCGGACGGGCTAAGCGGCGATTTTAACATGCTTTCCGAGACCTTCGCGGATTGCGTCGAAAATCCGCTGTTTGCGGCTGATAAGATACAAAGAGAAAAGGCCGTTATCCTTGCCGGCATATCATCAATTGATGACGATATTTACGAATCGGGAATCAGGACCCTGAAGTACACCTTATTTAATAACAGCCCTTACAGGCTGCCTCTTTTGGGCAGGCCTTCCAGCATAAGCCAAATTTCAAGAAATGAAATCCTGAATTATTACAATACGTATTATTGCCCCGCGAATATGGTGCTCGCCGTATCAGGCGATATAGACGGGAAGGCCGCGGCGCAAAAGATATCCGCCTTGTTTGAAAAGGCCGTAAAAAAACCGGCCCCGGTCATAAGGCCGCAAAAGGACACAAAGAGAGCAAGGCCGAGGGCGCTTAAAAGAAAAATAGAAAAAGAACAATCGCTAATCCTGCTTGGGTATCCCGGAACAACTATTTATAACCACGACAAATACATTATGGAGGTCCTTTGCTCGGCATTGTCAGGCATAAACGGCCGCCTTTCGAAAACGATAAGGGAAGAGCGGGGACTCGCCTATGCCCTTGACGCCGTTTCCATACCGGGTATAGAGCCCGGCATGATAGTTTTTTATATAGGCACGACCAACCGGAACCTGGCTCTCGCGAGGGACGAACTCTTTAAGGAAATAGAACTTTTTACACGGGAAGGTATTTCCGATGAAGAATTGCGGTCGGCAAAAAGCGAATTAATCGGCCATCGCGGTATGCGCCTTCAGAAAACAGCGGATATAGCGGCCGAGGTATCGCTTAATGAGCTCTTCGGACTGGGTTATGATAATTACCTGAAATACGAGGAGAGGATAAATCACATCACGAAAGAATGCGCGCTTAGGGCGGCAAAAAAATATTTGAATAATTACTCATACGTGCTGCTCACCATGGAAGGTCAAGAAAAAATATGAAAAGAAATCCGGCGGTCGCGGGACAATTTTACCCTTTAACGGCGGAGGCCGTTGAAAAACAAGTCTACGGCTTCATTGAAAAACCGAAAAACAAGATCAATGCTATAGGCGTTGTTTCCCCTCATGCCGGCTATATCTATTCCGGCCCTGTAGCAGGAAGCGTTTATTCAAGGATAGAGCTGAAACCCACTTACATAATTATCGGCCCAAACCATACGGGGAAGGGCAAGCCATACAGCCTGATGAGCGAAGGCTCATGGGTGATGCCGCAGGGCGAAATTGACATAGACGTAAAACTGGCAAAGGCCCTGCTTAGCGGCTCGGAATTTCTTGAAGAGGATTTCCTTGCGCACGCCTATGAACATTCCATAGAGGTCCAGCTCCCCTTCCTGCAGTATTTTAAATCGCCGTTTAAGATTGTGCCTATCATAATTTCATACTCAAAAGGCCATATCTATCAGGCCATAGGCCGGGAGATTGCCAAGGCGGTAAAGGAATCTAAAAAAGACGTGATGATCATAGCCTCAAGCGACATGACCCATTATGAGTCGCAGGAAGACGCGCATTCCAAAGACATGAAGGCCATAGAGGCGATATTAAAATTGGATGAGGAAGAGCTGGTAAAGAGAGTGGAAAAGTTCGACATCAGCATGTGCGGTTACGCGCCCGTATCGGTTATGCTTGCGGCGGCAAAGGAACTCGGCGCAAAATCGGCGGAATTGGTAAAGTATCAGACCAGCGGCGACGCATCGGGCGATTACTCGTCCGTCGTAGGGTACGCGGGGATCATTATTAAATAAATATGTGGATATTTAAACCGTACAAGAAGGCAGCGCTGGTATTAAGCGGCGGCTCCGCAAGGGGCGTGACCCATTTAGGCGTAGTAAAGGTTTTTAAGCGCGAGGGCCTTAAATTTGATATGGTCGTCGGCACAAGCATAGGCTCGCTTATAGGCGCGGCGTATTGCCTGGACCTGCCGCTTGAAGAGGTTGAGGCGACCGCCGTTAAAACCACGGCCATGGACCTCCTTGATATTACAATCTCACGAATGGGACTGACAGAAGGCAACAAACTTGAAAACATAATCCGCCGGGTGATAAAAAATAAATCATTCAATGACTTAAAAATACCACTTGCCATAACCACCGTCGATATTGAAACGGGGAATGAACTTTATTTTACATCAGGCGACCTGGCTAGGATAATAAAGGCTAGCTGTTCGCTGCCCGGCATTTTTAAACCGATAGAAATAGGCGGCAGGCTGATGATCGACGGCGGCATGAAACAACATCTGCCGGTTGCCATCGCGAAAAAACTGGGCGCGGATTTCATTGTAGCGGTAGACGCGGGTTTCTGCGTAAAAAAGGGAAAGATAAACAACATGCTTGGCATCCTCATGCAATCCATACAGATAATGGGAGAAGAACTTGCCAGACATCAATCGGTGCACGCCGACATAATAATAAAACCGCAATTGGGGGATACAATAGATCAGATGGCGTTTAACAAGGCCGCCGTAATAATAAAAAAAGGCGAGGAGGCGGCCGAGGAAGCCCTTCCTATACTTAAGAAATATATCAAAACGGAGACATAAATGGAAAATTTTGAGGAAAAAAAGAAAAAAGTGGATGAGGCCTGGAAAGAGGCCGTTGACAAAGAAAAAACAGGCGGGGAAACGCCTTCGCCGGGGCAGGAAGAATATCCGCAGGAAATAAATTTTGGGCTTTTTCTTTCCAGCCTGATGATCGAGGGCCTTATCGCGCTGGGTGAGGTCGAAAATCCGGTCACAAAAAAGAAGGAGATAAACCTGGGCCAGGCAAGGTATGTGATAGACGTTATATCGATGCTCCAGGGCAAGACAAAGAATAACCTGACCCCGGATGAAAAAAACGCGGTCGAGCAGGTACTGTATGAGCTCAGAATGAGATACGTGGGGAAGACAAAATGACAGCCGCATTGATCATAATTATAATTTTAACAGCGGTGGCGGCGGCCCTGGCCTTGCTGTATTTGCATACAAGGACACAGTCACAATCCGCTGCCTGGCTAAGGCAGGATATAGAGGCCCTCAGGTCGGATTTTAAAAACAGCCTCAATCATCTTATCACGCAGGTAAACGAGCGGCTAAAGGACAATACCTCTGTGTTGGGTGAAAGGCTCGATAATACGGTAAGGGTGGTAGGCAGCGTAAGCGAGCACCTCGGCCGGATCCATGAGGCGAGCACTAAAATATTTGAGATAGGAAAAGATATTTCAAGCCTTCAGGAGCTCCTGCGCACCCCAAAGATCAGGGGCGGGGTGGGCGAATTTTTCCTTGAGGACCTGTTGAGACAAGTAATGCCGAACACGGATTTTTACCAGGTCCAATACAGGTTTAAGAGCGGCCATCAGGTCGATGCCGTCATAAAGGTGGGTCGGGACAGGTTCGTCCCGATAGACGCGAAATTCCCTCTTGAGAATTTCAAGGCGATGCTGTCTCTCCCGTCGGAAGAGGAAAAAAAGGCCGCGAGGAAACTTTTTATTTCAGACGTTAAAAAACACATTACCGACATCTCCGCAAAGTATATCCTGCCGGATGAAGGGACGTTTGATTTCGCCCTTATGTATATACCGGCGGAAAACGTCTATTATGAGACCATAATAAAAGACGAAAAGTTCACGGAGGGCTCCAGTATATTCAATTATTCGTTGAGCAAGAAGGTTATCCCTGTTTCGCCGAACTGTTTTTACGCCTATCTGCAGGTTATCCTCATGGGCCTTAAGGGAATGGCGGTCGAAAAGGGCACCCAGCAGATACTCGCGAATCTGGACAGGCTAAAAGGCGATTTCGAGAGATTCTCGGAAGATTTCTCAAAATTAGGAAAGCACATCACTAATTCCAAGGGTTGTTTCGAAGAGACCGAAAAAAGGCTGTCCAGAATACAGGAAAAGATCCAGCGCCTGAGCGGGCTTAAGGAAGAAAAACAATTGACGGATGAACAAAAAATCACTATTTAATATCCTGCGCGGCGCAATAAGCATCGGGCTGATACTTGTCCTCTTATGGATAATGAGGGGGAGCCTGGGCCAGGTCATACTTACCATAAAAAAAATAAATAAGGTCCTGCTTTTCGCGGCCTTCGGCTTCTTTCTCTTTAGCTACTTTCTTTTAGGCATCAGGTTCAGGCTGATAATGGCCGTTCAGCGCCTGATGGTAAACCTTAGAGAGGCCGTGTCGTTAACCCTGATCGGCCAGTTTTTCAGCAATTTCCTGCCGACTACGATCGGCGGAGACCTGGTCAAGGCCTTTTATGCCTCCCAAAAAACCGGCAAAAAGCTGGCTTGCCTCGCGACGGTTATTTTTGACAGGATCCTGGGCACGACAACGGTCATCATAACCATGTTTATACTTTCGATTTTCGTTAAGAGGCCGCCTCATGCCGGCTCCATAAAGACATTTGTCATTGCCTGCCTCGCAGCCACAGGCGCCATATTCTTTATTGTCTTCAGCAAAAGGATGGCCAGGATCATCTCTTTTCTAAAACCTCTTTTTCGCCGTTTTAAACTTGAGGATAAGATCAAATCCGTTTACGACATTATTTATAATTACAAAAGGCATCCAAGGCCTGTCATTAAAGCGGTTCTCGCATCTTTTGCCCTTCAGTTTTGCGTCTTTTATTCAGGATATCTTCTCGTAAAAGGGTTTGGTTTTGACGTGCCCATCCTCATGGTATTTCTACTGCTCACTATTATAAGCACCGTAAGCATGGCGCCTTCCATAAACGGCCTTGGGGTAAGGGAAGGGGCCTTTGTGCTTTTGTTTGGGCCCCTCATGACAAAGGAAGGCGCTTTTGCCTTTAGCATACTCTGGGACGGTTTTACACTCGCGGCCAGCCTTTTAGGAGGATTGATCTATCTTCTTAGTAAACAATATCGTATAGGGAAGGGAGAAATTTCATATGATAGATAAGGAGCTCTTAGACATCCTTGCGTGCCCTTCATGCAAATCGGCCGTAAGGCTTGAGAACGAAAAGATTGTATGCGCCAATCCCAAATGCGGGCTTAAATACCCTATAAAGGACGGCATACCCGTCATGCTTATTGATGAGGCGGAGAAATAGGAGGAGAATTAATGAAAAAGATTCTTTTGATTCACGGCCCTAACCTGAATTTGCTCGGCGACAGGGAACGGGACATATACGGCACCGCTACACTAAAGGAAATAAACGACAAGCTGGGCGCCATCGCGAAAAAAGAAGGGATTACCCTGAAGGCCGTCCAGTCGAACCATGAAGGAGAGATAGTTGAACTCATCGGCGGCGCCAAAGGCAAATATGACGCCATCCTCATAAATCCCGCCGCTTATACGCACACAAGCGTAGCCATACGCGACGCGATAAGCGCGAGCGCGGTGCCCTGCGTTGAAGTGCACCTTTCAAATATATATAAGAGGGAGGAATTCAGACATACCTCTCTCATCGCCTCGGTCGCAAAAGGCCAGATCTGCGGTTTCGGGGTCATGAGTTATATCCTCGGCCTTGAAGCGGCCATATACCTTACCAAAGAAAAAAACAAATAATGGACAGCGCCAGGATTATCAAATTAAAGAACAGTCTCAAGGCGAAGGGAGCAGACTCATTTTGGGTAACCGATCCTGTAAATATATATTATCTGGTCGGATTCAAGACGGATGTCTCATCTCTTGTTATCACGCCGGATAGTAATTTTATAATAACCGATTTCCGATATAAGCAGGACGCCGAAGAGATAGTCGGTTTTCAAACGATATTAATAAAAAAAGGCCTTAAAGACACGTTAAGGGGCGTTTTGAAGGATTGCGGGGTAAAAACGCTTGGCTTTGAAGCGGATCATCTTTCCTATTCAGCCGGCGAAAGGTTTGCCAAATTCCTGAATGCGGAAAAGATCAAGTTTACGCCGCTGACCTTCCTGGTAGAGGAATTAAGAAATATTAAAGACGCGGGCGAGATAGCGGAAATAAAGAAAGCGATCTTAGCGGCTAAAAAGGCGCTATTAAGTCTTAAAAAGGCAATCAGGCCGGGGATAACAGAAAAACGGCTTTCGGCGCTGCTGGATAACCTGGTAAGGACCTCGGGCGGGGATAATAACGCCTTCGAGACCATAATGGCGGCCGGAGAAAACAGCTCAAGGCCGCATGCCTCTGTTACCGGCCGCTCACTTCAAAGAAACGGCCATGTCATGATAGATTTCGGCGTAAGGTTAAATTGTTACAACTGCGACTTGACACGGGTTTTCTTTTTGGGTAGAATACAAAAGATATTAAGGGATATATATGCCGCCTGCATCGAGGCCCAGGACCGGGCGATCAGGCAGGTCAAGCCGGGCGCAAGCATCAGGGCCCTGGATGAGGCGGCAAGGGGCTATATAGCAAAAAAGGGCTGGGGCGAAAATTTCGGACACAG
Source organism: Candidatus Omnitrophota bacterium (assembly GCA_028715645.1). Taxonomy (GTDB): domain Bacteria; phylum Omnitrophota; class Gorgyraeia; order JABMQH01; family JABMQH01; genus JAQURK01. The sequence goes on along the minus strand of JAQURK010000016.1, from coordinate 4,155 downwards.
CCTAGGCCACGGGGTAGGTCTTTCTATACATGAGCTGCCCCGGATATACGGTAAAAGCGAAGAGTTATTAAGGCCAGGCATGGTATTTACGGTTGAGCCCGGTATATACATCGAGGGCGTGGGAGGCGTCAGGATAGAAGATATGGTACTGGTTACAGAGAAAGGATGCGAAGTTTTAACAGATGATATCCCCAAATGAAATAAACAGAGGCCTGTACATAAAGCTGGACGGGCAGCTTTACATAGTAGATGAATTCCAGCATATAAAACCGGGCAAGGGCGGGGCCTTCGTAAAGACAAGGCTTAGAAACTTAAAACTGGATACGGTGATTGACCGCACCTTTCGGGAAGTAGAAAAGATCGAAGACGTCTTCGTTGAAAACAAACAATTGCTGTACCTGTATCATTCCGGGGACAGCTACCATTTCATGGACCAGGAATCATATGAAGAGATAAGCATGGATAAAAAAACCCTTGGCCTTTCCGCCAATTTCCTTAAGGACAACATGGAAATAACGGCGGCGATATATGAAGGCAGGATCGTAAAAATCAACCCGCCGTTATTCGTGGAACTAAAGGTAAAGAGCACCGAGCCCGGGATACGGGGCGATACTTCCAAGGGCGGCACAAAACCGGCAGAGCTTGAAACAGGCATAATTATCCAGGTGCCTTTATTTATAAATACGGACGACACCATTAAGGTAGACACCAGGACGGGGGGATATATCGAAAGGGTGTAATTGCCTTATTACACGGAGGGCCGATGAACCTAAAAGAAATAAAAGAATTAATCACCCTGATGAATGAAAATAACCTGACGGAACTAGAGATTGAGCGCGAGGGCCTAAGGGTAAAATTAAAAAAACTGCCTGAAGGCGGCGTGGAACAAAGGATAGAGATGGCGCCGGCGCAATACGCGGCAAAACCGTCCCAGCCCGAGGAAGGCTCCAAGCCCCAGCCTGCGGCAGAGGCCGAGTCAAAATATATTGAAGTAAAAACGCCCATGGTCGGGACCTTTTATGAATCGCCTTCGCCGGATTCGCCGCCTTATGTGGAGATCGGCACAGAGGTTTCCCCGGGGCAGGTCCTTTGCATCGTAGAAGCCATGAAATTAATGAACGAGATAAAGTGTGAGGTAAAGGGCAAGATCGTCGAAAAACTCGTTGAAAACGCCCAACCCGTGGAATACGGCCAGACCTTATTCCTCATAGAACCGGCCTAAAATGTTCTCGAAAATACTCATAGCAAACAGGGGAGAAATAGCCCTCCGGATAATACGGGCCTGCAAGGAGCTCGACATCAGGACCGTGGCAGTGTATTCGGAAGCGGATAAGGATTCGCTGCATGTGCGTTTCGCGGATGAGGCGGTGTGTATCGGCGGGGCGCAGTCAAGCCAGAGTTATTTAAATATCCCGAATATCATAAGCGCCGCCGAGATCGCCGACGTTGAGGCCATCCATCCAGGCTACGGTTTCCTGGCGGAGGACGCGCATTTCGCCGAGATATGCGAATCCTGCCAGATAAAATTTATAGGGCCCTCGCCGGAAACAATAAGCCTTATGGGCGACAAGATGGCGGCGAAGGAAAACGCCAAGCGCGCCGGCCTGCCGGTGATCCCGGGCAGCGTGGGCATCGTCAAAACAAAAGAAGAGGCGTTAAAGATATCAAAAAGGCTGGGTTACCCCGTTATAATAAAGGCGGCGGCGGGCGGCGGAGGCAAGGGGATGCGCATATGCCATAACGATGTGCGCCTGGTCGGCGCCTATCTTACGGCCCAAAGGGAGGCCGAGGCGGCGTTCGGGAACCCGGCGATCTACATAGAGAAATTCATTGAGAAGCCCAGACATGTGGAGTTCCAGATAATGGGCGACGACTACGGGCATATTATTCACCTCGGTGAAAGGGACTGCACCATACAGAGGCGCCATCAGAAACTGATAGAGGAGACGCCGTCCCCCGCCATAGACGGCCGGCTTAGAAAAAAGATGGGAGATCTGGCGGTAAAGGCGGCCAAAGCGGCAAATTATGTCAACGCGGGCACGATAGAATACCTTTTGGATGAGCGGGGAAATTTCTATTTCATGGAAATGAATACAAGGGTCCAGGTCGAGCATCCCGTTACCGAGATGGTCACGTCTTCGGACATCGTGAAGATGCAGATCAAGATCGCGAGCGGCGAAAGGATGCCTTTTAAACAGGATGACATCGAATTCAGGGGGAGCGCGATCGAATGCAGGATCAACGCCGAGGACCCTGAAAAGGACTTTATGCCGTCTCCGGGCAGGATAGACAAGTTCATAGCGCCGGGCGGCCCGGGGATAAGACTGGATACACACGTCTATACCGGATATGTCATACCAACGCATTATGACTCAATGTTGGGAAAACTTATCGCCTATGGCAAGACCCGTACAGAGGCGATCCACACGATGCGGAGGGCCCTTGATGAATTTATCGTTGAACCGATAAGGACGACTATCCCGTTCCATAAGAGGGTCTTCAGCAACCCCGCTTTCTTGAGGGGCAAATTTTCAACGGATTTTGTAGAGCGGCTTTTTGAGCAAACAGAGGTCTAAAATAAGGAGCCCGTATGTCACACCAGGAAGATAAGAGGACGGATTACGGCCTGATCAAGATCCACAAAAATGTCATTGGCCAGATAGCCTCCATGGCCGCCAGGGAAGTGGACGGCGTGAGCAGGATCAGCTCCGACATGTTTTCAAAGGCGCTGAAAATGGCCAGCGGGGGCAGGATAGTAAGATATCCGGTCAAGATAGATTTTAAGGACAATAACGAGGTGGAGATCTGCATTTCGATCGTAGTAAGATACGGGATAAATATTCCGGAGATCGCGGCAAAGGTCCAGGAAAACATTAAAAAAGCCATAGAGAAAATGACCGGCCTTTATCCGTCTGAGATACACATTAAGGTCAAAGGCGTGGAAACTAAATAAAAAGGTCTACTTCGCCCTTCAATAAGTAAACAATGGTAGGGCTTCGTAGAACCTGTAATTGCTGCGAAGCCGCACCGGAGTTTTTCTAGTGAGCGGCGAAGCAGAAAAAAAGGAGGTCTACAAATGCGCGTCATTTCAACTTTAACCATTATATTATATTCAATCCTATTCCTGATCATAGGGCTGTGCCTTATTTTTATAGCCTTTAATCTGCTTTCAAAAGACACCATCGCCTACACGGTCGATTTTATCTATAATACGCCGAATATGCGGCTGGTCATCGGTATCACGGGCGGGCTGCTTGTGCTCGTTACTCTGCTTGTCCTCCAGATAATCGTCGGAAAGATGCAGATGCAGAGGACCATAGCGTTTGAAAATCCCGACGGGCAGGTAACGATATCGCTCGGCGCCATTGAGGATTTCATAAAAAGGCTGGCCAGGCAGCTGCCGGAGATAAAGGACCTCAAACCCGACGTCATTGCCACAAAAAAGGGCGTAAACATAACCACGCGGCTGGTCCTTTTCTCAGACACAAACATTCCTGAGACTACCGAAAAGATCCAGAACCTGATCAAGGGAAAGGTGCAGGATATATTGGGGATAGAGGAGTCTATTTCCGTAAAAATACACATCTCAAAGATCGCGCAAAAGGAAGAATCGAAAGAAACAAAGACCAGGGACAAGGAACCGGTCTCTTCATACAGGGGCATAGAATATTAAAAAATTAACAAAGATTACAGAGATTTTGTGCAAAACTTGCATTTATCGATTACAACGATATCGCTGTAATCGATTTATAAATCGCTGTAATCACTCTAAAGGGAGGAATTTATAAATGGGCAAGATCGGGATCTTAACAGGCGGCGGCGACTGTCCGGGCCTGAATCCGGTGATACGGGCGGTAGTAAAGAGGGCCAATCAAGAGGAGATCGATGTAATAGGGATAAAAAACGGCTGGAAGGGCCTTATAGACAACGATACCATATTCCTTGACCTTAAATCCGTTTCGGGTATTCTCCCAAGAGGCGGCACCATCCTCGGCACGAGCAGGACAAATCCATACAAGAATAAAGAAGACCTGGAAAAGGTCAAAAATAATTATAAAAGGCTGGGGTTTGAAGCGATGGTGGTGGTCGGCGGAGAAGATACGCTGGGCGTAGCCGCAAAACTTTGCAAGGAAGGGCTTAAGATAGTGGGCGTCC
>JAQURK010000015.1 GCA_028715645.1 Candidatus Omnitrophota bacterium | reverse complement strand
TATCGCCCTGGCTATGCAAAGCCTTTGTTTTTCGCCGCCGGGGAGCCTGAAGCCGCGCTCGCCGATTATCGGATCGTAACCCTCAGGCATGTTCATGATAAAATTATGGCAATTTGCCGCCTTTGCCGCCTGAATTATAGCCCCGCGCCTTTTCGCAACCTCGTGCCCATAGGCGATATTTGCGGCTACTGTGTCGTTAAAAAGGAAGGTATCCTGGGTAACTATGCCTATCTTTTCTCTTAGCGACTTCACCGTGACCTCTTTGATATCTATGCCGTCTATCTTGACCGCGCCTTTATATGGGTCATAAAAGCGGGGAAGCAGGTTAACCAGGGATGTCTTTCCCACGCCGCTTGGCCCCACAAACGCCGCGATCCGGCCTCTTTTTATTTCCAGGTCTAAATTCTTTAATACGTCCTGGTCATCGTTATATTTAAAACTTACCCCTTCAAAACGGACAGAATCGCGAAACTCCGGCAGTTCTATCGCGCCCTGTTTCTCCTTTACCGTCGGAGTAGCTTCAAGTATCTCAAAAACCCTGTCCGCGGCAGCCAGGGCCTGCTGGTTTATAGTATGAACCCTGCCAAGCCGCTTGAAAGGCTTTAAAAGCGAAAGCAGGGCGGCCAGGAAGGCTATAAAAGCGCCGGCGGAAAGATTCCGTGTAATAACGCCCTTCCCGCCTACCCATAATACTATGGCGACGCAAAAGAGCGCGATAAACTCTAAAAGAGGGCTGATCGCTATCATCCTCTTTACGGATTTCATCATGATCTTATAATATTGATGGTTCTGCCTTTTCATCTTGTCCAGTTCGTAATCCTGCATGGAAAAGGCGTTGACGATGGATATCCCCGTGATGGCCTCGATTATTGTCATATTTATATCCGCCACCTTCGCCTGCGTCATTAAAGAGATCTTTCGGATATGCCTGCCGATCCTTAGTACCGGTAAAATTATCAAGACCGTGAGCGAAAGGCTTATGATCACAAGAAGGATCGGGATGCCGAAATAGAGCTTTACGAATATAATGATGCAGAAATAAACAAAAAGCTCAATGGGCTGGTAGATGATATCGGTCAGGCCTTCTATCATGGAGTCTTTTATGATCGCTGTGTCGTAAAGTATCTTAGAGGTCAGTTTCCCCGTCGGATTTTTATAAAAGTAGTCAAGGGAGAGATTAAGGATCTTGTCATAAATGGCATTCCTTATGTCCTTTAAGAACCTGTATCCCAGCTGGTTCATGAAGTAGGCCTTCAGGTATTCAAAGACCTGCTTTATAAAAAAGAGGATAACCGCGGTAATGATAAGATAGTTTAAAACCGCCATGCTGTCCATTGAGTTAATCCTGTTTACGATACCGCTTAAGAACGGCGGCAGGTTCATATTTGATACAAAGGAGACCTGTTTGCCTGAGATGATCTTATCCACAAAGGGGATTATCATGCCCAGGGACACGCCACCCATCAGGGAGCAGACCAGCATGGAAAAGAAGGCCAGCCATAAAACCCCTATATGCGGCTTTATGTACTTAAAAACGCGGGTATACTCGTTAAACATAGGCGTATTTTAGCATATTGGGGCCTTCTCTGTCGAGGGAAATTCTCTTGCCTATTGCTCATAATAAATGATATAATCTTAACAATATGGCGGATATTAGGGTAGCTGTTATAGGCATAGGACACCTTGGTTCCATACACGCAAGGGTATATTCCCAGCTAAACGGCGTAAAATTGGCCGGCGTATGCGATACTGATGTCTCCCGGGCAAGGAAGATAGCCAGGGAATTCCGGACGGAACATTTTACGGATTATCGCCCGCTTATAGGCAAAATAGACGCCGCCAGTATCTCGGTCCCCACTAACCTTCATCATGAGATCTCCAAATATTTCCTTGAAAACGGCGTAAATCTCCTTATAGAAAAACCCATAACAAAAACCGTTGCCGAGGCGGATGAGCTTTTATCCATCGCCAAGGCAAAAGGCCTGATCCTGCAGGTAGGGCATGTAGAGAGATTTAATTCCGCATTTCTGGCGGCGGAAAAGACCATAAAAAATCCCCTGTTCATCGAATGCCACAGGCTTGGCCCTTACAAACAGCGCTCGACCGACATCGGCGTCGTTTTGGACCTGATGATACACGATATTGACATTATACTTGGGCTTGTAAAAGACGAGATAAAAGAGATCGACGCCATAGGCGCCGCCGTGCTCTCCGACTATGAGGACATAGCGAATGTGAGATTAAAATTTAAAAATAACGTCATATGCAACCTTACCGCGAGCCGTATCACGAATAAGACCATGCGAAAAATACGGATCTTCCAAAAAAACGCCTATATCTCCCTGGATTATCACAAACCCTCCTGCCTCGTCTACACGATGTCGGGTAAAAAAATAAACTGCCAAAGGGTCAGGGTAAGAAAAGAAGAGCCGCTCAAACTGGAGCTTGAGGCCTTTATCGACTGCGTCCGCACAAAGGAAAAGCCGCTTGTCTCCGGTATTGAAGGAAGAGAGGCCCTTGCGACCGCCATCACCATCCAGGAACAGATAAAAAACTTAAATTACAGCTATAGATGAAAAAAATCATGATGATCGCCGGCGAACCGTCCGGCGACCTCCACGCCTCGAATCTCGCCCTTGAATTAAAAAGAAACTCTCCCGGAATCGAAATAATCGGCACGGGCGGCGACAAAATGAGGGCTGCCGGCGTCGAACTTCTTTTTGACCTAAAAGACCTTGCGGTAACCGGACTTCTTGATGTAATAAGGCAAATCTTTAAATTAAAGAGGATCCAATCCTCCCTCCTGTCCCGTCTTAAGGACCAAAAGATAGACCTGATCATTCTTGTAGATTACCCTGATTTTAACCTGCGCTTTGCCAGGAAGGCAAAAAAATCCGGCGTGCCGGTGATTTATTACATTTCACCCCAGATCTGGGCATGGCGAAAAGGCAGAATAAAGATCATAAAAAAATATGTGACAAAAATGTATGTGATCTTTAAATTCGAGGAGGAACTTTATAAAAAAGCGGGTGTGGACGTAGAGTTTGTGGGACATCCACTTCTTGATATCATTGGGTCACAAAGTCACAACGTCAGTGCGAAGCCTCCCGTAGGGACAACGTCACAAGATAAAACTATCGCTCTATTGCCTGGGTCACGCAACAGACTTGTGGCGACGCTTTTGCCGATTATGTTAAAGACCGCTGTTCAGATACACAAAAAATCGCCTTTCGTAAAGTTCATCATTTCCAAATCTCCTTCGGTAAAACAGGGGATTTATGATAAAAATCTGGAAAGATACAGCCTTCCTGTCAATCTCATCGAGAACAAGACTTACGATCTGATAAACGCCTCGGATTTTGTGATAACCATCTCCGGGACGAGCACACTTGAGACGGCGATCTTAAGGAAACCCATGGCCATCGTCTATAAACTGCCCATTATCGAGTATATTATCGCGAGACCTCTTTTACGATTAAAAAACATCGGTCTGGTAAATATAGTGGCAGGGAGGGAGATCGTTTCAGAATTCATCCAGTTTCGAGCCCAGCCTCAAAAAATAGCTGATTATGCCTTAAGGCTATTATCGGACGAGCCAAGATATGAAGCTATCAAAAAGGACCTTGAAGGCGTAAAATCCATGCTTCAACCCTCCGGCGCCTCCCGCGCCGCGGCCCTTTCCATCTTAAAATTTTTATAAATTAGATTACGACGATTGAAATTCCGGCTTGATTGGCCAGGCGGGAGATTTGCTGCTTGTCGGTTATGAGGGTTTTATTCTTTTCAATAGCGAGGCATGCGGCGCGGGCTTCTTTGAGGGACTCTATGGTATTTACCCCGATGACGGGGATATCGAAGCGCATGTCCTGGCGCGGCCTGGCCGCCTTAACAACAACTACATCGCCGTTTCCAAGCGGCCCGGCGCGCCTGATTGCCGCATCAGTGCCCTCTATGGCTTCGATGGAGAGCGCAACTTTGTCCTTTACAACCACGGTCTGGCCTATGTCGAGGCCCGCGAGGCGCTTTGCTATCTTGTAGCCGAAGCGTATATCCTCCCATTGGGCGGCGGTCGGCTTTTTTTCCGTCAGGCAGCCCTTTCTCGCGATATTATCCTTAAGGCACATGACTGCCGACTGCAGGGTGATGCCATGAAGCCTTAAAAACAAGGCCGCGGCCTTAAACAAGGTGAGATCCTTCCGGTCCTTCGCGAAATTAAGTATTGCCTTTGCCCCTTCATCCGCCTCAGGCCTGTCCTTAAAAAAACGGCGCTTATTTATGCCGCCCAGCATGACGGCCTTTTTTATATTTTCGCTTTTAAAGATCTCGACCGCCTTCTTGACCTCTCCGAAAGAAAGCCAATAAATTTTATCCGTTAAGGTTTCGAGTTTCGGCGAGGCCTCATCCTTTAGCGCGACGCAAATGAGGCTGATGCCTTTGGCCTTCGCTTGAGCCGCGAACAAAAGCGGAAAATCCCCGCATCCGGCTATAAGGCCAAGCCGTTTCATAAGGTTATCTGCAAACGCCCCTTTTGGTATTCGATTTTACGGTTTTTAAGAAATTGATGAGGTATTTTACTTCACTTGAAGGCCGCACGTTCTTTTCAATCTCTGAAAGGGCGTGCGGCAAAGAAAGACCGGAATTAAATAAGAGCTTGAAGGCGCGCTTTAAGGCTGCCTTGGATTCGTCGGATATCCCGGCGCGGTTTAGCCCGATGATGTTTAAGCCGTAGATCTTCGCGGGATGACCGTCTGCCAGGGCAAAGGGTGGAATGTGTTTTACTACTTTCGTACAGCCGCCTATTATGGCCAGTTTTCCTATATGCACAAATTGATGCACGCCGGCCATACCTCCTAAGATGGCGCCGTCTTCCACCGTGATATGCCCCGCAAGCTCAACCGCGTTGGCAATCACTAAATTATTTCCCAGGGCGCATTCATGGGCGATGTGGGCGTAGGCCATTATAAGGTTGTTGCTGCCTATCTTCGTGGCGGCATCCTCTCCGGTGGCCCTGTTTATTGTTACAAATTCCCTTATTGTATTGTTATTGCCTATCTTTACGAAGCTTCTTTTCCCGGTATACTTCAGGTCCTGAGGCCGGCCTCCTATGACGGCGCTTGGGGCAATATTACAATTTTTGCCTATGGAAGTCCAACCGTCAATAACGCAATGGGCGGCTATCCTTGTGCCCGCGTCGATCTCGACATTCGGCCCGATTATCGCGTACGGCCCTACCTCAACATCCTCAGCCAGTTTCGCGTTTTTATCAACTATCGCCGTAGCATGAATTTTCATTTTTTAATCTAACGACTAAATTATGCCTCAACCAGGGCGAACATCAAGTCCGCCTCGCAGACGAGTTTGCCGTCCACCTTCGCCTCGGCCCTTGCCTGTCCTGTGCGCGATTTAAACCTGGTAACCTGTATCTCCATGACCAGCTGTTCTCCGGGAACAACCGTTTTTCTGAACCTCACGTTGTCTATCCCGGTAAAATACGCGAGTTTTCCGAAATTCTCGTTTCTTGAAAGCATCAATATTCCCGCCGTCTGCGCCATTGCCTCTACGATAAGGACGCCCGGCATTATAGGCCTGCCAGGGAAGTGCCCCTGGAAAAATTCCTCGTTTGCCGTCACATTCTTTACGCCCACAATCCGCATCGCCTCCATCATCACTATCTTATCTACTAATAAAAAGGGATAGCGGTGGGGTAATATCCTTTTTATGACGTTTATGTCAAGCTCTGTGCCGGTGACCTTGAGCTCATCGGCCGGCCTCATGCTGCCTTCCATCCATTTTTCCCTTTTTTGCTTTATCTTATGTATCAGTTTGATATTGAGATTATGGCCGCTCCTTACCGCGATGACGTGGCCCTTGACGGAAAAACCTAAAAGATATAAATCGCCCAGAAGATCCAGGGCCTTGTGCCTGACAAATTCGTCATTAAATCTCAGTTTGTTCTTAAGAACGCCTCCGTCCGATACGACAAGGGTATTTTCATAATTTGCGCCTTTACCCAAACCGAGCGAAAGCAGGGCTTCCACTTCCTTCTGAAGGCAAAACGTCCGCGCGGGCGCGAGTTCCTTCTCAAAGATCTCCGGCGTTACCGGGATATTCAGGTATTGAGAGCCAATAAAGAGATTCTCATAATTTAATGTGTAGGTGATCTTAAATTCATTCGACGGGAAAACCACTATGTAGGCGGATTCATCCTCCACCCAAAGGGGCTCACGGATAATAAAAGACTTTTTAGCCGCCTCCTGTTCGGAAAGCCCGGCCTTTTTTAAGGCCTCAATAAAAGGAAGGCTTGAGCCGTCCATGGCGGGCAGTTCGTTTGAATTTATTTCTATAAGGATATTATCTATCCCGAGGCCGGACAACGCGGCCATAAGATGCTCTACCGTCTGTACCCAGACATCGCCGGAACCCAGGGAGGTATGACGGGGGCTTTTTGAAATATCGACGAGATTGGCCACCTCGGCGTTTATTATCGGTTTGCTCGCAAGGTCCACCCTCACAAAATTGATGCCGCTGTTCGGAGGAGAAGGTTTAAATTTTAAAGTAACCTTGTTGCCCGTATTAAGGCCGGTCCCCTGTAATTCAACCTCATTTTTTATTGTCTTTTGTTTTTCCACCTTTACCCCTCTTTTGTGTGAGTTTCTCGACCTGTTCTTTCAGGTCGGCCACCTCCTTTACGAGGTCCGGTAATTTTGCCCATCCCGCAAAAATCTTTTTGGAAACATTGTGCGGTTTGGCGGGACTGCCTACCACAAAAGTGCCTTTTGGCACGGATTTCGTTACGCCGGCCTGCGCGCCGACAATAACATTATCTCCTATCTCTATGTGGCCTACAAGGCCGCATTGGCCGGCAAGGATGACGTTTTTGCCTATGACAGAGCTGCCTGAAATCCCTGCCTGAGCCACTATTATGGAATTTTCGCCTACGACGACGTTATGCGCTATCTGGACAAGATTATCTATCTTTGTGCCTTTGCCAATTACGGTCTTTCCGAACCTGGCCCTGTCGATGGTAACGCATGCGCCTATCTCGACATCGTCTTCGATAACGACAATGCCGACCTGCGGTATCTTATACCGCGAGCCGTTTGCCACTTCAAAACCAAAGCCATCGCTTCCTAAGACCGCTCCTGAATGTATAATCGCGCGGTTTCCTATTACGGTTTTTTCCCTTATTGTCACATTTGGATAAATAAAGACGCCTGAGCCTATCTTGGTGCCGTACCCAATAAATGTTCCGGCGCAAATCACCGTATTATCCTTTATGGACACCTTATCTTCCAAAACAACATAGGGGCCCAAAGAAACGCCGCCCCCCAAAACCACATCCTTACCGACAATCGCGGTCTGGTGCACGCCTTTAAAGAATTTTTTTTCATCAGGGAAGAGCAGCGAGATGACCTTCGAAAAAGCGATGGACGGATTTTCGACCCGTATCAGCGGTTTGGACAGGCGCCTTTTCATATCCTTCGAGACGATGACGGCGGAGGCCTTTAAGTTATCGCCAAGCAGAAATTCATATTTCGGGTTCGCAAGGAAGGCGATCTCCCCTTCCCTAGCCTCTTTCAGGCCCGAGACCCCCGTAATAACGACATTGGGATCCCCCTCCAGTTCTCCTCCAACCAAGTCTGTTATTTCTTTTAAGGTAACTGTCTTTTGGGCCACTCTTAATCCTTCTTTCCTGTACCGCCGGCCGTCTTTCCGCCGTTAAGTATCTTTATTATCTCAGGTGTCATGTCGTATTCATCCTTGCCAAAAACAAGCGCCCGGCTCGAATATATATAATCATAATCCTGTGACTTGCCGTAATCCTGGATGACCTTGTCTATCTCTGTCGAGATATCCCTTATCGCGTCTACCCGTTCCTTTTTGAATTCATCCTTTGCCTTCCGGTCAAACTCGCTTAAGGTGTTAATCTTCTCGTCTATGGCTGCCTGTTTCTGTTCCTTGCCCTTATCGCTCATCAGTTCCAGCTCATCCTTCAGCCGGCGCACTTCATCGACCATCTTTTTTCTCTCGGCCTCTTTTGCCTTGAGTTTATCGTCGAGAGATTTGTACTCTTCCTTTGTCTTATTGTATTCCTCAAAGACCTTGTCCAGGTCAACGTATGCCGTCTTTTGGTCCTTTGCGTAGCTAAAGGCGGCGAGCGCTAACAAAAAAATACCCGCGAATAATATTGTCAGAAACTTCCTCATTTAGATTTCCTCCCTTTCGTTAAAATCCCTGGCTGACCGTAAAGTGGAACCTTCCTGTTTTCTTTTCCCCTTCTACTTTAGACAGCGGATAACCGAAATCAAGCCTTAACGGGCCTATCGGCGTTTTAACCCTGACGCCTACGCCGACGCCTGATTTAAACGAGCCATTGCCGAAATCGTCCCATTTGGCCCAGACATTACCTATATCATAAAAGACGGCCCCTTTTAAGATCTGCTCATATATCGGAAACGTATATTCGACATTACCGATCAGCATGGCCTCGCCTCCTATGGGGTCGTTTGAGTTCGGGTCTTTCGGCCCTATCCGGCGTTCCCTGTAGCCCCTAATAGTGCCGGAACCGCCGGCGTAAAACCTTTCATAAATAGGCACCTTCGTCGAATTCCCAAAGGCGTCCGCTATGCCGGCCCTGCCGTGAAGTTCGAGGACGAGTTTTTCAAAATGGGTAAAATACAACTCGGCCGTCGAGGTATATTTCGTAAATTCCTTATCGCCGGAAAGAAAGCTTGAGGCATATTCCGCGCTGCCTGAAACCAGGTATCCCCTTCCCGGATTATAGATATTATCGCGCCTGTCTTGTGTCAGGCCAAATACCGCCTTGCTTATCCTGTTTTTACCTTCTTCCGCGATAAGATCGGATGAGGCGTCGGGCGAGACATCGCTTATATCGACGTCTTCAAGGATATACATCGCGGTCCCCGTAAGGTACTCTGTGATCTCCTTGCCAAAACGGAGGTCGCCTCCCTGTCTGACTTCGTCGAAACCATAGCCAAGGCCCGTCCTTCTTAAACGCGTCCTGTTATAGGCGTCAATACCGAATAAAAGCGGCATATCAAGGATCCACGGCTCTGTCCAGCTTAATTCGTAATTTTTCCTGATCGTGCCGAATTCGCCGACCAACCTCAACTGCTGGCCGTCGCCCGTGAATGTCGGGAAATTAAAAAGGTCAAAGTTCTTCTGGGTCACGCTTACAAAACCGACCAATTGCTCGACAGAGCTAAAACCTCCGCCGAAGCTGAACTCCCCGGTTTTTGTCTCCTTTACCGTAACGACCAGATCCTGCTTGTTTGGGGCGGTGCCTGGTTCGGTATTAAATATTACCTCCTCGAAGAACCCCAGATTATAAAGCCTTTCCTTTGAGCGCTTAAGCTTGTCGCCGTCAAACTTCTCTCCGGGATAGGCCCTGAGCTCCCTTCTTATGACGACGTCTTTCGTCTTTACGTTGCCCTTTATCCTGATCTTGTCAATGTAAATAAGCTCATTTTCGACGATGGTGTAGGTAATATTTATCTTGCCGGTCTGCGGGTCAAGGGCAGGGGCCCCGTTTACATCGGCAAGCATGTAACCCTTTTGATAATAAAACTGCTGGATATTCGATATATCCTGTCTAAGAGCGGTCTGGCTGAAAGGCCGGCTCCTCACCATGGTGAGCCTTGAGCGGATCTCCCATTCGGGGAAGGTCTTGTTTCCCGTAATGGTTATGTCTCCGACGACGTATTTCTTGCCCTCGTCGATCTCAATCCTTAAGACGATCCAGTGGCCTGTCGGGTCATACTGGATCTGATGCGTAATCTTAGCGTCCAGGAAACCCCTGGCCTCATAAAGATATTTTAATTTTTCAAGGTCCGTCTCCAGGGTATCTTCTTTAAGGTATCCCGACGTAAAAAGACCATCGGGTCTCGTCGAAATGGATTTCCTTAGCTCCTTTGTGAGTATATTTTTGTTGCCTATAAAGTCTATCCTTTTTATCTTAAGCCTTGTTTTTTCATCTATGATAATCGTGACCTTTGCCGTATTCTTTTCCTTATCCAGGCTGAGCTCATATCTTGCCTCGACCTGCTGGAAACCCCTTTTCTTATATACCGTCTTTATCTGCTCGATGTCGCCCTTCAATTTTGTCTCATCAAGCATCTCGTTTTCGGCGGATTTTATCTCTTTTATAAGCTTATCCGCCCTTAGCGCCTTATTCCCGGTAAAAACGATCTGGCTGATAAGCGGCCTTTCAACGACGACGAAGGTAACGGTGACTCCGCCCTCGGTGTCTTCTGTCTCGATGGAGATGTCCGTAAAAAATCCCAGACTAAACAGCCGTTTTAAATCGCCATTCAGCTGGTCTTGAGAGAAGACGTCTCCCGGTTTTGATTTTATCTTTGAAAGTATGGTAGCTGAACTAATCGCCTTGTTGCCCTTCACCATTATCACGGCGATAGTCTTTTGTTTAACAGGAGCAACAGCCTGCGTAACCTCTCCCTCTGGTCCCTCTTGGGCCATAAGACAGGGGCCGGAAAATAAAAGAAGTGCCATACACGCAAAAACCATTTTAATCTTCATAACGGAATCCTTCTGTAATGTTTGGCGCGGCCTCCCTTTCCTTTGAAAGGTTCTCGAACCTGGCGTATTCTGAGATAAACGCCAGCCGCAGCGTCCCTACCGGACCATTCCTCTGCTTGGCTATGATAACCTCCGCGATACCCTTATTTTCATCGGTTTCATTATAATATTCCTCCCTTAAAAGAAGGGCAACGACGTCCGCGTCCTGTTCTATGGCGCCCGATTCCCTAAGGTCGGAAAGTTGAGGCCTGCGGTCCGAGCGCTGTTCGACCGCCCTTGAAAGCTGGCTTATCGCTATCAGCGGCACGCTCAATTCCCTTGCGAGCGCCTTCAACGAACGCGATATCTCGGAGATCTCCTGCTGTCTGTTCTCGGCCTTGCTCGGCCCCTTCATTAGCTGGAGGTAGTCCACGATTATTAGTTTTATGTCGTGCTGTGATTTGAACCGCCTGGCCTTTGCCCTCAATTCAAGGAGGGAAAGCGCCGGCGTGTCGTCGATAAATATGGGCGCTTCAGAAAGCTTGCCGGCCGCGTTCGTCAGGTGCGGCCAATCGGATTGCGACAGGAAACCGGTGCGAACCTTGTGCGCGTTTACCCTGGCATGCGAACAAAGCATTCTCTGGACAAGCATTTCCTTTGACATTTCAAGGGAAAAAAAGGCAAGCGGCAATTTTTTAACAATGCCGGCGTATTCGGCGATGCAGGCCGCAAAGGCGCTTTTTCCCATTGAGGGCCTGCCCGCGATGACTATCAGGTCGGCGTCCTGAAGCCCCGCGGTCATGGAATCAAATTCCGAAAAACCGGTCGGGATGCCGGTGATGTTCTCTTTTTTCTGGTATAAGAGATCTATCTTCTCTATGCTGTCCTTTATGATCTCTTTTATATGGACGATATTGGATTCTATCTTTCGAGAGGATACCTCGAAGATCAGCCTCTCCGCCTTATCGACGAGCTCGTCTACGTCGGAATTAGGCTCAAAACTTTCCTGGACGATCTGTGTGGCGGTTGAGATAAGGTGCCTGAGCACCGCCTTTTCCTTTACTATCTTGGCATAATGGACGATATTTGCCGAAGTGGGCACGACATTCGCCAGTGAGCTTACATACGACGGGCCTCCGATATCGCTTAATGAGCCGCCCTTTTTCAGCTCCTCTATAAGCGTTACGAGATCGACCGCCTTATTCGTATTGTAGAGGTTTATAATCGCGCTAAATATTTGCTTGTGGGCGTCTTTGTAAAAACACGCGGCGTCCAGGAACTCGATGGCCTTGGAGATCGCGTCTTCGCCCATCAACATCGAGCCGAGAACGGCGGTCTCCGCCTCCAGGTTATTTGGCGGGACTTTTTCAATTACGTCTGATATGACTGCCACTCTATTCCTTTACCACCCAGATCTTGCAACTGACCACCACTTCAGGGTGCAATCTCACCGGTACCTGATATATGCCAAGTTTCTTTATCGGTTCTTCAAGCTGGATATCTTTTTTGTCGATAGTTATCCCTTCGGCCTCAAAGGCCTTTTGGATGGTCTCGACGGTGACCGAACCGAAGATCCGGTCTTCTTCAATGATCTTTACGGGAATGGTCCAGGAGGCATCGGCAAGCTTCTGCGCGAGGACGTCCGCGTCCTCTTTCCTTTTTTTTGTGTTAAGCGCTGCCTTGGTTTTTTTTGCCTCGGCCGCCTTAAGGTTTGCGGGCAAAAATTCCATAGCTATACCCTTCGGGATAAGAAAATTCCTCGCGTAACCATCCTTTACCGTAATAACATCCCCTATCTTGCCCACACTAGGGGAATCCTGCGCTAAAATGACCTTCATAAAATACCCCCCTGATTTATATCGCCACAAACGGCAAGAGGCCTATCATCCTTGCCCTTTTTATGGCGTTTGCCACTTTCCGCTGATGTTTCGCGCAATTGCCGGAGATCCTGCTTGAAACTATCTTCCCCCGTTCCGTCATGAACTTTTGAAGCAGGGAGACATCCTTGTGGTCTACAAAGGCAATTTTTTCGACGCAAAACTTGCACTCTTTTTTCCTGAAAATGGGCCTTTTTGACAGTCTCTTCTTCTTGAATTTGTCTCTTGTTTTTCTCATTACCTCTCCTTAAAACGGCACCTCTTCTTCGTGCCCCTTGGCCTCGCTGGGCTGTTGCTGCGGCTGCGGCTGCGACGCTGCCTGATTTTCATCCTCAAACGCGGCAGGCGCGTGTTCCTGGCCTTCCAGTTCAGGCGGCGTCCCCTTTTCCTTGGGCTTTCCAAGGAACTGCACATTGCTTGCGTTCACCTCTATGGTGGAGCGCTTCTGCCCACTCTGGTCTTCCCAGTTGCGCGACTGGAGCCTGCCTTCCACAAAGATGGGGCTGCCCTTGGACAGGAACTCTCCGCATACCTCGGCGCGGCGGCCCCAGACGACTACCCTGACAAAACAAACCTCTTCCTTTTTTTCGCCTGCCTGGTCCTTGTAAACCCTGTTAGAGGCAATCGTAAATGTCGTAACCGCCGTACCTGAAGGAATATATCTTAATTCGGGGTCACGGGTAAGATTCCCAATTAAAAATACCCTATTTAAGCTTGCCATGGTTCACCTCGTTTACCCTTTTTTAACGATCATTACCCTTAAAATGTCTTCCTGTAATCCGTACATCTTTTTAAGTCCGGAGATCTTATCGGGCGTGATCTTAAAATCCAATTTATAATAAACGCCTTCCTTGTTCTTTTTTACCGGATAAGCGATGGTCTTCTTACCCCATTTTTCGACGTTTTCGACCTTTCCGCCGCTTTTGGATATTTCTCCTTCTATCAGCGCCAGTAATTTCTTATCCGCCTCATCCGTAAGGCTGGCTTTAGCTATAAAGATACCTTCGTAATCCTTCAATCTGGTTCACCTCTCTTTGTCGTTGAATTTTTTGTATTAAATTTGTTCATGGCCGCCTCTATCCCCTCGCCGGCCCAAACCTTTATCGCCAGGGCCGCCTTGTCGACGGCCTCTCTTAAAAGCTGTTTTTCATCCCGCTCAAACACGGACAGGACATAATCCCTAAGCGCCTTATTGCCGGCTGCCGCGCCTATCCCGATCCGCAGGCGGTTAAAACCGTCCGTGCCAAGGGTCTCTATGATGGACTTAAGCCCATTGTGACCGCCGGCGCTGCCGCCCGCCCTGAACCTGATTATCCCGAGCTCGAGATTGACGTCGTCGCAGACGACCAGGATATCTTTTAAGGGCACATTCAATTTTTTGACGGCCTGTTTTATGACAACGCCTGAATTATTCATAAACTGCCGCGGTTTTAAAAGAACAACCTGGTCTGAGCTTTTTATTGGTTTGTTTATTTTCGCGAAACTGTCTATTACTAGATAACCGATATTGTGACGCGTGTCCCTGTACTTCAAGCCCGGGTTCCCCAGGCCGCATATCAGTTTCATCGGTTATTTTATTTTTTCTCTTCCTTCTTTTTCTCTTCCTTCTTTTTCTCTTCCTTTGGAGCGGCCTCTTTCTTAGGTTCTTCCTTCTTGCCCTCTTCTCCTTCAGCCTCCTCGCCCTCTTCTTCTTTCTTCTTCCTTATCAATTCAGGCTCTTCAGGGGCTCCCTCGGCCGGTACCTCTTCAGCCGCCTTCTCGACAAACGGAGGCTTGACCGACATGACAATGAGGTCGGGCGTCTGCAAAATCTTGACACCCTCTACAGGGATAATATCCTTTACAAATACAGAATCGCCGATCTTTAAGTTTGTAACATCGACCTCGAGTTTTTCCGGTATCTGTGTAGGCAGGCATTCGACATCTGTCTCCCACATGATGTGCTCCAGGGTCCCGCCTTCCTTGACGCCGACAGGCTCTCCCTTGGCCTCTATCTTTACCTTGAATTTCAAGGTCTCGGTAAGGGAAATCTCGTTAAAATCGATATGAAGGATATTGCCGCGCACCGGGTCCCTCTGGATATCCTTTATTATAACCGTCTTGTCCTTGGCGGATTTTGAAGATGTCCCCTTCTTATCCTGCGTGATCTTCAAATTGATGATAACGTTGCTGCCGGCCTTTGTGCCGATGACCTTGAGGAAATCCTTTTCGGAAAGTTTTAAACTCAAATTGTCGCCGCCGCCTTTATAAACTACGGCTGGGACAAATCCTTCCTGCCTCAGGCGCTTTACAAGCTGTTTACCTTTTTGCTCCCTAAGTTGTGTTTCTAAATTGATCCGTTCCATTTAAGATTGATCTCCTTTTCTATACCTATATGAACAACGAACTGACGGACTCCTCGTGGTGGATCCTCTTTATTGCCTCAGCCAGCAAGGGGCCTATCGATAAAACTTTTATCTTTTTAATCATTTTATTTTTTTCGATGGGTATCGTATTTGTCGTCAATAATTCCTTAAGCGGCGAATCCTTGATCCTCTCTATGGCCGGGCCCGAAAGGACCGGGTGGGTTATGGCCGCGTATATCTCCTTTGCCCCCGCTTTCTTTAGCGAGGCGACCGCTTCCACGAGTGAGCCTGCCGTCGCCGCGATGTCATCCACTATGACCGCGTTTTTACCTTTTACCTCTCCAAGGATATGCATTACCTCCGCTTCCTTATCGTTAATACGCCGCTTGTCGACGATGGCAAGAGAAGCCTTGAACCTTTTCGCGTATGCCCGGGCCATCTTTATCCCGCCTACGTCCGGGGATACCACAACCAGATTTTTTCCGCCCAGTTTCGTCAGATAGTCCACAAAAACGTTGACCGCGTAGAGGTTATCAAGCGGGATATCGAAAAATCCCTGGATCTGTCCCGCATGCAGGTCTATCGTAAGGACCCTGTCTGCGCCGGCGATCGTTATAAGATTGGCCACCAGCTTCGCGGTGATCGGCACCCTCGGCTGGTCTTTCCTATCCTGCCTTGCGTAACCATAATAGGGAAGCACCGCCGTTATTCGTTTTGCGGAGGCCCGCTTCAGGGCGTCCATGATTATCAGCAATTCCATAAGGTTCTCGTTGACCGGGGGGCAGGTGGGCTGGACCACAAAGACGTCCTTGCCGCGCACATCCTGTTCGATCTTAAGCCTTGTCTCTCCCTCGCTGAATTTGCCTACAAGCGCCTGACCGACCTCTACTTCCAGATAATCGCATATCTCCTTCGCGAGTTTGGGATTCGCGTTTCCGGAAAATACAACAAGTTCGCCGTTATCCATTTCCTATCTCCTTCAGATTTAATTCTTGGACTCTTTTGTAACAACGCTACCTGCCGCCACGTTTACGCCTTTTTTGATATTTGAATCCTCTATATAGCAGTGGTGTTTTATAACTGCGCCCGAGCCAACCCTGCTTCTTACTATCTCGACAAAGTTGCCGATCTCAACGCTGTCCTCAATGACCGAATCCGGCCTTATCCTTGAAAATGGCCCGATCCTGCATTTCTTCCCTATGGTGACATTGCTTTCTATTACCGTAAAGGGATAAATAATGGTGTCCTGGTCTATCCTGACGTCATTATAAATGTGAGTGGTGGTGGGGTCGATGATGCCGACGCCCGCCTCCATGAATTTTGTGAGTATCTTGTTCTTGGCGATGGTCTGGGCCCTTGCCAGGTCCAGCCTGGAATTTACGCCTATAGCTTCATCCTGGTTTTCCGTATGAATAGATTCTATGGTAAGTTTGTGTTTTGCGAAGATCTCGACGCAATCGGTAAGGTAATATTCCTTTTTTGGGCCTTTTGGCTTCAGGGACGAGAGGGCTTTGAATACCTCTTTGGCGTCAAAACAATAGACGCCGGCGTTTATCTCGGGTATCATCTTTTCATACAAAGAGGCGTCCGCTTCCTCGACGATCTTTACGATGTCGTTCTTCTCGTCCCTTATTATACGGCCGTAGCCCTTCGGTTCTTTCAAGGTAACGGTAAGCAGCGTACAGGCCGCGTTATTGAGCCGGTGCTTCTCAACGAGCTTCCTTAAGGTCTCCGTGGTCAATAATGGGGTATCGCCGTAGAGGACGAGAATATCCCCGTTAAACCTTCCGAGCGTTTTCTGTGTCTGAAGGAGGGCATGGCCGGTCCCCAGGAGCTTTTTCTGGAAAGCAACGCGGATGCCCTTTGGCAGAGGGAATTTCTGTCCCGCCCAATTCTGGTTATTTATTACTATAAGGCCCTTTTTTATGCCGATTGAGCGGATATCATCAAGGACGTATCCAAGCATCGATTTTCCATATATCTTATGCAAGACCTTGGAAAAGCTTGAATGCATCCGTGTGCTTTTGCCGGCCGCCAGGATGACGGCCACCATATTATTTTCCATATTATTCCCGCTGCCCAGTGAGGACTCGAACCTCAAACCTCAGCTCCAAAGGCTGGTGTGTTACCGATTACACCACCGGGCAATCATCTCCTAAAACTCCAGGTCTCCTTCCATATTTTTCTTTTCTTCCCTAATGCTTGAAGGCGGAGTTGGTTTTTCCTCTGTTGCCGCGTCCGGTTTTACGCTCGGCGCCACTGTAGCCCCCCCTGTCTTTGCATCAGCCTCATATGCCTCAAGGACTTTTTTCTGCAGATATTCCCTGCACTCAAGGGTGATCGGGTGCGCGATGTCCCTGTGCTCGGATTCCCTCTGTGAAGGATCGCTCGTCTGGATGACGGGTTTACGCTCTGTCATGGGCAGGCTCGCTCCGCAGTTATTGCAGAATTTGCTTCTTACCACGTTTTTAAAATTGCACTTCGGGCAGGATTCCTTTAGCTTTCTGGACGGCATGGCCACGAAAAGGCCCTTCTGTCCCTCGATTACCTTAATGTTCCTAACCACGAAAGCGTTGTCAAACGTAACGGTTGCATACGCTTTCAATTTTTTGTCGGTTCCATCCTTTAAAAAGATCCTTACTTCCGTGATTTCCATTTCCTTATGCTCCTTTCGATGTATTCATTGTTTCAACAACAAAAACCTTGCTACCTTTCTCCTTTAACTTCCGCCGTATCCTTTCCCTTACAGCGGCTGCTTCCTTTCTTGTCTTTGTGATGCCAAAAACGCTTGGGCCGCTCCCGCTTAAAACGGCGCCGTAAGCACCGGCCTCAAGCAAAAGCGCCTTTGCGGCCCTGATAACCTCAAACCTCTTTAAAACGACCTCTTCGAGCCTGTTATAAAGAGAGGCCGCCAATTGCCCTATATCGTTATTTGGCCCAAAATAGGAAAATATTTTAACATCATCCGCCCTGGGTGTCAACCCTAATTTGAGGCCCTCATAGGCCCATTTGGCCCTTATCCCAAAGCCGAATGATACTATTATATGCCATATATTTATATCATTATAGCGGTATAAAGGAGATAGGCTGTCCCCCCTGCCGCTTCCAACGGCGAAACTGTGCTTATCCAGAAAGAAAGGGACGTCCGCGCCAATGGAGCCGGCGATCTTTACCAGGTCGGTTTTCTCAAGGCCCAGCTTAAAAAATCTGTTTGCGCCCGACAATACCGCGGCGGCGTTAGAACTGCCTCCGCCAAGGCCCGCGGCGACAGGTATATTTTTTCTTATATCTATCCAGGCCCCCCTCTTAAACCCCGCTTTGTCAAATAACGAGCTTGCCGCCTTATATGCCAGATTTTTGGCGCCGGTGGGCAGGCCCGGATGATCGGTTGTAATCCTGATCCGCTCGGCCGGCCTTATGGTTATTATGTCAAATAGCGCTATCTTCTCGAAAACAGTTTTTATATCGTGATAGCCATCGGGCCGCTTGCGGATGACCTCAAGATACAGATTGACCTTGGCGGGGGATTTTAATACCAGCCGGTCCCTCAACTTTTCATCCTTATCGCTTCGCCGGCCGCTTTTACGATATCGGCAGAGGTCAATTTTAACGCCTTAAATAATTCGGCCGGCTTCCCGGATTCTCCGAACCTGTCGTCTATGCCGACCATCTTTATCGGTACCGGGAAATTCTGGCTTAAGAATTCGGCTACGGCGCTGCCCATACCGCCGAATAAAAGATGCTCTTCCGCGGTAACTATGGCCTTTGTTTTCCTGGCCGCGGCCAGTATGGTTTCCTTATCAAGGGGTTTAGGCGTATGGAGGTTGATCAAGGCCGCTCTTATCCCCTGTTTTGCCAGCTCATCGCAGGCCAAAAGCCCCTCATGGACCATCAGGCCGCAGGCGATGATCGTTACGTCTGAACCCTCCCTGACGATATTGGCCTTACCTATCTTAAAGACATCAGACTCTTTTGAAATTACCGGTGAAGGGCTTCTTCCAAGCCTTATATAGACGGGGCCTTTTATATCGAGCGCTGCCTGAATAGTCGCTTTTTTTGCCTCGTGCGCGTCGGCGGGGACCACCATGGTCATATTCGGCAATACCCTCATAAGCGCGATCTCTTCATTGGACTGGTGAGTCGCGCCGTCTTCCCCGACCGCTACACCCCCGTGTGTCCCGATAATCTTTACGTTTAAACGCATGCTAGCGATGGATACCCTGATCTGGTCCCATGCCCTTCCCGACGCGAATACCCCGAAGGTACAGGCAAACGGTATCTTCCCCATAAGGGCAAGGCCTGCGGCGGCGCCGAACATGTCCTGTTCGGCCACGCCAAATTCAAAAAACCTGGAAGGGAATTTTTCCTTAAACCAGCCGGCCCTTGTTGAATCCGTCAGGTCGGCGCAGAGTACGACGATGTCTTTATTCAAGCCGCCCAGCTCAAGGAGGCCTTTGCCAAATCCGTCTCTTGTAGGTATCATCTCCGTCATGCTTAGATAAGCTCCTCTATTTTAACCTTTCCTTTTCTGAACCGCCATAATTTATCCCTGCCTGTCCTGAGGTCGCTGATAGGGGTGTAAAATTCAACTTTTTCGAAATCGTTGAATCTATAGGCCCAGAGCACGTCAGCGGCAACGGCAAACAACCTGCCGAAGACCACCGACTTTTTTTTGTAGGCGTCGAGTTCGGCGCCCGACTCAAGATAAAGCGGTTCGACCCTGTTTGCCATTTCAAGCCGGAAAGCGAAACGATTACGGCTGATCCCTTTTACAAACCTGCCCTTGCATCCCTTGAACTCATACCATTTATTCAGGTCTTTGTTGACGCGGAATTCCACCCTTATCCTCTCCTCTATCAGGCTGGTGAGGAATTCAGGCATCGTGATCTCTTTTATGTAAAATTTATTGTGCCAGTAACTTATTTCCCCTATCCCGGAAACATCCTCTTCCGCCTCGAGGTATTCCCTTATCATCTCGTCGGAATTTTCTATGTTCAATTTTGAGAAAAGGTCCTTTAAGATCCTCTCCCTTTCGGCCTGCGGAGGCGTCTTAAGCATTATGACGGCCCGGTTCGAATATTGCTCCCTTGAGATATCGCCTAAGAGAAAACGCTTCACGTCATCAACATATCTTATATATACTATCTCGACATCCGCCATCCTGGGATCCTGGGCGATCACCACATAGAAATCAAATTTGGCGTCTGTGCTCAGGCTTACCCTGGACACACCCAGAATCACATCGTTTATTTTTTTGGAGGCGGCCTCGTCGAGATTAAGGACGGCGTCAAACAGGTTTTCTACCGGCAGGTAAACCGCCAGGGTGCTGCCGACAATCTTTGTGTCAACCGAGACCTTGTATTCCTTGCTGCAGAGGTTAACTATTCCTTCCTGAACCTTTTCTTTGGGAAAGGTCGGGGCACAGCCCAAAAGACCAAAAATCAAAAGGCAAACAATAAAATATATTTTATTTGGCGCTCTCAAGTTGCTTTTTACCGTATTCCTTGAATATTGCATCTATCTCGTCGTATTCCAGTTCTTCTTTTTCCAAAAGCTCCTTTACGAAACGTTCTACAAGATACCATTCCTTTTTAAGGAGCTCTTCGTCCTCTTTCAGGCAAACGTGGATGATTTCCTGCGTCTCCTTATTCAATTTTTCCTTTGTGCTTTCCGCGAGGTAAAATACATTGGCATCCGCGTACCTGGTCTCTCCGTAGATGGTATAATCACCGACGAGGTCGCTCGTCCCCATACCAAGACTCCAAACCATGGTATGCGAGATGGCCATTGCCTTTTTGAAATCATCGATGACGCCGCTTGATGTGGTTCCGTATTTTATCTTTTCCGCGACATAGCCGGCAAGGCTTACCTCTATATCGGTCATGAGCGATTCCTTGCTTTGGGTATGCAATTCTTCCCTTTGCTGAGGCTGCACCATGCCCAGCGAACCCTTATGCGAAATGATAGAGGCCTTAAAGACATCCTTGGTAGGGTGCCTAAGATAAAGGACCACCAGATGCCCGGATTCATGGTAGGCAGTCATCTCTTTTTCCCCGGGGGTCATGAATTTGCGGTGTTTTATCCCCAGGTCTATCCTGTCTATTGCCTCGCTGATATCCTTATGCGTTACCATGTCCCTTTTATTCCTTGTGGCTATCAGCGCCGACTCCTTGACGATATTCATTATATCCGCCGGGCTTTTATATACGGCCTGTTTCGCGAGTTTTCCTACGTCGATGGATTTATCGAATTTTACCTTGCTAAGGTAATATTCAAAAAGCCGCTGTCTGCCCTCAAGGTTGGGCTTATCTATGTATACCTTTCTGTCGAACCTGCCCGGCCGTTTAAGGGCCTCGTCCAATTCATACTCCGGCGCATTTGTGGCGCCGATCACTATGACGTTCTGCTCATTTTCCTTAAGGCCGTCCATCTCTACCAGAAGCTGGTTCTGTGTAGTGTTGGTCTCCATACCGCCGCCAAGGTAACTAAATGACCTCTTGCGGCCTACCGCGTCAAGCTCATCGATAAATACGATGCAGCCGCCATGCGCCTCGGCCAGACGCCTCGCCTTTTTGAACAATTTTCTCATCCTGCTGGCGCCTACGCCGACGAAAATCTCGGTAAACTCGCTGGCTGACATCGAGATAAATGGTATTCCGGCCTCTGCGGCCACCGCCTTTGCCAGGTAGGTCTTGCCGCATCCCGGAGGCCCTAACATCAGTATGCCCCTTATAACCTTGCCGCCGATTTGCTGAAGCCTGCGCCTGTCCTTAATCAGCTGAACTACTTCCCATGCCTCCTGCTTGGCCTCGTCTATGCCGATGACATCTTTAAACATTACATGGACCTCGTCTCCCCTGACAAGGCCTTTTTCCAGCTTGGCGAAACCGCCTCTAAAAACGGTCATGTACATGTAAACGAATATTAACGCGTTGATCGCCACCATCAAGAACTGCAGCGGCAGGGTGGCCAGCGTCATATGCAGGTAAAATGATTCGAGCGTGCTCAAACCCCAAATAGCCAGGGCGATAAGAATTATCGTAGCGAATATTACAAGGAACTTGACCCAGTGCTCAATAAAAAATATCTTTATTCTTTTATGTATTAACATATCCCCTCCGATAGCTCTTTAAGCGCCCGTTCCAGCTCCTCTTTTTTGGGAGCGATCCCGTGCCACTCTGCCTTGTTTTCTATGAATGAAACCCCCTTGCCCTTTGTAGTGCAGCATATGATAACAGTAGGCCTGCCTTTGGTTTTTCCCGCCTTATCAAGCGCGCGCATAAGCTCTGGAAGCTCATGCCCGTTTACCTCTATGGTATTCCAGCCGAAAGCCTCCCATTTTTTATTCATCGGTTCCATATTTTTTACGTCGCAGCAAAAGCCGTCAATCTGTAATTTATTAAAATCTATCATTGCGCAAAGATTATCAAGTTTATAATGCGCCGCGGTCATCGCTGCCTCCCAGACCTGGCCTTCGTTTGTTTCTCCGTCGCCCATGAGGCAGTACACCCTCGTCGGTAAACTATCCATCCTGGCGGCGAGCGCAATCCCGTTTGCGATCGAAAGCCCCTGCCCAAGCGAACCGCTTGATATTTCAATCCCGGGAAGGCCTTTTTGAGGATGGCCCTGAAGACGGCTGCCGTATTTCCGCAAAGTGAGCAATTCCTCTTTGGGGAAATAGCCGAGTTCGGAAAGCACCGCATACAACGCCGGCGCCGCGTGGCCTTTTGATAATATAAACCTGTCCCTGTCAGGCCACTGCGGGTCTTTTGGATTATGCCTTAATTTATAATAATAAAGCGCGATAAGAATCTCGACAATTGACAGGGAGCCGCCCGTATGGCCGGAGCCGGCCGCCGCGAGCATTGTCAGGATATCTTTTCTTATCTCCACCGCCTTATTTTTCAAATCTTTTATATTCGGTCGTTTCATATTATTATGATCAAAACTCAAAAGTAAAAAGGCAAAAGCAAAAACCACAATTTAAAAGGTAAAACTTTTAAGTTTTAAGTTTTGGTTTTGCCTTTTACCTTTTTACTTTTAAGCTGTTATTATCCGCCGCTCTGCCTGCTAAGTCTCTTCTTGTGTCTATCTCTTCTTAGCCTCTTTTTTCTTTTGTGGGTCGCCATTTTATGGCGTTTGCGTTTTCTACCGCAGGGCATTTCCTAATCGCCTCCTCTCATCAGTATATCACTTTATTAAGCGGGTACTCGATAATGCCCTGGGCGCCCGCCTTTTTTAATTTCGGGATAATATCGCGCACTACCACTTCATCTATAATAGTATCTACGTCGACCCAATCCTGGTCGGACAATGTCGAAATGGTCGGTTTTTTAAGCGCCGGCAGAATGGCAAGGACCGCCTTCAGGTCCTTCTTGGGCACGTTCATCTTCAGGCCCACCTTTTCTTCGGCAAGGATTGCGCCCTTTAAAAGCAGGGCGATATTCTCCATCTTGTTTTTTTTCCAGGGGTTTGCCCAGCTTTTGCGGTTGGCGATAAACTGGGTGGTTGATTCGCATACTGTTGAAACTATGCGAAGTTTATTGGCGCGCAAGCTGGAGCCGGTCTCGGTCACCTCAACAATGGCATCCATACCCACCATTGCCTTTACCTCTGTCGCGCCCCAGCTGAACTCGACATCCGCCTTTACATTGTTTTTTTTCAAGTACGCCTTCGTAACACTAACAAGTTCAGTCGCGATCCTTTTTCCTTTTAGATCTTTTACGCTTTTTATCGAGGAGGTCTCTGGAACGGCCAGGACCCACCTGACCGGCCTCATGCTCTGTTTGGCATAGATCAATTCGGCGACCCGGACTACATCCGCTGAATTCTCAAGTATCCAGTCGTTGCCCGTAATGCCGGCGTCCAGTATCCCATCCTGGACGTAACGGGCCATCTCCTGGGCGCGGAAAAGTATGACCTCTATCTCATCGTCATTGATAGACGGGAAATATGATCTTTCGTTTATACCGATGTAAAAACCCGCCTTCTTAAACATCCTTATGGTGGCATCCTGGAGACTGCCTTTTGGCAACCCAAATTTTAATTTCTGCGTATTCTGCTTCATATCTTGCTCCCTCGTATTTGGTATTTAAACCAGCTCTTACAAAACAAGCTAATTATATTATAAAGATATATATGTGTCAACGATTTCCAAACTAACTAAGGTTATTGCTTGGTAAGATAAGGATCAAGCGGATTGAAGGGCGGGGTAGATTCATTAAAATAAAACCACGCGGTTCCTGCTACGCTGTTATATTGGGGCCAGTTTCCTCCGTCATTATTCGGGGTCGAATAAGGCACGCCGCCGTTTGGCTGCTGGTATCTGTAAGTTTGATTATGGAAATATGCGGCGCTGATGGTATCTCCTGCCCTGTAATAGGCGCTTACCATGCCCTCGCTCCCCTCGGACCAAATCTTATCAAGCGGCAGGTCGTATGTATTATTCTCGTCAAAGCCGTGAATATGTGTAATGGCGGCATCCCAGTCGTCATAAATGGCTAATTTACTATATGCCCAATCCAAACAAGGGGTTATATCTATGCCATCCGGCGCCGGGCCCAATGACAAAACTGCCCAGCTATTTACATCCAGGTATTCGCTTGTATCCTGCCAGCCGGTCAAAAATCTGGTTCCCGTCCATATCTTGGTTAAAAGATAATCTTTGATATTTTCTGCTTTTATGGAATAGCCAAGATTGTCCGTAATATCGCTTAAATATCTTAGCGCAGCGTAACTTACGACATTATGCTCTGTGGCTCTCCAGGTAATCGGGACACCCCTTCTTTCGCCGCCGGTTATGGAGCCGAAGGTAGGGCTCTGCGCATCGGTATCTTGATAACTCAAAACCCAGTTGGCTGTCTTTTCAGCCATAGGGATAAAGCTTGTATCGCCTGTAACATGTGTATAATAATTTACGGCCGTTATGACCCATGAATTTGTGCCAACGTATTTTGCATAATCTGTATCCGCGTTCTGACCGTTCGTGTAATATCTAAAATACCAGCTCCCGTCGGGATTTTGTATATTCTTCAAGGCATTTAACATCTTCTGGGCATTTTGGAAATCCGCGGCCTTTGTCAAAGCCAGGACCGCCAGGGCCTGGTCATATGTCCAACCGATAGACCTACCGTCGGCTTCATAACTGTCAATCAGGCCGAACGCGCTTATCTGGCTCTTCAGCCAGTTTAAAGTTGGCTTGGGAGGCCTTGTGCCCTTTGATATCTTTACGCAATATAAATCATAGTTCCCGTCACGGTTGTCTGACCAGATTACACAGATGTTGTTTCCTTGGGCATTAGTCGCTATTTTCGGAGGGTCGGATAAGCTAACCGTCCCCTGCTCATCAATTCTTATGTCAGGGCCAAAACTTGAGCCCGCATCTTCCGAAAAGTCATAATAGAGATAATGGTTTGGGTAAAAATTTATAAAAGTAGCGTATAAATTGTTATTATCGTTTATAGCCAATGCTGGTTTATCATATCGTGTTGATGCGTAATTGCCATCATCCAACCTTATCCATGGGCCAAAGGTTGAACCGCTATCCGTGGACTTTATGAAATAATTATGCAGATACCAGTAATCTACCCCCTGTCCCTCATCCTGCTGCCAGGCAATATATACCTCATTTTCAGCGAAGGTTACAATGTCTGGATACCTGCTGTTATACTCTTGGGGCGCGATTATTCTGGGCGCCTGAAAGGTCGCGCCATAATCCTGGGATCTGGCCAGAACGGTCTTACTTCTACGATATGGTCCAATAGCGCCCGGCTCATAACGAACCGCGAATACGACGTATACAAACCTTCCGCTTTCGCTGGATTCAACCTTTGGCTGGTCATCTCGTATAAAAGCGGACTTTGGGTCTATTATTGAAGTCCCATAGTCAAATGTTATGCCGCCGTTAATAGACTTTTTAAATACTAATATATTACTATTACTTGGGTGCCTGCCTATTATGTAGACCATATCACCTGCTTTTGTTACCGCTATATCAGGAAGATAACCCGAGGAGACTGCTATTTTACCGCTAAAAGTTACCCCGCCGTCTATTGATTTTATAAAATATATCGTGTTAGAGGCTGTATATGTGAGGTAGAGGGCGCCATTGTCGTCTATGTCTATCGAGGGCGATGTCCCTGTATCAATGACTTTCCTTAACGTATTCCAGGTAATACCGCCATCCAATGATTTGTCAAAATAGATTTTGCCGTCGTTATTATTTTGCCAGACGGCGTAGGCGGTGTTCTGATATATTGCTATGGAGGGATTTACCTGATCGCCGGTTTCGTTTGTTATGCGAATATTTGGACTTATAGTGGCAGCGGGCGCATATGTTATTGTTGCTGTAACGGCAGGGCTGATATTTCCGGCCATATCTTCTGCCGTTACGGTAATCACAATATCCCCTTCAATAAATGAGTCAAGATAGCAACTCCAGGTCGTAGGGGTTGGGTAATTTACCGGGCCTGCGTTGGCAGACGAAGCTGTAACGATAACCTCTGCCGCATCGGCTGATTTCGTCCCTGTTATGGTCTGATTATCCAGGGTAGTAGGGGTTGTTACGGGATCTATTGTTACTATAGGCGCGGCCGTGTCCAAAATTATCATATCGCTCACCGCCTGCGACCAATTAAGCGCCTTATCAGAAAACTTCACATATACCGTCTTTTCGCCATCGCCGGAGGTTATGTCCCATGTCTTTGTAGCGGCATAGGGCTCAGGCGCTGACCAGGTTATGTTGTCATTTGAGAATTGCATCTTATCCAAACCTGACTGGCTGTCGGTTGCCAGGAGGCTTAAGGTAACCTGGTTTTGGTTTGTGTATTGGCTGTTATTGTTGATTGTAATGGTGCCCTGGGGAGGGGTTGTATCGGCCATCACATACACATAACTATTCTTAGAAGCTTGGAATCCTTCAGAGTCTTTTGCAGTAACCCTTAAGTCTGCCCTGTAACCTGCTGTTATCTTATCCTGAGTCTGAGTCACATTATACTGCCAGTC
>JAQURK010000014.1 GCA_028715645.1 Candidatus Omnitrophota bacterium | reverse complement strand
GTTTATTATGTCCTTTGATAACTCGTTTTTTAGGCCCATAAAATATGCAGGGGGCGCTTTTAGGCGCCCCCTGCTGTTACCTTAAGCGTCTACCTTCATAAGATGCGCGAAGTACGGATCAATTATATGCTCGTCAACATGCTGCCTAACCCTGAAGATATCGCTTCTTGCCGCGTCATCCCGGTACTGCTCGACTGTCGCGTTCTCGGGCGAATCAAGGGTCCACAAGAAGGTCCTGCCTAAGGACGGGCTAGACAGCCTCTGGCTGTCATCTATGACAGCCACCATGGCGTAGTCATCGCTCCAGATGTCAGCGCTTGCAAAGGCCTTCCCCTCCTTCGCCGAGTTATAGATGCCTTTACCAACAACAATACGCTTTACACCCAGGATATCCGCCAGGGCATTTAAGATCTCGGCTTCTGTAAGACGCGCAACGTACTTGATCGCATCCTTTATGCCGGTATTGGCAAGGAGCCTGTCTATATTGGCCTTTGAGCAGATAAGGGTTGAAGGATCCATGCCCGTATTCTGTCTTACCTTCTCCCTTACGGCTCTTACCTGGGCCACAACATCTGTTGCGATATTGTCCCATGGTGCAGCCGAATAGTCGGTGTAAAGGGCAGCGCCTGTAAACGTGGTCGTGTTAAAGACCTTGGCCGCTATTCTTCTTTCCTGGCCTTGCAGGACACGCCTTGTCACTATCTGGACAGTGGTAAGCTCAGCGTCAAAATCAGACGAGTACAAGGCCCTTTCAGAGTCGTCAAGAGGCCCTTCTAAGCCGAACTCCTCGCAGGCATACTGCCTGTCTTTTGCCTGGATGCCGTCTCGGTTGTAGTTTCCCCTGGGCGCCCTTTTTGTGTCGGCCTCGCGGGTTATAGCTTCCCTTGTTATCGCTGGGAATATGCTTGCCTTTTTCTTCGTGCCAAATATCGGAAGAACCTTTACCCCGATAAACTCATCCTGCTGGGCTATATACTCAAGCGCGGCCTCTCCCAGCTCTAATCTTGGTATGGCCCTACTTCCTTGATAATCAACTCCCATGTTTTATCCCCCTCTTTAATGTTTTGTTAAACTACAAGACCTTCTATTATTTCCGCATCCGCAGCAGAGGCCTCAAGGACATTGCCCTGTATTGAGCCTGAGACCGTGGCCGAAATCTTTCCGTCAGCAGCGCCGTAAAAATCGCCTCCTACTGCTATTGCGCCTGCTGCCGTCATCTTAAAGGTCCGGCCCCTTGTTTTTAAATCAACTGAGACCATCTCGCCCTGCGCTGCCTTGGCCGCGGTAAAGCCTATAAACGCCTCGCCCGCGTCAGCGTATTCAACCTGTGTTCCACTGCCCGCGCTTAACTTCACCCTGCGGTAGGGTTCTAACGCCTCACCCGCTATAAACGCTTTTGAACCGATATTAAACTGTGACATTCTTTTTCCTCCTTCTTTGGGTTATTTTCTTTTCTCGGCGGTAGCCCTAAGTGCCTCTGTTAGGGAGCACTTATTCTCATCCTTGTAGGCCTTAGCCCTCTCAAGGTGGCTCTTTGCGACCTTTGTGGGATCGTCCGCCGGTCCCGGCGACTTGGGTGCCTCCTTTTTTAAAGCTTCGAGTTTCTTATCCTTGAATTTGCTCTCTGCTGAAATAAGATCGTCGCCGCTTTCTATTGAGGCCCTCACCACATCCTCAACACCGGCGTCTTGGTAGTCTTTGGCCGTATCAATAATGGCTACTACCCTTGCGCGCTCTTGTTTGACTGCCCCTTCTTTGGCCTCCTTGGCCGCGGCTTCCAAAAGATCGGGCCGCTCTTTTTTTAACGCTTCAAGCGTTAGTTCTTTTACATCCATATCCTTGTCCTCCTTTTTTTGGATTTCAATTACTTGCGCTGCCGCGCTTAGAGGCGGCACTTCTGTTTTTTTCTTCTTCTTTTCGTCATCGTCGTTGCAGGCAGATATAGGCAGGAAGCTATCAAGCGTAGCGATCCCGTCAATTAACCCGGCATTTAGGGCCTTTTGGCCGATAAAGACCTTGCCGTTCGCTGTTTTTTCTATTGACTCAGCACTCATGCCCCTATTACGCGTTACCGCCTCAACGAAAAGCTCATAATAGGCATTTACCTCTTCCTGGATGGCGGCCCTGTCGTCCTCAGTTAAATGTTTGTCAGGATGCCCGGCCGCCTTGTATTTACCGGCCTTGATAATTTCTGTTTTGATGCCCGCGTTATGGTTGGCGACAGACCAGTCGTTGACCACTGTATAAACTCCAATTCCGCCGACCTCTGAACTCTTTGAGGCATAGACCTTATCAGCCGCCGATCCTATCCAGTAAGCCGCCGAGTCCATCTGGCCGTTGGCAAAACTCACTATCGGCTTTTTGCCCCTGTTTGAATAAATAAGGTCCGAGAGTTCTGTCACGCCGTCAGCGTTGCCGCCGGGTGAGTCTATCTCAAAAAGGATTTTATTTACGGCGGGATCCCCTAAAGCGGCCTTAAAATTCTTTTCTATATCCTGGACAGAGGTTCCCTGCGGCTGCGAGATATTCCTCACCATGCTTGAACGCTTCGATATAACTCCGTATATTGGTATGTGCGCTGTTCCGTTTATGACCTCATAGCCGGGGGCTTCTTTTTTGTCGCCCCCTACACGGGAGTCGATTTCAGTAGCGGATAATTTCTCGCCTTTAAGGTGCCGCTCGATTATTTCCGCAAGGACCAAAAGAACATCCTCTTTTATAGCCCACGGCCTCATAAAGAATAATTCGTTAATTTTTTTGTCCATTTTTTTCTTCCTCATCTTTTGGCTCGGCTTTATCGTTTTTTCCATCCTTGATAAGTTTTATTTTGTATTTTTCCTCAAGTTCTTTTATTTTTACCGCCTCTCTCACTTTTTGGCCTAAGATCTCCTCGAAGTCTTTTCCCTGGGCTGCTGCCTCATCGGCTAAAGATGATAAGCCCATGTCCATGGTAAGTTTGGCGGCCTCCGCCTCTTTATACGGGTCAACCCACTGCCAGCCTGGAGCAATCCAGCGGGCCCTCATCCATTCGTATTTATTCTTGTAAAAGTCCCTGGCCGGAAGTTCGTTTCGTAAAAAGGCCTCTTCTAAAAGCATTTCCCATATGGGCTGGCAGAACTTGCGGGCAAGCCAATCCTGGCGTAACCGAAAATACTTATAGGCCTGAAGCAGCGACGCCCGGGCGCTTGAATAGTTGGTTTGGCTAAAGTCCTTTGAAACGATTTCGTAAGACAGGTTAAGAGCCGAACATATTGCTCGAAGTATTGAACTGATAAATGCGTCATACTGGGCGTTTGGACGTGAAGGGTTAAAGGACTGTATCTCTTCGCCAGGGTTTAGGTATTCGAACATCCCAGGCTCAATTGACTCTATTCTCTGGGATGCGTCGTTTGGAGAGGTCCTTATTGTGGCTGCAGCCAAGGCATCCTGCTTTTTGACGAAGAGAGCAAAGCATGCCGCTATCCTGGCAGCCACAAGCTCTGCCTCCATATAATCAGCCTTGTCTTTAAAATAGGTAAGCACCGGAGCGAAAAACGGCACGCCCCTTGTCTGCCCGGGGCGCTTAATTTCGTAAAGATGTAAGACATTCCTGCGGCCCAGCTTATTTACGGCAGAGTATGTCTTGTAAGCAAACGAGTCCTCGCTTTTCCTAAAACTTATGTCGCCTGGGTGGTTAATCCTTAGGTAGTACTCTACAGGTTCGCCAAGCTCGCCTATTCTTACCCCAAAGCGCACCCTTTTATCCTGCGAATATCCTTGCGGCGTAACCAGCCTGTCCGATTCGATGACATCAAGCGCCAATGAATAGTGCCTCCTGTCCCCGCTTGAAAGCATAAGCGGAAGTATTATCGACTCGCCGTTTTCAAGCTCCTGGCGCGCCATAAGAGCCTCTATCTCATAGAAGTCCATGCGCTCGGAGGCATCCGCGAAAGGAACCCATTTTTCCCAGACGCGCTCGGCGGCCTTTTGAAACGCTACCGCTTCCTCTTCGCCGATACCTAAAGCGTCCTTATCTATCCTGGACTGCGGTTTTATGCCGATACCAACCACATTGGTAGTTACTGTAGTCGTGATACCTGAAGCGTGCGCGTCGTTTCTGTTTAAGTCGCGGGAGCGCTCGCGAAGTAACGCATGGTCATAAAACAGGTCCTGGTCTGCTGAATAACCTTTTGGAAACCAGTCGCTCCTTAACCTGCTTCTTTCTGCCCCGCGGTAAGATGAGGCCGCTATCTCGCGGGCTTTCCTAAAGGCCTGACGCTTAAAGGCCCGCTGCGGGGAAAAGACACCTATCATGTCGTCCAAGGTCCTGCCCGCTTTTTCCAGGATTCCTGTCTTTGTTTCGTCTTGGGCGATCATATAGGCCTCTCAAACTTGGCGTATGTCCTGCCGCTTGACTTAGCGGATTGTGTTTGCGCAAGCAGGCTTTTCCGCAGGGCTTCCAATTCTGAAAGCGGCATGTATTGGATATTCCTCCCGCCTATGGAATATGACGCGACAGCGCCATTATTCAGCCTGGCGTATATTGCCTGATTTACTATTGCCAATAATGCCTCAGCAGATACCTCGCCTGGCTCCGGAACAACAGGCGACGGGATGCTGTCTGAAACAGCGACTAAGATCTGGGCGTATTTAACATCCAGGTTAGAGTTTTCTATTGAGACTATGTAAGTGTCGGATGTAGGCGGCGTAAACTCGGCTTTCCAAAATATGTCAAAGGTAAAGACCATAGGACCTGAATTTACAGCGTCTTCAAAAACCAGGTCCGTAAAATTCCACATAAAGCCGTCTGATAATCTTTTTATCGAGATCACGACATTGTTGTCCGCGGCGCTTTCCGGAATCGCCTGGATTATTGAGCAAAGCTTGCCTGTCTTTATGTATTGCTGGGTGTCCATGATTTACCTGTTTTGCCTTATTAACTTTTCTATTCCGTTATAAACACCAGAGTCTTTTATACCGTTTGTGTATTCGCTAATTACGGATATTTGACCGTAAGTGTCGCTTTCAAGATCGGCGACTATATCAACAGACGCCCTAAAATCCCTGCAGTCTGTTTTTGTGATATAAACAATCAAATTGCCCGGCGTATCAGTCATGGCGCTTGTTAAGGCAAGAGAATAAAGGCCCTTCATATTCGCGCTGTCTAATTCCACCCAGGTTGGCGAGGCGAGATTCGTTGAGGATCCTCCCTGCTTGACGTAATAGACTGTCGGCGAAGTTATGCCTGTTTCAGGGGTAAAACCGTCAGTTGCGTCAACCAAGACAACATAAATAACGGGCGTTGAGTCCTTTTTTATTTCCAGGGCATGCGCGCTAAAGCAAAGTGCTAATAAAATAAAGACACTAAAAAATATCTTTTTCATTCTTCCATCCCCTTGTTAAACTGCTCGTTAAGACAAGCGTTAATTAATGCCGGCTGCTCCCCGCCTCCGGCCGGGCTTGTTATGATGTCTAGATACGGATCGTTGTCTGTGCCGGTGTATTCCGACATCCTGGTATTTAGGCCGTTTACGTGCCACGGATAATACTGGCTGTATAAAATGCCGTAATAATCGTGCTGGTCTCGTAAAGCGATTTTTGTCCAGCCCGTCTTATTTATAAAGGCAAGGCCATCCGCGTTAAGGGCCTTTACAAAATAAGCGCCCTCTGTAATTGAGTTATAATTTGTGCCGGTTGCTACGCGGGACCAGTTGACGTGGGAATAATCGGATAAAACAAGCTCCGTTGGCGAGTCCTGCCAAGCCTGAACCATTTCCACATAAGGATAATCAGGCTCATCCACATATACATCCACGACGTAGATATTGAAATTTGCGCTTTCGATATTCGCGCCCGCGCCCAGGCCGGACGTATCGAACGGGAAAAATCCTCTGCATATCGTCCGCGAGCCCATTGCACCACGCGTGCAGAAGACACAAGTCACAACGCTGTCTGTATAACCCAGGGCCGTACCATTCGGCTGCGTAACCAAGGTGCTCCAGTTATAACCCGTAGCCAAGACATAGCCGTCGCCTGAGCTAGCGAAGAAACTCGTGGGATGGTCTGTGTAAAGTGGATATATCGCTTTTTGAAGGATTTCGGAAGGGACTATCTTTTGCAGGTAGGTCTTGCCGCCTTTTGTGTAAAATTGGATATCAACACTTTGAGATATCCCTTTTAACTCGTCGTTTTCTACGATATGTTTATTCGCCGCGCTGTCCCAAATAAGGGCGTCCCTAAAATAACTTTCCTTCCCCTCTTCTCCGATCTTTAAGGTCTTGCCTTTAAAATCTAAGGCTGATCTTTTATCCCATGAGGTTCCGTTTTTGTCTTTGACTTTATCGGGTAGGTCCATCTCGAATTTAAATACAAGATCCTTTGAGATGTCGGAGGGTTTCTTGTTTATGCAGATGACCTTTTTTAAGCCCGCCCAATAGGCATAAACCTTTAAGTCTATGTCCGGACCAAAGGCATTTTTGTATAAGACATAGACAGAGCCGTCCGCGTCTTTAAAATATTTGCCTTTGACATGACCGCAAACAGGTCTGGCTTTTATCGTGTGGCTTGCGCCTTCGTAGGCATTGTTGAATTCGAACCAATCGTCCGCATATTCGGGGATCCCGCAGTGATAGGATGCGCTTGACTGCTTCCATCGTCTCTCATTTGCGTCAAACGACAACGCGGTGTTTATTTTCTGAAACCGGCCGTTTGAGTCCTTGTAATGGATGTGAGCGGAGTGTATCTTATAACCTTTTCTGCCTTCTCCCAAATCGTAAACCGCCTGGTTATAGGCGCGCTCTGATATGATTTCCTGGTAGGCAAAACAAAACCGCGTCACTAGGAAAAACACCGATAAGACCAATAAGATTTTTTTCATCTCTCTCATCCTTGCCAATAAAAAAGGCAACCCAGCCAGCGCGCTGGATTGCCTTGTAATTTTATTGGCTCTTCCGGGAGCGACCCGAAAGCGTTTAATTCTTTTATCTTAAGCATACGTTGTTTTTTAAAAAACGCAAGGGGTTGAGTCAGTATAACTGACTCGTATTTTTAGCCCTCTTTTTCAATAGCCTTAAATTTATTGCCGCATAAACACTTGTAATAACGAATGTTTCCCTTTATGCCGTAACAAACAAGTTTTATGCTCTTGCACTTCGGGCACCTGGGCCTTATAAAAATCACCGCCTCGCCGAAGTTTTGTATAGCCGCCTGCTTGGCTTGGGTTTTATTATCGGGAGCATAATCCTTAAGCCAGCCCTTTGCGTTTACCCATTTGCCCATTAACGCCTCAGCCAGTTTGACTTTTTGTTTAACCAGTTGCCTCGGCCGTAATTATCGCGCTCCTTACCGCTTGAAGACTTGTATATCCTTTTGCCCGAATCACGGCGAAGATCCTGAACGCGCAGCATCTCTGCTGCGGCTGCCGCGTAGACTTCGCAGTCTAAAAAGTGGCTTGGAGCGTTAGGAGTCATAGGCCGCCACTCCTCATAAGTCCGACCCGTCTTTTTATCAAGGACCAAAACCTTATGCTCGGCGCAGAACTGGTTTAGATATTCATCAGGTATTTTTTCGTATAAGTGCCACTTAGCCTCTTCGATATCCAAAAACGAATTTTTGACAAGTCGGGTGACCTTGTCCTTGAAATAAGACGTGTCAAGATGCCAAAGCTTAAGGCCTCCGGGTATCGGCTGGCCGGTCAAAGGATATTTGTCTATTGTCGAAACATGCAGGGGCGAGCTAAAGATGCGGTCTCTGCCTTTAATAGCGCGTGAGATATCCATATATGCCCGGCATAGCTCATAGACTTCATCAGTCCTATAGCCTGTGTCTACGCAGGTAAGCCGCACGCCTAAGGGTTGCTTGTCGGGATTATCAAAGGAATAATAGGTATTAAAGACGACTTCTATCAGCTCTTGTTTTGTCTCAAACCTTTGGGCCAGGATGAGCCATGACTCCTGTTCGTATCCCCAGCCGCGTATGATGACGTAGAAGTGATCCTTCTGCACGTCTATGCCGCCTGTCAGGACCAGGACGCCATCAGGAAGCACGCCCTTTTTGTATGCCACGCATAACTTTTTTAGTTCCTCGGGTTTTGTCTGGTCATGGGTTTCCTGCCAAAGCTCGGCAAGCCATGAATTGACAAAGTTCATCAATAGCTCAGGATAACTTTGAGATCTTAAAAACTCTGCGGCTACTTCCGAGAATGACAACCAGGGCGAATAAAGGGCGTTTATCCAAAAGCCCTTTTTGGAGGTTTTTGGCGGAGCGCCGACTATTTCGCCCCTTTCGTTTACATGACACCCCTCAGGCGCCCACCTGCCCTGTAAGAGCATCTTTTGTTTCATTGAATCTATGATCCTGCCCTTACAGTAGAGGCACTCATACCAGGCAAGACGCATTTCTCGTATCTTTTCGGGATCGCGCTCTGCCTCGGGCCATTTGACATTAGACCTAAACAAAAGCACCTGGTACTTGCCGCAATGAGGGCACGGCACGTAATACTGGCAGCGATCTGATTTCTCGTATTCGCGCCAGATGTATCCCTCTTTTGTGGTAGGGGTCGAACATTTGACGATTTTCCTGTCCCAGAAGGTGCGGGTTCTTTCGGTTGATAGTTTTATAGGATCCGCTTCTTTGCCCGAGAAATGCGGATACTTGTCCGTCTCATCCAAAAACAAATACTTTATAGGCCGCTGCGCCAGCCCCGCGGGCGAGTTTGCCCCGCTAAAATACAGGATCATCCTATCAAGCTGGATTTCCATCTTGGTGATGTCATCGCCTATAGGCGTGAAATGGCTTGAAAGCACGGCCGACAACTCAAGCATGGGCCTTAGTCTTTTTGAGGAAACGCTTTTTGCGTCGCTTTCACGCGGCATGACAAGTAATACCGGCCCGGGGTCCTGGTCAATGATGTAGGCGATCATGTTATAAAGCGACTCAGTCTTTCCGACCTGAGTCGAGGCCATGATGACTATGTCTTCAATCAAGGGATCATTAAAGGCGTCCATGATGCCCCTTGAATACGGCGTCCTGTCCGTCCTCCACTGCCCCGGCTCGGATGATGTCTTTGAGTCCAAAACCCTGTTTTTGTCGGCCCACTGGGAAACAGTCAGATCCTGCGGCAGCTGGAATGCCT
This sequence comes from Candidatus Omnitrophota bacterium, assembly GCA_028715645.1. Taxonomy (GTDB): domain Bacteria; phylum Omnitrophota; class Gorgyraeia; order JABMQH01; family JABMQH01; genus JAQURK01. Next base: position 18,287 of record JAQURK010000014.1, on the reverse strand, counting down.
TTATGATGGCCGGCCTTAGAAGCTCAACAGCGGTTTTCATTTAAATAATTTCTTCCCCTGAGAAAACGATATGATTATTTCCTTGATGCGAGCCGAGATTATGGCTTCGATCTCGCGCGGCTCAAGGCCCACCAGCTGCGGCGCAAGCGATCTGGGCAGCGATAAAAAAGACCTCTTAAACACGGTAATCAGCTGATTCATGACTTTCTCGACGTCGTATTTTGTGATGAGTTCTCCGAGTTCTTTTTTGAGCTTTGCCTCTTCGCGCTTGATCCTTATTTCTTTAAGTCGGGTATCCAGCGCCTCTCTGTTTAATATGACTTCCGTGTTTTTCTTTTGCCCGGTAGACAGCCGCCATTCCTGTATCTTGCCTATGTCAAAGCGGCCGTTAGGGCTTACCGGCATGCCCTGTCTAATCCAATAATGAATCGTCCTGATAGCTACGCCAAAAGCCGCGGCCACCTGTTCTTTTGTTTCAAGTTCGCCTGGGCCCAGAGGGCTTTCATATTTCGAAAGTTCGCGCAGCTCAACGCTCGATAACGCCTTGCCGGTCTGGACTTTTTCCAACAGGTGCAGATAGCGTTTTTTCTTGGCAAGCTCGACTATGTCCGGCTTAGTCGGTGTCTTGGTCTCGGTCATGATTTAGCCAATTTAGCCTTCTTGCCCGTGAATTCTTCCCACCTTTGGACAGCGACATCGCAAAACACAGGCTCTATCTCCATGGCAAAACACCGCCTGTTTAACCTCTCTGCCGCTATGATCTGAGACCCCGAGCCTGAAAACGGCTCGTAGCATATCTCTCCCGGGCTTGTATGAACGCGCATTGGTATGGCGAAAACCTCTGTCGGCTTGACTGTCGGGTGTTCTAATCCCGTGTTTCGCTTTTTGCCTTCCCAGTCAAGCTCCCAGACATCGGTGTAATATTCGGGCGTCAAGGGATCCCCCGTTCTTAAAAAATCGATAGTCCAGACAGTCCCTATTGATTTGTCTTTGGGCTTGTAAGGCGGCTTATACCCTTTAACCCACATGAGAAGACATGGCTCATGCCGCCAAGAATAAAACGAATAGGTAAGTATGGCGCAGGGCTTGACCCAGATGATCTGCTGATGGATGAGGATTTTTAACTCGTTGCAGACCTCTTCTATCATCGCCCTTCTTTTTGAGGCGTGCCACAGATACAACGCGGTGTGCTCTTTAATGTGCTTTAAGCCGACCGTATAAAACTTTCTCATAAAATCTTTTGCGTCCGGTATGTCGATCTCGTGATAGACGTCTGACCAGTCCTTGCCTCCTGTTGGCCTGTCGGCCCCGGTGTAATCAACGCAATAAGGCGGGTCCGTGGCAAATAGGCTCGCCTTTTGACCGTCCATAAGCCTTAGGACGTCTTTATGTCCGGTAGAGTCTCCGCACAAAAGCCTGTGCTCGCCTAATACCCAAAGGTCGCCTTTTTTTGTAATCGCTTTTTTAGGAACCTCCGGGATATCATCGGGAAGAGTTTTGCCGGCTCCGGTGCTCTCTTGCTCTAATTCGCTTACCTCATCTCTAAGCTCCTTAAGCCGCAGTTTTAAATATTCGTCAGGGGTGTTCTTGCGGATATTTTCAAGCATGCCTATAATGGCGCTTGTCCAGTAACCGGTTATATTCTGGTTGTTTAGTGTAATGGCCATAAGGTCTTGTTCTTTCCTGTCCACATCAACCAATATGCAAGCGGCCTCTTCTACCCCCTGCGCCGTTAAAACCTTATAGCGCTGATGGCCGGATACGATTTCCATATTGCGTTTATTAACGACAATGAGGTCTACATACCCGAATCTGCTTAAACTTTCGCTTAAACCGTCTATTGCCTCCTTGTCTATTTCGCGGGGGTTTTCGGGGTTTGGTTTGATACTGTGCAATTTAAGCGTTTTTATTGCGGGGTTTGCACTAATTTTGACCATGTTATCGTCGAGACCTCCTTAAAAAGTGATGATGCAATGCCTTATATTTTTTTTGACCTCGCTTGCTACCTGCGCGCGCGCCGACCCGCATATGCCGCCCCCCAAGAAGGACCCAAAAGCTTTTTATCTTTTTCCTTAAATACGTCCTTATGAGTTATCCACATAACAAGGGCCTCTACTACTATTGTTAAGTAAGTATTGTTAATACGTATTGTTAGGGTGACTCTGGAGACACTAGTAGTAGTGACTCCAGAGTCACTACCCCAGTGACACCCGTGTCACTAGTGGCATTATCTTTCCACAGGCTTGTGTGGATAACTTCTCGGCCAGTCAATAGTAAGCAGCTTATAGACATTAGGCTTTCCTTTCTTCTTTTCAATACTAATAGCCTTTATATCCTCAAGGCGCTTTAGTGCGCGTATTATAGTGCGCTTTGCCAGGGCGCAATGCCCTGCTAGTCTTGAGATGGAAGGAAAACAATCCTGCGCCTTAACATTAGCGTAGTAACAAAGCCATGAATAAACCTCAACTGCTATCGGGTCAGTTTCTTCGCTCAGTAGTTTTAACGCAGCGTTGGCTATCCAGAGGAATTTGCCGTCGCGTAAATCTCTTATATCTATTTTTTCGTTGAACATACATGTCTCCCGCGCTGCTTTTTCCCACACGGCCGGTTTGCTTGAATAAGCCTGCGACGGTTATACTTGCTCATGCCTTTATACATCTTCTTTAAGTCCTTTATGACTCTCATTTGGATCCTCCTATCTCAATTGGCTCAAACTTAACGCCGCATTCTCCTACCTCCTCGCTCATAAATCCTATAAAGACTCTGACAATGTATTCCCCGACGTCGTTAAAGACGCTGATTATGGCCTTGTTGTTTTTCACGGCGTATCTTACACTTAGCCTTGTCTTTGGCAGGCCAAAGGCGTGCTCTGCGCTGCGTATCGCAAGAGAAACCTTGTCCTCTATTAGCTTTTTGCTTGTCCCTTTTTCAAACTCAAACTTATATGCCTTGGTCATTGTCCCACCTCTTATCTAAATATTCTTCCAGCCCTTCTTTCCTAAAAATCTCCTGAATGCGTTTAACCTCATCCTGCAAGGTACTGCGGGCAACATTCATGCGCTTCGCGGCCCGGTCTAAGCTCGAATCTTCCTTAAGCAGATTGCATAGTTCTTTTTGTCGAAAGGATAATTTATCTATGGCCTCTGTAACGGCCCGTGATAGGTCTTTCTTCGTAAGAAGATTAATCACCTCGTTCTCCGTCGCAACAAACTCTTCAATGAAACCGCCGTCTTCATGCTCCAGCAACTCATCCAGGGAAAGGCTGATGTAAAATGCTTTTCTTTTTGCGCGTTCTTTGTCTCTGACAATGTTTAGAAGCCAGCGCCTGATAACCCTTTCCATAAACGTCTTAATAGAGGCGCCTCGGTCTGGCTTATATTTTTTCTTTGCGGATAACCAGTGAATATAGACATCGTGTAATAAGTCATCGTAACCATCGCGCGCAAGAGTTTTGAAGTTGCGTTTAAATTCTGCAATCAGCGATTTTGCAACCTTTTCTTCCCAATCGCTAAATTTGCCATCAGGGTCACTACTAATAGGGCCACCTTTTTATCAGGCCTTTTTGCTCTTTGATACGTCCTCCAATCCTGATAATTCATTGGCTGTCGGCTCTCGCTTTAGGATTCCTGCCAACACCGATGTAAAGGCCTTAAAAAGCTTTTCGTTTGCCAGGCGCCGTTCATACCCTGTCAGGGGTTTATCCGGATAAATAACTGTTATCTTTCGGCCGCCAAAGCGTTCCTTAAAGTGGTTTTCCAGGCTTTTGCCCATAACAACGACCCTCCGTTAGCTACATACACCGAAACATTTAAAAGTGACGGAAAAAAGTTAAAATTTCCGGCACTTTGACAAAAAAGGGTGTATGTAGCTAATGGATAGCCGTCGTAATCTGCGCTTGTTTTAAAAGAACGTAACCCCTTGATTCATCTTGACTTGTTCTGTCTTTCATTATAGGGTTGGGGTCCAAAAACAAGATACCAAAACCGAAAGGGGGTGACCAAATGACACAAGCACAAAAAAAGAAATCTAAGGCGATCGTCCATAAGCTCCATGCCAAGTTTTACGGCAAGAAGCCCAAGGCCCAGGAGCCTAAAACTCCTGACGCTAAGCCCGCCAAGTCAAAAGCCGGCGAGCCATCGCGTAACGAGCTCATGCTCAAGGCTAAGGAGCGCGGCATAAAGAACTTCCGCGTAATCAACAAAGAAGAGCTTGTTGAGATCTTAAAGGACGGGACAACCAAGGAACGCATCGATGAGATCGTGGCTGGCGCAGTAGCCAGGTGGAAGGCTGGCTGGGGAAAAGGCAAGAAAAAACAATGAGTACGTCCCATAGCTACCATGCAGAAAACCCTCTGCATGGTAGCTACCTCAGCAGGACTAACTTGAAAGGGGTGATTTTATGAACTTAAACGTTACTTCTAAAAAGAAAAAGCGCTATATCATTTATACTCGCTGCTCTACCGATGATCAGGCCCAGGGCGATTTCACTACCCTCGACACCCAGGCACATCACTGCAAAAATATGATTGATGCCTTTGGGTATGAGCTGGCGAATTTCGGCAAAAACGGTATTGTCTATGACGACGGCTATTCCGGTAAAGACCTTAATCGGCCCGGGATACAATCAATAGTAAAAGACATCCGCGATGATAAAAAATCTTTTGACGGCGTAATCTTTTTAAGGCTTGACCGGTTAACAAGGAATCCCCGAGATCTTTATGCCCTTATAGACCTCTTCCGCGATAAGGAAATTGCCTTTGTTTCGGTAAGAGAAAACTTAGATAGTTCAACGGCAATCGGCAGGGTTGTAATAGGTATCCTTGGATTATTGTCCGCGTTTGAAAGAGAGCATACCGGTGAACGCGTCAAGGCATCCTGTATAGCCCGGGTGCGCCAAGGAATATGGTCTGGCGGCACAGTGCCATTTGGGTACAAGCTCATTAATGACGGACCTGCCCTGCCAAACGGCCGACAGCCTCATAAGATGGTAATTGATGAAAACATAGGCCCTAAATTAAAAGTTATTTGGCAAATGGCCGCTGATAATAAACCGCTTAGCGAAATAGCCAAAGAATTAATCAGGATGGAAGTACCGACGTCGCATGGCAGAACCTGGTGGAAACAAAGCGTTGATTTTTTGCTGAGGAATCAATTCTATAAGGGCTATTTAAAATATGCAGGTGAGATACATAAAGGTACTCACCAAGCCATTGTAGATGAGGACTTATGGAATAGGGCCAATAAAATAATGTCAGGAAATATTCCAGGACATAGATTTGTTAAAACTCCTATGGATTATATGTATCTGTTAAAGGGGTTGCTCAAGTGTGGAAAGTGCGGGAATTATTATATATCCTATTTTACAAAAAACCGGCACAAGAGAAAGTTCTTCTATTATGTCTGCAGCCGCTCATTCCAACAGTTGGGATGCGATGCTCTTAAGTTCTCGGCCACAACCTTTGATAAGGCGCTGATTGACTTCTTCAGGCGGGCATCTAAGGACCAGGACATTATCGTAAAAGCTATTGGAGACGCGATCCTGGATTCCAAGGATAAGTTAGGTAAACTTGAAAAGGAAATCACAGAAGTTGAGAAAAAATTAAAAGCCGCGAAAGACGCGGCTGATAAACTCCTTACCCTTGCTATGGAAAGCGCAGTATCAAAAGGTCCTGCCTATAAAACCAAGATGGATGCAATAGATACCGAGATTATGACTCTGCAGGATAAACTGTCAAAACTTGAGGCCCAAAGAAGATTGGCTCAGATGTCAGCCAATTCCGGCGAGTTCTTGTATTCAAACATTAAATTCGCCATAAAGTACCTTGACCAGGCACCGCCTGATGCCCAGAAGGCCCTTATGCAGGCCCTTATTAAGTCTATAACCATATTTGATGACCACGTTGAGCTGCGGATGTATGTTGGCCAGCCCCTTGATGAGATTGCCTGTAGTTTGCCCAAGGTTGCCCAAAATAACCCCGACAAGGCACCTAAAAATAGCAGTGCCCCACAGAATGACTGTAGGGCACTGGTCACAACCGCTGGTGGTTCAAATGGGCGTCCAGAGTGGCTGCCGGGCTAGGATTCGAACCTAGACGAAATGCTCCAGAGGCATTCGTGCTACCATTACACTACCCGGCAAAAAACTTTGAGAGAGCAATTTTTAGCCGCTCTACGGTCTTCTCTTTTCCCAAAAGGGCGACCGTCTCAAATAATCCGGCCCCGACGGTTTTTCCTGTAGCGGCAAGCCGCATTGGATGGATTATCCTGGCCGCCTTTATGCCCAGCTCATCCGCAAGGCCGCGAACCGCGTTTTCCACGCCTGAGATATCGAATTTTTCCATCGGGCTTAATTTATCGACTAATTTTTGAAGTATGGCCTTTGTCTCGGGTGTAAAAAATTTCTTAACGCCGTCAGAATCGTATTCAAGCTCATCCGTAAAAAAACATCTCGCGAGGTCCAGGAAATCATACGAAGTACTTATACGTTCCCTGAATAATTCTATTATATCCGACAGCCGCTTTTTATCAATTATTTTACCTTCCTCTTGATCAAGCAGCTTTTCTTTCTTAAGGGCCTCGATGATAATATCGGTCAATTCGGATATTGCCTTTACCTTAATATATTCACTGTTCACCCACCGCAGTTTCTTTATATCAAAGACACTGGCGGTCTTGTTTATTTTCTCAAGGCTGAATTCCCCGATGACCTGGTCAACTTTCATAATCTCCTGCCCCATGCTGCCCGACCAGCCAAGCATGCAAAGGTAATTGACTATGGCCTCCGGCAAAAATCCTTCGTCTCTGTAGTCCCTTATGCTGGTGGCGCCATGTCTTTTAGAGAGACGGGACCTGTCTACCCCCAATATCAGCGGGATATGGCAAAACTTGGGAAGAGGGAGGCCGAGGGCCTCGTATATGACTACCTGCTTAGGGGTATTTGATATGTGATCATCGCCTCGTATAATATGCGTAATTTTCATATCTGAGTCGTCTATAACACAGGCGAAGTTATAAGTCGGCATACCGTCTGATTTTATAAGGACCTGGTCTTTGATGAGCGACGTATCAAATTCGATGTCGCCGTGAACGATATCGTTGATCTTGAGCTTTTTTTGTGGCATCCTTAAATGAAGGGCGCCTTCGGCCTCGTATGCCTTTCCTGACACGAGCAATTTTTTGGCCGCCTCTTTATGAAGCTCGAGGCGTTTGCTTTGAAAATAAGGGTCGCCGTCCCAGCTCATGCCCAGCCATTTTAGCGATTCCAGGATTTCGTTTAAAAATTCCTGTTTTGACCGGACAAGATCGGTATCCTCGATGCGCAGAATGAATTCGCCGCCGGTATGCCTGGCAAAAAGCCAGTTAAACAGCGCCGTCCTTGCGCTGCCTATGTGCAGATATCCTGTAGGACTTGGAGCAAAACGAACTCGTATCTTTTCCATATTATTTTTAGATTGCTTCGGCCTCCGGGCCTCGCAATGACGTCATTGCGAGGAGGCCCAAGGCCGACGAAGCAATCTCATTTTACCAGACTTGCGCCTTTGAGGAGCGCGAGCTTATTTATCACCACAAGTTTCTTATCTTTGATAAATTCATCAATCGCCTTTAAGGCGGTTTTTACGGACACGACATTCGTCTTTTTTATATACGCGCCAAGTGCGACCATATTAGCCGCTTTTACATTGCCGAGAGAGAAGGCGATTTCCGTAAAAGGCAGTTTTATTAGCTTAATGCCTTTCGGGCGGCCGCAATTTCCAACAAGCGAAGAATTCAGGACCAATAAACCGCCTTTTTTTATTTTGTCCCTGAATTTCCTGAACGAAGGCTCATTCATGACTATCGCGCTGTCGGGCCGCGTAATGACGGGCGATGGGATCGGTTTATCGCTTATTATCGCCATCGAGTAGGCGGTCCCTCCTCTTACCTCAGCGCCATAAGAGGGCATATACGCGGTAAATTTGTTTTCTTTCATCGCGCACAAGGCGATCAGTTTGCCCAGGAAAAGGATGCCCTGGCCTCCGAATCCCGCGCATATCACTTCTTCTCTTTTAGCCATGTTTATCGGGTTTTCTTATTTTTCGGTCAATATGCCCAAGGGATAATACGAGGCAACGGCCTTTTCCATATGCCTTACGGCCTCCTGCGGCGACATCTTCCAGTATGTCGGGCATGCCGATAAGATCTCAACCATCGAGAACCCCTTATTCTCAATCTGTTTTACGAATGACTTTTTTATGGCGGCGCGCGCCTTGAGTATTTCCTTCGGGGAATGCGTTGACACCCTTTCAAGATAGGCTGTGCCGGGCAATATTGCCAGCATCTCAGAGATCTTAAGCGGGTATCCCGCTGTTTTTGCGTCTCTTCCATGAGGTGTCGTGGTCGTTTTTTGATTGAGCAGTGTCGTAGGCGCCATCTGTCCGCCGGTCATGCCGTAAGTTCCGTTATTTACAAAAAATACGCTTATATTTTCTCCGCGGTTTGCGGCATGTATGATCTCGGCCGTCCCTATGGCGGCCAGATCTCCGTCACCCTGATAAGTAAAAACGATCCTGTCGGGCATCATCCGCTTGATCCCTGTAGCCACCGCAGGCGGCCTGCCGTGCGCCGCCTCAGTTGTGTCAAAATCCCAGTAATCGTAGGCGATTACCGCGCAACCGACAGGGGCGATACCTATGACCTTTTCCCTGATGCCCAGCTCATCTATCGCCTCGCATATAAGCCTATGGATTACTCCATGGCCGCAGCCGGGACAATAGTGCGTGCGGACGTCGCGTAAACTTTTGGGTCGAGTAAATACTTTTTTCATAGTATTGCATTGTACCGTCATTGCGAGCGAGCTTTTGCGAGCGAAGCAATCTATTTTTTAGATTGCTTCGGCACTTTGTGCCTCGCAATGACACGTTGATAAATTTCCTCCTCGTGTGGAATGCCGCCTCCCGGCCTGCCGTAAAATTCTATTTTCGCGTTTCCGGCGACGGCGAGTTCGACGTCCTCGAGCATCTGGCCCATACTCATTTCAACGACAACGAATTTTTTCGTCTTTTTTGACAACTGCCGGATAGCCGCCTGCGGAAAAGGCCAGAGCGTAATCGGCCTCAAAAGGCCGGCCCTTATACCCTCTTCTCTCAACCTTGCCACCGCTGCCCTTAATATCCTGGCAACGCTGCCGTAACCGACAAAAACTATGTCGGCATCTTCGGTGCGCACGGCCTCATAGCGAGTCTCCGCCCGCTTTATATGCTCATATTTTTCTCCGAGTTTTCTATTAAAGGCCTCCAGCGCCCCGTCATTTAGCCAGAGAGATTTTACAATCCGCGGGTCTCTTCCCTTGCATCCCGTGAGCACCCAATTTTTAGTCGTTAGTTTTTTACTAACGACTAACGACTGACGACTATTAACTAATACAGGCTCCATCATCTGCCCTATAAGGCCGTCTCCTAATATCAAAACGGGCGTCCTGTATTTATCCGCCAGGTCAAAGGCCAGGACGGTAAGCTCCATCATCTCCTGGGCGCTTGAAGGCCCCAGGACGATCAAATGATAATCGCCGTGGCCCCCGCCTTTTGTGGCCTGGAAATAATCTGATTGCGCAGGCGCGATATTTCCCAGGCCTGGGCCGCCCCTGACCATGTTTATGATCACCGCGGGCAGCTCACAGGCGGCCATATAAGAGATGCCTTCCTGTTTGAGGCTTATACCGGGGCTTGACGAAGAGGTCATTGCCCTTGCCCCTGTCAAGGAGGCCCCGAAAACCATGTTTATGGCGGCCACCTCGCTTTCCGACTGTATAAAGACGCCGCCTGTCTCGGGCATGCGCCTTGCCATATATTCCGTCAATTCGTTCTGAGGCGTGATAGGGTAACCGGCATAAAATCTGCAGCCGGCTATCATAGCCCCTTCTCCGCAGGCCTCATTTCCGGACATTAATACCTTTTTCATTATCTCCAAACCTCTATGGCGCAATCCGGGCACATGATCGCGCATATGCCGCAGCCGCTGCAGGCGTTTGAGCCCTTGGCCTTAATTGTCTTCGCGGTCTTTATGCCCAACTTGTTTACGGGCCCGCTCAAGGCAATAAGATGTTTTGAGCATTGTATTATACAAAGCCCGCAGCCTTTGCATCTTTCCTTATCTATCTTTATTTTGCCCATTATATTCTTTTTTTATGAAAGCGGCGATAGCTTCCGGCGTAAGTTTATATTTTGAGAATAATTCATCTCTTTTACCGTGCTCGATGAAAGCGCTTGGAAGGCCTATCCTCTTAATTTTTAAATCGTTGATATTCTCCTGCTCAAAAAATTCCATGACAGCGCTCCCAAAACCCCCTTCGATGACACCTTCTTCTATTGTAACAAAAAATTTTACTTTTTTGGACAAATTTTGAAGAAGGGCCTTATCTAACGGCTTAATAAACCTGGCATTTATAACAGAGGCCTCTATGCCTTCTTTCCCTAAAAGGGCCGCTGCCTCATAAGCAAACCACACCATGCTCCCAAGCGCAATGATGGCGACGTCTTTACCCTCTTTTATAATCTCTGATTTTCCAAGTTCTATTTTGGTAATTGGTAATTGGTAATTGGTAATTGGTAATTTTATCTCTGTCCCTCGTGGATATCTAATCGCGATCGGCCCGCCGCCATATCCCGCTGCGAAATCAAGCATGAGTTTCAGTTCCTGGGTATCCTTCGGCGCCATAACGGCCATCTTTGGGATATGCCGCAGATATGAGATATCGAAAAGACCGTGGTGCGTAGGCCCGTCCTCGCCGACAAGCCCTGCCCTGTCCAGCGCAAAGACAACAGGCAGTTCCTGAAGGGCCGCGTCATGCACGATTTGGTCATACGCCCTTTGTAAAAAAGTAGAATATACCGAAACGACGGGCCTGAAACCTCCCCTTGCCAAACCCGCCGCGAAACCCACGGCATGCTGTTCCGCTATGCCAACATCAAAAAATCTGGACGGAAATTGCCTCGAAAATTCCGCAAGCCCGGTCCCGTCCGGCATGGCGGCGGTGATAGCGACTATCTTGTCATTTTTTTTCGCCAGCTCAACAAGATGTTCGCCGAATACCTGGGTATAGGTCAGACCTTTTACAAGCTGCAGTTTTCCATTCTCTAATACCCTTTTTATCCCCGTTTCTATCTCGAAAGGCGCCGCGCTGTGAAACTCGGCGGGACAGGCCTCCGCATATTTATAGCCTTTTCCCTTTTTTGTAATGATGTGCAAAAGGACGGGCTCCTTAAGGACCATTACCTTGCCTATCATTTCAAGCATCAGGTCTATATTATGTCCGTCTATCGGGCCGAAATACCTGAAACCCATTTCCTCAAAAACAATGCCCGCGGTAAGAAGGTTCTTTAAGCCCTCCTCAAAACGTTTTGCCGCTCTGAAGGCCTGATAACCAAACTTCGGCATCCTCTTTATCAGGACCTCCGCGTCCTTTCTTATCCTGTTATAAATAGGATTGGTGAGGATCTTATTGAGGTATTTGCTAAGGGCGCCTATGGTCGGGGAGATGGAGATCTCGTTGTCATTTAATATCACAAGCAGGTTCTTTCCAAGATGCCCGGCGTGGTTCAAGGCCTCAAAGGCCATGCCGCCGGCAAGGGCCGCGTCGCCTATCACCGCGACCACCTTGTTATCTTTTTTCTTGAGGTTAAACGCCGCCAAGACGCCAAGCGCCGTCGAAATAGACGTGGAGCTATGCCCTACCGTAAAAGGATCGTATGGGCTTTCATTCTTGTTCGGGAAACCGCTCAAACCGCCCATCTGCCTTATCGCGCCGAACCTTTCCCTCCTGCCTGTAAGCAGCTTATGCGCATAGGCCTGATGGCCCACATCCCAGACGATAATGTCTTCCGGCGTATTCAAAAGATAATGAAGCGCGATAGTCAGCTCGACGGCGCCGAGGCTGGAGGCCAGATGGCCGCCGCTTTTGCATATTACATTTATAATCTCTGCCCTTAGTTCCCCGGCCAGTTCCGGAAGTTTTTCAACGGGAAGTTTTTTTAAATCGGAAGGGCTGTTAATCTGGTTTAAAAGGTTTGGCATATCAGATCTTTCTTTCGATCAGATAATCGGCGATCTCGCTTAAAACCCGGGAGGCGGAGCCAAAACCGGCAAGGCTTTTATTCGCTTTCCTTGTAAGCATCCTTGCCTTATCTATGGAGGCCGCCCTGCCAAAAACGGCGACAGAGTCGCCATTATCAATTATGTCATCCACTATCTGAAAGGCCTCGCCAACCGCCGCGCCGAATTCCTCCATCTTTTTTATTTTATGGGGGCGGGCGCCGGACGCAAGCGCGCCTATCTTTACCGCCGCTTTTATGAGGGCGCCGGTTTTATGAGAATTGATATAATTTAAAATCCTCGCGCCCTTTTTCCTGCCTTCGTATTCAATATCTACGGATTGGCCCCCCGCCATGCCAAGGCTGCCCAGCGCGGCGGAGAATTCTCTCAGCATCTTTACCGCGACAGGCGGTTTCGCTCCGTTAACCAGAGCCTCAAAGGCAAGCACAATAAGGGCATCGCCCGCCAATATGGCGTCTGCCTCGCCGTATTTTTTATGGCAGGCGGGTTTTCCCCTCCTGTAGGCATCATTGTCCATGCTGGGAAGATCGTCGTGGACCAGTGAAAAAGAATGCGCGAGTTCAAGGGCGCAGGCCGCGTTTATTGCATCGCCGGCCGCGCCGCCGCAGCAGAGGCAGGATTCTATCGCCAGTATAGGCCTTATCCTCTTGCCTCCCGAAAAAACGCTGTATCTCATCGCCCTGTGTAATTTTTTGGGCTCAATGTTCCCTTTCGGCAGGACCTTTTCCAGTTCGCTGTCTATCAATATCTTACGATCTTGTAATAATTTTATTATCTTCATATACATCTGTCATTGCGAGCCCCGAAGGGGCGAAGCAATCTCTTTTAGATTGCGTCGGCGCTTCGCGCCTCGCAATGACGCCCTACTCCGTATTTTCCTTGAAGGGCGTCAACTGGAATTTTCCTCCGGGCGTCTTTGTCAGCAATTCCACTTTTTTCTGCGCCGCCTCGAGTTTCTTCGAACAGAGCTGCACAAGTTTTATTCCTTCTTCATATTTTTTTAAGGCATCCTCGAGCGGCAGATCGCCGCCTTCGAGTTCATTAACGATTTTTTCAAGCCTTTCAAGGGCCTTTTCAAAATTTTGCTCAGCCATATTTAGCCTCCGAGAGTCTCCACCACACTTATAAATTTCCCCTTACCTAACAAGGTCTCTACTTTATCGCCTTGTTTCAGGACCTTGCAATTTTTTATGACAGCGCCTTTAGGACGGCGCGTTATGCTGTAACCGCGCGATAAAACAGCCAGAGGGCTTAAGGCATCCAATTTCCCAAGCAGGCTTTCGTAGGCTTGAATATTTGACCTGGTTATATGCTCCATCCTTATAACAAGGTTATGGGCCAACTCATCCAGCCTCTGCCTCATCTGCAGCACCAGATTTACCGGCTGGCGCAGGACATAACTTTCCTTAAGCGTATTCAGCCGCTGTTTTAACGCGTTTAGCCGGTGGAGATAGGCGTTGGAAAGCCTCACGTATGCCGTCTCCACGCGCGTTACAAGTTTTTCCTTTTCAGGAATACAAAGTTCAGCCGCGGCGGACGGCGTAGGGGCGCGGTAGTCCGCCGCAAAATCCGATATGGTAAAATCTATCTCGTGCCCGACGGCGGAGATGACGGGGATTTTTGAGCCATAAATCGCGCGGGCCACCGCCTCTTCATTAAACGGCCAGAGGTCTTCGATGCTGCCGCCGCCCCGGGCCACAATTATGACATCGACTTCGCCGTATTCGTTAAATTCGGAAACCGCGCACGCGATCTCTTGAGCCGCGCCTTCGCCCTGCACCCGCACAGGACTAATTATTATTTCGACATTCTTGAATCTCCTTGCGGAAATATTGAGTATATCCCTTATAGCGGCGCCGGTAGGAGAGGTGACTATTCCTATCCTTTGGGGCAAAAAGGGTATGGGCCTTTTACGAGATGCCTCAAACAAACCTTCCTTTTCCAGCCTTTCCTTTAATTGCTCAAAGGCAAGCTGAAGCGCGCCCAGGCCTCTTGGCTCCATTTGCTGCGCGTAGAGCTGGTATTTGCCCTGTTTGTCATAGATGCTTACCCTGCCTGAACACAGGACCTGCATGCCGTCCTTGGGGTGGAATTTTAAATTCTGATTTTCCGATCTGAACATCGCGCAGTTGATTACGGCATTCTCGTCCTTGAGGCTGAAGTACATGTGGCCGGATGAATGGGCGGTCAAATTTGAGATCTCGCCCTGCACCCATACCGTCTGGAAGGCGCTTTCAAGAAGCATCCTGGCTTCGCGTGTAAGTTCGCTGACAGTATAGATGCGCTTATTTTTATCCATTTAAATATTTATCTATCGAGCGCGCAGCCTGTTTCCCGGCTCCCATGGCAAGTATGACCGTCGCTGCCCCGGTTACTATATCGCCGCCCGCAAACATCCCTTTTATGGAGGTCATTGCGTTTTCATCCGTAATTATATTCCCGCGCTTATTTAAGCCCAATCCTTCTATCCGTCTCAATAAAAGAGGGTTTGGCCCCTGCCCTATGGCGGAAATCACCGTATTTACGGGCATGATATATTCGGAGCCTTTTATCGGCACCGGCCTTCTCCTGCCTGATTCATCAGGTTCGCCCAATGCATTATTTATACATTCCATTCTGTCGACCCAGCCGCGTTCACCGAAGAGCCTGACGGGATTTGTAAGCAGTTTAAAAATGATGCCTTCTTCTTTCGCGTTTTCGATCTCTTCCAGCCTGGCGGGCATCTCCTGTTCGGTCCTTCTGTAAACGATATATACGTTCTTCGCGCCAAGCCTTTTTGAGCACCTTGCGCAGTCCATGGCGACATTACCCGCTCCGACGACCGCCACTGTTTCCCCGATAGATACCGGCGTCGAATATTCTGGAAATTTATAGCCCTTCATGAGGTTCACCCTTGTAAGGAACTCGTTCGCGGAATAAACGCCGTTAAGGTTTTCTCCTTCCACGCCCAGAAAATAAGGGAGCCCGGCGCCCGTCGAAACAAAAAATGCCTTATAGCCCTCATTCTTAAGGCCGGCTATGGTTTCTGTCTGCCCGATAAGATAATTCAATTTAAGTTCCACGCCAAGCGACCTTATGCAATCGACCTCATAATCTACAACATGTTTTGGGAGCCTGAATTCAGGTATACCGTATATCAATACGCCTCCGGCCTTGTGCAGGGACTCAAACAAGGTGACCCTGTACCCCAGCTTTGCCAGGTCGGCCGCGCACGTCAGGCCGGCGGGGCCGGAACCGATGACCGCTACTTTAGGCCCTGGGTCTATGGTCCCTTCGGGAGGCTTCGCACTCAATGGTCTATGGTCCATGGTCTTCGGTCTATGGTCTTTGGCTATTTCCCAGTCCGCCGCGAAGCGCTCAAGCGAACCAATATCTATCGCCGCTTTTTTCTTCCTTAGTATGCATTTGGCTTCGCATTGATCCTCCTGCGGGCAAACCCTGCCGCAGACAGCGGGCAGATTATTTTTTTCCTTAACCTTTAAAATAGCTTCTTTAAATTTTTTCTCAGCGATTAATTTTATAAATGCAGGGATATCTATCTCGACCGGACAGCCGCCTATGCAGGAAGGTTTTTTACAAAATAGGCAGCGTTTTGCCTCGGCTACAGCCTCTTCCTCCGTAAGCCCAAACGCTACTTCATTAAAATTGGTTATTCTTTCTTTTGGGTCCTGTTTACGCATTGATGCCTTTTTTTAAACTCTTCAAATGAAATGCGTTCTTCCTGGGCAAACCTTTTATCGCGGTTCTGCAATTCGTCAAAATCAACAAGCAGGCCGTCAAATTCCGGCCCGTCGACGCACGTAAAATAGGTCTTCCCTCCGACGGTAATCCTGCAGGTGCCGCACATCCCGGTCGCGTCTACCATATTTGAGTTAAGGGACACCTTGATCTTGGCGTTGTTTGCCCTGGCCAACTCGCAGGTCCTTCTCATCATCGGTATCGGGCCTACACAGAATGTCATTTCGTAATTATCTTTCGAAAGTTCCTCCTGGAACAGGTCTGTTACAAAACCCTTATGCCCTAATGAGCCGTCGTCCGTCGCTATTAAAAGCTTCGAGGACGCGTCTTCCATCTCTTTTTTTAAGATAAGCAGGTCTTTATTGCGGGCGCCTATTATTGAAACGACAAAATTACCTTCGTCTTTAAGCGCCTTTGCCACAGGAAGCAGCTCGGCGACGCCAACCCCGCCTCCGACGCAGATTACCTTTCCGTAATTTCTTATCTCTGTCGGCTGCCCCAAAGGCCCTAATATATCATGTATGACGTCCCCGACCTCTAAAAGCTCAAGCCAGGATGTAGCGCAGCCGACTATCTGAAAGATTACCGTTATGGCGCCTTTCTCCGGATCCTTCCCGCAAATCGTAAGCGGTATTCTCTCCGCCGCCTCATTTATGTGAAGGACGACAAATTGCCCGGGCCTTGCGTTTTTGACGACATGCGGGGCTTCAATGTCCATAAGAGTGACCTGTTCGTTTAATTTGGTTTTCTTTACTATCCTATTCATCTTTCCTAAACACCCTTTTAATGGATAGGGCCTTTCCCGTTGCCTCATCTACCTCTACCACGGCCCCGGCAAGCCGCACATTATCCTCGGCCATTTCAAATCTTGCGGGAATCTGGGTTATAAAACGGGTTATTATCTGGTCTATGCGACTTCCAATAACAGAATCATACGGCCCGGCCATACCAAGGTCCGTTATGTAGGCGGTACCTTTGGGAAGGATTCTCTCATCCGCCGTCTGGATATGTGTATGCGTCCCAAAAACACAGGAGACAACACCGTCGAGGTACCAGCCAAGCGCTACCTTTTCGCTTGTCGCCTCCGCGTGCATGTCCACAAAGATTATTTTTGCCCTGCCCTTGATTTTCTCTATCTCCTCCCTGACTACCCTGAAAGGGCATTCTATGGTGTCCATAAAAACCCTTCCGGCAAGGTTGATAACGCCGACATTTATTGAATTTTTATTGACGATGCATGAGCCGAAACCAGGCGCTCCCTTGGGGTAATTAGCCGGCCTGAGCAGCCTTTCATTCTTTTCAAGGTATTCCATTATCTCGCGCCTGTTCCAGATATGGTCACCGGTAGTCATGACGTCTAGGCCCGCGGCGAAAAGCTCTTCAGCGATAGGGGGCGTGACACCGCTTCCGCCTGCCGCGTTTTCGGCGTTCGCAATCACAAAATCAATCTTTTCTTCCTTAACCAGGACCGGGACAAGGTTTTTTACAGCATTGCGGCCGGGCTGGCCGACTATGTCGCCGATTGCTAATATTCGCATAATCTCACCTTACCCAATACTCACTACTCAATACTAAAACACCTGTTTATTTGGCGTATTCTATCGCTCGAGTTTCTCTTATTACAACAACCTTAATCTGCCCCGGGTATTCCAGCCCCTCCTCGATCTTTTTTGTTATATCCCTGGCGAGTATGAGGGCTTCCTGGTCGGTTACCCTTTCCGGCTGGACAATAACGCGAACCTCCCTGCCAGCCTGTATGGCGTAAGTTTTTTCCACACCCGGGAACGAATCAGCTATTTCTTCAAGTTTTTCAAGGCGTTTGACGTATATCTCGAGCGTTTCCCTGCGCGCCCCGGGCCTTGAAGCGCTTATCGCGTCCGCCGCCTGGCAGAGCACTGCCAAAAGGGTCTTGGCCTCAATGTCCTGATGATGCGCCTCCATCGCATGGATAACGCTTTCCGGCTCGTTGTATTTGCGCGCTAAATCGGCACCTATCTTTGCGTGCGTTCCTTCAACCTCATGGCTTACCGCTTTTCCGATATCATGAAGCAGGCCGACGCGCCTTGCGAGATAGAAATCCAGTTTCAGTTCGGAGGCCATGATGCCCATTAAAAACGCGACCTCCTTCGAATGCTGGAGCACATTTTGGCCGTAACTTGTCCTGTATTTTAACCTGCCGAGGAGCTTCACCAGCTCAGGATGAAGCCCATGAAGGCCGAGGTCGACTATGG
Organism: Candidatus Omnitrophota bacterium; assembly: GCA_028715645.1. Taxonomy (GTDB): domain Bacteria; phylum Omnitrophota; class Gorgyraeia; order JABMQH01; family JABMQH01; genus JAQURK01. The sequence goes on along the minus strand of JAQURK010000014.1, from coordinate 232 downwards.
TCTTTTCTCCCTCTTCCTTAATAGTAATATCCATTTCCTTCTTTACCTTCTCGACGACCTCTTCTATACGGCCGGGGTGTATGCGGCCGTCTTCCATGAGGCGTCCCAGGGAAATCCTCGCTATTTCCCTTTTAACCGCGTCAAAGCTTGAAAGGGTTATGGCCTCCGGCGTATCATCTATTATTATGTCGACTCCCGTCGCTATCTCAAGGGCCCTTATATTCCTGCCCTC
>JAQURK010000013.1 GCA_028715645.1 Candidatus Omnitrophota bacterium | reverse complement strand
CTTTCCGCCCGAGGCGGAATCTTTTTTTTCAAGATAAGCCCTTATGCATTTGAGCGCCTTGTCGCCTATGGGCACAAGCCTCTCCTTTTTCCCTTGCCGAATACCTTAAGGACCCCGCCTATAAAGTCTATGTTGTCGGCGCTTAAACCCACAAGCTCCGAGATCCTTAACCCGGAACTATAAAGCGTCTCCAGGATCGCCCTATCTCTTAAGCCCGGCACCGTTTTAGGATCAGGCGACTCTATTAATTTGGCTATCTCCGCCTCGTCCAAAAAAACCGGCAATTTCTTATCGAGCTTCGGAGTTGAAATGCCTATCATCACGTTTGATTTAACATGGCCCTCGCGGTAAAGGAACTTGAAAAAAGACCTGAGACAGGCAAGCCTCCTTGCGACCGTCTGTTTAGAATAATTCTTCTCCTTTAGCGAAGCCAGGTATTTCCTGAGGGCCAGGTAATCAACTTTTTCTATGTCAGCCGACTCTCCCAAAAATTTGCTGAAGGCCTCAAGGTCTATGGAATAATTCAGGATGGTATGCGGCGACATGTTTTTTTCGATCTTAAGATAATTTAAGAATTTGTCGATATACCTGTCAAGCATTATTTATGGCCCCGGTATCCTCCGGCAGTTTATTGGCTATATAGGTGCACTTGGGATAGTTTGAGCAGCCGTAAAACACGCCCCTCCTTGAGCGTCTTTCCACCAATTCCCCGCCGCATCCCGGGGCAGGGCACTTTATTCCCGTCCCTATGGTCTTGGCGTTCTTACATTCGGGGAACCCGGAACAGCTTAAAAACTTTCCCCGCCTTCCCCATTTTATGACCATGGGCCTTCCGCATAATTCACAGACCTGGTCCGTAGGCGTCACTTCCTTTTTCACATTCTTCATGTAGCTGTGGGCCATCTTGAGTTCGAAGGAAAACGGCCTGTAAAAGACATGGAGGACCTTTACCCAGTCCATCTTGCCTTCCTCTATTTTGTCCAGGTCCTCTTCCATCTGCGCCGTGAATTTCTCATCGAGGATCTTCGGGAAATACTGCAAAAGAAGGTCGGTTACGACTATCCCGAGTTCTGTGGGATAAAGATACCCCTTTTCCCTGCCCACATAATTGCGCGCTACAATGGTGTATATCGTCGGGGCGTAAGTGCTTGGCCTTCCTATGCCCTTTTCTTCCAGGGCTTTGACCAGAGAGGCGTCGGAATATCTCGGCGGCGGTTTCGTAAAATGCTGCTCGGGTAAAAGCCTGATAAGGTCCAGGCGTTCGCCCGCGACAAGCCTGGGCAGGCGGCCCTTTTCTTCCTTTTCGTCCTCGTCCTTGACAGGATAAAGAACGGTGAACCCGTCAAATACCACGGTCGTGCCGACCGCCTTGAATAAAAACTTTCCCGCCTTTATGTCGACACTTACCACATCGTACAGGGCGGCGGACATTTGGCTGGATATGAAGCGGTTCCATATAAGCTCATAGAGCCGGTATTGGTCCTGATTAAGGAATTTTTTTATCTGCACCGGCTCATGCAACGGCACCGCGGGCCTTATCGCCTCATGCGCCTCCTGCGCGCTCTTCTTTGCCTTGTATATGTTCGGCTTCTCCGGATAATACTTGTCGCCGAATTTTTTCAATATATAATTCTTTGCCTCCCGTTCGGCCTCCTTGGAGACGGCTACGGAATCCGTCCTCATGTATGTAATAAGGCCGACCGTCTCGCTTTTTCCCAGATCAACGCCTTCATAAAGCTCCTGCGCGATCTTCATGGTCTTACTGACCGAAAAACGAAGTTTATTGAAGGCCTCCTGTTGAAGCTTGCTTGTGGTAAAAGGCGCAAGCGGGTTTCTTTTCTTTTTGGCGTCCTTTACGCCGGCGACGATGAAGGCCTCTCTTGAGATCTCGGCGGTCAATTTATCCGCCTCTTCCTTTGTCTTTACCTCTATCTTATTATCGTCGATCTTATCCAGCCTCGCTATAAACGGAAAATTTTCCCTGCCTGCAGGCGAGGCAGGCTTCCCCGTTTTTTTCTTAAGTTCCGCTTCTATCGCCCAGTATTCTACGGATACAAATGCCTCTATCTCCCTTTCTCTTTCAACAATAATCTTTACCGCGATCGACTGGACACGGCCCGCTGAAAGCCCGCGGCTTACCTTTTTCCATAAAAGGGGGCTTAAGGAGTAACCCACTATCCTGTCCAGGATACGCCTTGCCTGCTGCGCGTTTATCAAATTAATGTCGAGGGAATGCGGGTGCTTGAAGGCCTCGAGGACGGCCTCCTTTGTGATCTCGTTAAAGGTTACCCTGTGGATCTTTGTCTTTGCGGCCGCGCCAAGTTCCCTTGACAAATGCCAGCTAATGGCCTCTCCCTCCCTGTCAGGGTCAGGGGCAAGATAGATATGCTCCTTTCCCTTCGCCTCCTTCTTCAGCTGTGAAAGGGTTTTTTTACGCTCAGGTATGATCTTGTACTCAGGGGCGAAATTATTCTTTACATCGACGCCCATCTTGCTCCTGGGCAGGTCTACTATGTGGCCCATGCTCGCGGCCACGGTAAAATCCTTTCCCAGGAATTTACCTATGGTCTTTGATTTTGCGGGGGATTCAACTATCACCAGAGATTTAGCCATTCGTTTCGTTCACTCCTTAGATTTTATGAAATTTTTTCCGGGCAATTCCTTTACCAGTTTCTTAAACTGCAGTTTTAACAACAGCCCTATGGTCTTACTCACCGGAAATCCGGATTCTTGGGCGATACCATCAAGGTATTTAGGTTCCAATGAGATATTCCTGTAAACCGCCTCTTCCTCGCCGGACAGGGAAGGCGGCTTTAAGGCCTCCTCTGTTTTTGAAGGGCTCAACTTGAGCCTGAGCTCTTCTATGACATCGTCGGAAGATTGCAGCAGCCTTGAGCCCTGCTTTATAAGTTCATTTGTCCCGAAACTTGTCGGGGAATTCACCATGCCGGGGACCGCAAAGACCTCCCTGCCCTGTTCAAGGGCAAAATCCGCCGTTATCAGCGCGCCGCTGTTTTTGGCCGCTTCGACGACGATGAGGGCAAGCGACAACCCGCTTATGACGCGGTTTCTCTGAGGAAAATTTTTGGAGACCGGCGGCGTTGTCATGGGGAATTCAGAGATAACGGCGCCGCCTTTTTCAAGGATGGTATTCGCCAGTTTCTCGTTCTCCGGCGGATAGATGGTGCTTAAACCGTTACCCAATACCGCGACAGTTTTTCCATGCGCCTTTATAGACCCTTTATGCGCGGCGCTGTCTATGCCTCTGGCAAGGCCGCTTATTATTACGGCGCCCCTTGATGACAGCTCATAGCCGAGCCTTTCGGCGGTTGATTGCCCGTATATGGAGGCAATCCTTGACCCGACAATGCCTATGCTTATCTCATCGTCTTTTAGGATCTTCCCCTTAACATACAATAACAGCGGAGGGTCAAAAATTTCCTTAAGCAGCCCGGGATATGTCGTGTCAAAAACCGTAACGATATGGACATTATGTTTCTTGATCAATTTAAGTTCGGCAATAAGGTCAAACGCCGGATCCGTCTTAAGGGCATTAAGTTTCTCGGCAAGGCCGTCTTTCGACAGTTTATCAAACCTCTTTTTGCCGACGCCCGCCATATTTAAAAGGAGCAGGTCTTCTTTATTTCGCATAATCACGCTCGTCATTGCGAGGGCTTTAGCCCGAAGCAATCTCTTTTGGATTGCTTCGTCGCCTTCGGCTCCTCGCAATGACAGTTAGCACCTCTCCCACGACTTCGTCTATTGATTTATCGGAGGTATCCACTCTGTAGTCTGCCTTTGCGTAACACGGGGCCCGCTTGTCCAGGAGCTCCCTTATCTTTAAAAGGGGGTCCTCCACATTAAGGAGCGGCCGGTGTTTATATTTTTTTGTACGCTCGTAAATGACCGCGGGCGCGGCATCAAGGCAGATTATGACGCCTTTTTTCCTCAAGTTCGCCATATTCTCATTATCAAGGACCGCGCCGCCTCCCGCCGCTATCACGGCATTATCCTCTTTAGAGATCTCGCTTATTAAGGATTTTTCCAATCCCCTAAAGTAAGGCTCTCCTGACTTCTCGAAAATCTCGGCGATAGGGCGGCCTTCCCTTTCCTCAATGACGCTATCCGTACTAATAAACTTCATATTAAGCTGCCGGGCCAGCCGTTTTCCAACCGCGCTCTTTCCCGTGCCCATAAACCCAACCAGCACAATATTTTTCATATTGTTTAAGCTAAAATCGTTTAATCTGTTTTATGTATCCGTCAAAGTTGCGCTTAGTCTCACCGAGCGAATCTCCGCCGAATTTTTCAAGCATCGCCGCCGCAAGCTCAAATGACAAGACCGCCTCCGCGACAACGGCCGCCGATTCGACGGCGCATACATCGGAACGTTCTACGGAGGCCTTCGCCGGGCTCTTGGTCCTCATGTTCACCGAATCAAGCGGCCTTGCCAGCGTAGAAATGGGTTTCATGGCGCATCTGAATACTATGGGCTCGCCGTTTGAGACCCCGCCTTCTATGCCGCCGGCATTATTCGTCTTCCTGTAAAAACCTTTTTTTGTATCATGATATATCGCGTCATGGACGCCTGAGCCGTATTCTTCCGCTGCCCTGAAACCCAAACCGAGCTCGACCCCCTTTATTGCCTGGATGGACATAAGCGACCCGGCGATCCTGCCGTCCAACCGCCTGTCCGCGAAAGAGAAACTGCCCAGCCCTGCCGGGATTCCGGTCGAGACGACTTCGAATATACCGCCCAATGTATCGCCTTTTTTTCTGGCGGTGTCGATACGCTCGATAACAAGTTTGCCTTCCGCGTCCCCCCCGCCCCCCCAAATACCGCCTATCATGGCTATCCGGCTTTTTACCCTGATGTCAAACTTTGACAGGAATATGCGGCACACCGCCCCCACCGCGACGCGGGCAGCAGTCTCCCTGGCGCTTGAACGCTCAAGGGCGTTCCTTGCGTCGTTAAAATTATATTTCAAGCTTCCGCAGAGGTCCGCATGCCCCGGCCGCGGGCATAGGACGGCAGGCAGTCTGTCTATTGAAAAATCCCTGTTTTCTATCATTATCGCGATGGGGCTGCCGATGGTTACGCCGTTTCGAAGGCCGGACAGGCAATTGGCCTTGTCCGATTCCATCGACATCCTCTTTCCCCGGCCGCGACCCGCCTGACGGCGCCTTAGCTCGTCATTTATCAGGGCCGTATCAATCCTTAATCCGGCAACCATGCCTTCAAGGACCGCGATAAGGCATTTACCATGAGATTCACCGGCGGTTAGGTATCTGAGCATATGGCCTCCTATTGTTAAGTAAAAAGTAAAAAGGAAAAAGTAAAAACCACAACTAAAAATTCAAAAGTTTTAACTTTTAACTTGTGGTTTTGCCTTTTTACTTTTGACTTTTTAGTTTTCTCAGGCATTAAAAGAAACATACTTGGTTTATAATTTTTTCTCCCCATATGAGGGCGACCATGGCCGCTAACGACAGATACGGACCGTATGGAATAATCTCAACCTTATATTTCAGCTTAAGGATTATTCCCGCGGCGGCGCCAAAAAAAGGCGCGAGGAAAAAAACAAGGAGCACTTTTTTCCAACCTAAAAAAGAACCGATCATCGCCATGAATTTAACATCGCCAAGGCCCATGGCGCTGTCTTCATTGATCGCTTTTAATTTTTTCTTAAAAAGAAGTTTCCCGGTTATCCCCAGGCCATAAATGCTAAAGGCCCCTAAAACAGCGCCCAGGAGCGAATCAAAAAACCGATGGAGCGCAAGGCCTGAGACCAGCCCCACTACCAGCCCTCCCAGGGAAATGGAATCCGGTATAAGCTGGTATTCCAGGTCTATAAAAGCGGCGATAATAAGCCCGCAGACAAGCAGCAATGAAAACAAAAGATCCGGTCCGAGGCCGAATTTTATGTAGATAAGAACAAATAAAAGTGCGGTCAAAAATTCTACCACAAAATACCGCGGCGCGATCCCGGCCTTACAGGCGCTGCACCTGCCCTTTAAAAACAAATAGCTGAGCAAGGGTATGTTTTCATGCCATTTAACAGGCGTTTGGCAATTGACGCAATGGGAACCGGGAAAGATGATGGACTGCGATCTCGGCATCCTGTATATGCATACGTTCAGGAAACTGCCGACGATGGCGCCTAATACAAAAAAAATAAACTTAAGTAACATATGTTAAGTTTTTACTTCTCTCCTCATTACTTCAATCGGCGCCTTTTTCCCGGTCCACAGTTCGAATGATATCGCCCCCTGATATAACAGCATGTTAAGGCCTTGCACCGCCTTAAGGCCCATGCCGAGCGCGGCCGAGATTAGTTTTGTCTTCCTGTTATAAATAAGATCGAAGACCGAGAGGCCGCCATGCAAAAGATCCGCGCTTATGACAGGGGGATCGCCGGCCTTCATCCCGCACGGCGTCGCGTTTACCAAAAGCTGGGAATTGAGGATTATCTCCGCAATGCCTTTTGAGTTTTTTTGGAGGGCGATGCATTCGCATCCCGTCTTTAATTCGATCTCACACGCGAGTTCCAGCGCCCTTTCATCAAGGCAGTCGGTCAATATGATTCTTCTTGCGCCCGCCAGGGCCAGGCCGAATCCCACTGCCTTTGCCCCTCCGCCGGAGCCCACAACAAAAGCGGTCTTGCCCCTTGGATTGAAGCCAAGGTCTTCTTTAAGAGATTTTAAAAAACCCGGCATATCCGTGTTATGGCCCGACAGCCGGCCGTTTCTGTTTACGATCGTGTTCACCGCGCCTATCAAACCGGCTTGAGGAGAAAGCTCATCAAGAAACTTGAGCACCCGCTCTTTATGCGGTATGGTGATATTGACGCCGCCTAAACCAAGCGCCCTTATTCCCGCGACAGCCCCTTCCAGTTCTTCAGGTTTTACTTCAAAAGGCGCATAGACGGCGTTTGAGCCAAGTTTTTTAAAAGCGGCGTTCTGCATCGCGGGCGATAAACTGTGGCGCACCGGATAGCCGATTATTCCAAAGACTCTGGTATCTCCGTTTAGATTCATAATTTGACAATCTTATTTATGGCATTAAGATAAGCTTTTATGCTTGCCTCAATGATATCGGTCGAGGCGCCGCGGCCCGAGGTCTGGCTCTTGCCGACTTCGATGCGGATACTCACCTCTCCCAGGGCGTCCTTGCCGCTTGTCACGGAACGGATGCTGTAGTCTATGAGACGTCCTTTTATTCCGGCAATCTTGTCAATCGCCTTATAACAGGCGTCAACCGGGCCGTCTCCTTCAGAGACCGCCTCCAGTATCCTTTTCTCTTTTTTAAGACGCACAGAGGCGGAGGGTTTTATATTTGTGCCGCTTGTAACCCGAAAGTCCTCAAGGTGGTACATCTCAGGAATCAACGCAAGCTCCTCTTCGACAATGGCGGCAAGGTCCTCGTCAAATACCTCTTTTTTCTTGTCGGCAAGCGCCTTGAACCGTTCGAATGCCTTGTCAAGTTCCGCTTCCTTGAGGCTGAAACCCAATGCCTTAAGCCTCTCCCTGAAGGCGTGCCTTCCCGAATGCTTGCCCATCACAAGATTTGAACCGGAAAAACCCACGTCTTGCGGCCGCATTATCTCATAGGTAATACTTTTTTTCAAAACGCCGTCCTGGTGGATACCCGACTCATGGGAAAAGGCGTTCTGCCCCACTATAGCCTTATTTGGCTGGACCGGTATTCCGGTCAACTTGGAAACAAGGCGGGAGGACTTTGAGATCTCTTTTTTATTTATCCCGGTGCTGAAATCAAAAAGATCCTTCCTGACCGAAATGGCCATGACAATCTCCTCAAGAGAGGCGTTACCGGCGCGTTCTCCGATACCGTTTACGGTGCATTCTACCTGGCCGGCGCCGTTTTTCACGGCGGCGAGGGAATTTGCGACGGCAAGCCCGAGATCATTATGGCAGTGAACGCTTATAACCGCCTTATTTATATTCGGCACGTTGTCCTTTATGGATCTTATAAGGCCTCCGAATTCATCCGGAATGGCATAACCGACTGTGTCGGGTATATTTATCGTCGTAGCGCCGCTTAAGATCACCTCTTCAATAACCCTGTACAGGAATTCACGCTCGCTCCTTGAGGCGTCCTCCGGCGAAAATTCTACGTTGTCAAAAAACCTTCGCGCGTAACTTACCCCTTCCACGGCGAGCCTTATCACCTCTTCCTCGGGCTTTTTCAACTTATACTTCATGTGAATCTTTGAGGTCGCCAAAAAAACATGAATGCGCCGTTTTTTCGCGTATTTCAAACAGTCCCTTGCGGCCTCTATATCCTTTTTCATACAGCGCGCGAGGCCGCATATGACCGGTCCCTTGACGTTCTGGGCAACAAGTTTTACAGAATCAAAGTCCCCGGGTGAAGAGATGGGAAAACCGGCCTCTATAACGTCGGCCCCAAGCTTGGCAAGCTGATAGGCTACCTCAAGCTTGCCCTGTTTCGTAAGGCTAGCCCCGGGCGACTGCTCCCCGTCCCTCAATGTTGTGTCAAATATAATTATCTTTTCCATATCTCCCCATATCTCCCCTTATTTATCCTTATTTATCCTTATGTATCCCTATGCTGTTTTCATCCACGGCATCATCTTTCTAAGCTCCTGTCCGACCTTTTCAATCCGGTGCTCATCGCCTTCCTTCAGCATCCTGTCAAAATTCGGCCTGCCCGCTTCATTCTCTTTGATCCACTCTCTGGCAAATTTTCCGGACTTGATCTCCTTGAGCAGCTTCTTCATTTCCTTGCGGGTCCTTTCAGTGATAATCCTTTTTCCACGGCTCAAGTCGCCATAGCAGGCGGTATTTGAAACGCGCCGCCTCATGCCGCTAATGCCGAATTGCTGTATTAGGTCGGTGATCAATTTAAGCTCATGCAGGACCTCGAAATACGCTATCTCGGGCTGATATCCCGCTTCAATAAGCGTATCAAATCCGGCCTTTATCAATTCGCTGACGCCGCCGCAGAGGACAGCCTGTTCTCCGAATAGATCCGTCTCCGTCTCTTCATCGAATGTGGTCTCTATTACGCCGGCCCTTGTCCCTCCTATCGCCTTCGCGTATGCAAGGCCGATTTTTTTCGCCATTCCTGTCGCGTCCTGGAATACGGCTATGAGGCAGGGTACGCCCTTGCCCTGTTCATACATCTGCCTTACAAGCGCGCCCGGCCCCTTCGGCGCTACCATGAATACGTCGATATTCTTGGACGGCTTTATCTGTTTAAACCGTATATTGAATCCGTGCGAGAAACACAGGGCCTTTCCTTTTTTAAGGTTCGGTTTTACGCCTTCCTTATAAACTTTCGCCTGGACATGGTCCTGGGTCAGTATCTGGATTATGTCTGCCTGGGCGCACGCCTCAGAGACCGGGAGCGGATTAAACCCGTCTTTCTTAGCCTGCTCGTAGTTAGGGGTGCCTTCCAGTTCGGAAATAATAACATCGCAGCCGGAATCGCGCAGGCACAGGCTTTGTCCTCTGCCCTGTATCCCGTAACCGATTATCGCTATCTTTTTGCCTTTTAGAATACCCAAATCCGCGTCACTGTCGTAATAGATCTTCGCCATTTTAAAGCCTCCTTTTTATTCTTTCGCCAGCGCTATGCGCCCGGTCCTTACCATATCCTTTACGCCGTAATCACTCAAACCCTCCAGCAGCTTAAGAACATGCTCCTGGTCGCCTACGAATTCGACCGTCAGCGTGTTTGAGGTGGAATGGAGGACCCTGGCATGATTCTTTTCAAGATAATTCGCCGCCTTCTGCCTCGTGTCCTGCCCTACGCTTATCTTAAACAGTAAAAGCTCCCTGTCAATAAATCCCTTTTTGGTAAGATCGCGAACGCTGATGATATCTATCAATTTGTTCAGCTGCTTTTTGACCTGCTCGAGTGTCCGGTCATCGCCCCTTACCACAATCGTCATCCTCGAAACAGTAGGGTCTTCAGTCTCGCCGACGGTCAGCGAGTCAATATTAAACCCGCGCGCGCTGAACAGCCCCGCGATGCGCGCCAGCACGCCGGATTTATTCTCAACTAATGCTGATATTATATGCCTCATTTTTAGGTTGCTCCTACGCCAAACTTCCGACCATGATCATCTTGTTAATGGCCTCGCCTGACGGAACCATTGGAAATACGTTCTCTTCTTCTTCCACTATAAAGTCCATGAATACCACATTATCTATCTTCATGGCCTTTTCTATTGCCGGCCTTACCTCGTGCTTCTTGGTAATCCTCATGCCGGCCGCTCCATAGGCCTCGGCAAGTTTTACAAAATCCGGGACATCGTGGGAGAGATAGGTCGAGGAATATCTTTTTCCATAAAACAATTCCTGCCACTGCCTGACCATGCCCAGGAAACCATTATTCAGGATAGCGACCTTGACCGGTATCCTGTTTATAACCGCTGTCGCCAATTCCTGAATGTTCATCTGTATGGAACCGTCGCCTGCGATATCGAAGACGGGCTTTCCCGGGCAGCCTAATTTCGCGCCGATCGCCGCGGGGAACCCATAACCCATCGTGCCCAGGCCGCCGCTTGAGATAAACGAACGGGGCGTCGTAAATTTGTAAAACTGGGCCGTCCACATCTGGTTCTGCCCTACCTCGGTGCAGATTATAGCGTCGCCCTTTGTAGCTTCATAAATCTGCTCTATTACATACTGCGGCTTTATCTTTGTTTCGCTGTCATTATAGCGAAGGGGGTGGTGCTTTCTCCACTCATTTACCTTCTTAAGCCATTCAGCGGTATCCGGTTTTTTTACCGCCTTGTTCAATTCAACCAGGATATTTTTTGCGTCCCCTACAATGGGGATATCTACCTCAACATTCTTTGAAACGCTTGCCGGATCAATATCGATATGTATGACCTTGGCGTTCGGCGCGAAGGCATCAAGCCGGCCTGTCACCCTGTCGTCAAACCTGGCGCCCACCGCTATGATAAGATCGCTCTCCATTATGGAATGGTTCGCGGAGGCAGTACCGTGCATCCCGAGCATCCCCAGCGAAAGCCTGTGAGTCTGCGGAAAACCGCCCAGGCCCATAAGCGTTGTCGTGACAGGCGCCTCTATTTTCTCGGCAAGTTCTATTAGCTCGCCTGAAGCGCCGGAGATAATTACGCCGCCGCCGGCGTAAATTATGGGCCTCTTCGACCTTCCGATCTCTCTTGCCGCCTTCTTTATCTGGCCGGGGTGTCCGAACAAGGTTGGTTTATAGCCCCTCATATGGACGGCGGCCGGATAACGGAACTCGGTTTCCTGCATCTGTATGTCAACGGGCAGGTCTACCACAACCGGCCCAGGCCTGCCTGTTGAGGCGATATGGAACGCCTCTTTTATTATCAAGGATAAGTCCTCGACATTCTTTACCAGATAATTGTGCTTTGTGATGGGCCTTGTTATCCCTGTGACATCCGCTTCCTGGAAGGCGTCATTGCCTATAAGGCTGGTCTTTACTTGTCCTGTTATGGCAACCATGGGTATGGAATCCATATAGGCGGTCGCTATTCCCGTTACAAGGTTTGTAGCGCCCGGCCCGGAGGTGGCAAGGCAGACACCGGTCTTGCCAGTCGCCCTCGCGTATCCGTCCGCCGCATGGGCCGCGCCCTGTTCATGCCTTACCAGAATAAACCTGATAGATGAATCATATAATACATCGAAGATAGGCAGGACAACGCCGCCTGGATAGCCGAAGATTACCTCGACTCCTTCTTTCTTTAGCGATTCAACAAGTATTTTTGCCCCTGTCAATTTCATATCATTACACTTCCTTTATTTGCCGGCGCGGCAAACCTCGCGTATCTTGCCAGGCAGCCTTTTTTAACCTTCGGCTCAGGCATCTTCCACTTTGAAAGCCTGGACCTTAGCTCAACGTCGGTCAATTTAGCCTCCAGTTTCCTGTGAGGTATATCGATCATAATCTCATCTCCGTCTTTCAGCGCCGCCAGAGGACCGCCAATCGCCGCCTCGGGCGAGATGTGCCCGATGCATGGTCCCTGGGTGCCTCCGGAAAAACGCCCGTCGGTTATAAGGGCGACATCTTCTGACAGGCCCATCCCGACTATGGCGGCGGTCGGCCCCAGCATCTCCCTCATGCCCGGCCCGCCGCGGGGCCCTTCATACCTTATAACGACCACATTGCCCTTTTTGATCTTTCCGGCCATTATCTCTTTCATCGCTTCTTCTTCCGAATTAAACACGACCGCCTTTCCCTTGAATTTAAGCATCCCCTCGGAAACCGCTGTTTGTTTTACAACGGCGCCGTCAGGGGCAAGGTTGCCGCGTAATATCGCGATGCCGCCCTCCTTATGATAGGGGTTCTTAAGCGGCCTGATCACATCTTCATCGTAGATCTTCGCCTCTCTCGCGATCTGGCTGACTGTTTTGCCGCTTACCGTAGGCAGGTCGTTAAGCAGATTCGAGAGTCTCTTTGTTATCGCCGGAATGCCTCCCGCGGCGTCAAGGTCCTCCATAAAATATTTTCCGCCCGGAAGTATGCTTGTTATATGCGGAGTCGACTTGCTGAGTTTATCAAAAAGTTCAAGCGGCAGTTCAACTCCCGCTTCAGCGGCTATCGCCACCAGATGCAGCACCGTATTCGTTGAACCGCCCAGGGCCATATCCACCCTGATAGCGTTTTCGAAGGCCTCTTTTGTCATGAGAGTGGAAGGAAGGGTATTCCTCCTTACAAGGTTTACTATTCTTTCTCCGCTTGCGGAGGCGATCCTATCCTTTTGCGCTGAACCGGCAAGCGCCGTAGCGCATCCCGGGAGAGAAAGACCCATTGCCTCAGTGAGGCAGCTCATAGTATTTGCCGTATAAAGCCCCTGGCATGAACCCATGCCGGGACAGGCGCGGCCTTCAAGTTCAAGAAGGTCCTCCTGCGTAATTTCCCCTTTTTTAAACCTTCCTATCGCCTCAAAGGTATCGGCAACAAGCGAAAGCCTGCGGCCCTTATACCTCCCTGATAACATGGGACCGGCGCTGACCACGATCGAAGGGATGTTTATTCTTGCCATTGCCATCAGCATCCCGGGTGTGATTTTATCGCAGTTCGTCAGGCACACGAGGCCGTCAAAGTAATGGGCCATTACCACCGCCTCGACCGCGTCCGCCACAATTTCCCTTGAGGGCAGGGAATATTTCATCCCTCCATGGCCCATCGCGATCCCGTCGCAGATGGCGGGCACGCCGAAGAAAAACGGAACGCCGCCCGCGGCGCAAATGCCCCTTTCAATAAACCTTTCAAGCCGCTCCATTCCGATATGGCCGGGCACAATATCGCTCCGGCTGGTCGCGACCGCGATAAAAGGTTTTGCCATATCCTCCCTGGATATGCCTGTCGCGCACAATAAAGCCCTATGCGGCATTCTTTCCAATCCTCTTTTTATCTTATCGCTTCTCATCTAAGCACCTCTTTCTATTATTAAATCAAATATGCCTTAAATCAATAATTATATCACAGAAGAATCTTTCTTACCATATCAAGCAGGATGGGTTTTTTAAGATATATATCGACACCGACGGCCTTTGCGAAATTTTCGTCTATCTGGTCGTAACCCGTCATCATGATGATCTTCGGCCTCCGCTTCTGGCCCTGCAGGTATTCGGCTATCTCAAGACCGGTGAGCTCCGGCATGTTACAGTCCAAAAAGACAAAATCATACGTTTTGGAACAAAGAAATTCCAGGGCCATTTTACCGTCAAAGGCCACGTCGACGCAGCAGCCCATCGCTCCGCTGATATATTCATTAAGCAGCTGGCAGGTCTCCTGGTCATCATCCGCTACCAGAACGGCTCTTTTTTTCATTATTTTTCTTTAGCCCTTCCCTTGACCGCGAACCTCAAAATTTCGTCAATGTCTTTTTCCCTTATGTGAACGTATTTGAGGCCAATCTTGTAATCGAATCCCCTGAAATTATTTATCTTTTTTAACCAGACCATTTTTGCCGTAGCCTTTATCGGCGGCCTTTCCGGCAGTTTGATATCCAATTTGAACCTGGCGCCCTTCGGCACTTTCCTGTTCGAGAATATGCACAGGCCGCCTGCGGATAGATTTATGGACTGGGTATGGCCTTTGCCCTTTGCCGCCGAGGACAGGAACTCGATCTTCAGGTTTATCGGTTTTCTTTCGGATGCCCTTCTTTCGCCGCCCAAATATAATCCTTCAAAAAATGCCCTTGCTCTCGCGATGATCTGGGCGTCGTCCTGCCCGTCCTCCGGAAAAGTAGAATTTCCGAAACTTACCTGCACATCCTTGCTTAATTTTTTTGACACCAGATACTGGCATACTGCATCCCTTATCCTCTGTTCGACCATCGCGACGCCGGCCTTGTTTGTCCCGGGAAGAAAAACGGCGCATTCCCCTGTGTCCCTGAGCGTGGTATCCGCGCTTCTCCTCAGCGTTTTTTTAATGACGGACAGCAGCTGTTCAAGCAAAAGGCGGGCCTTCACCATTCCGTATTTTTTCTTAAAGGCCTCAAAATTCTCTATCCTTGAGACCAGGATAGAGACCGGTACCTCCTTGTCCTGGGCCTCCGTGATCTCATTTTTTACGTATTCGCCTAATATCTCCTCAAAACCCGCTTTAGGCACAGTAAATGAAAAAACAGAGCCCTTCCCGGGTTCGGAACTCGCCCAGATCTTGCCCTTGTGAAGCTCAACAAGCGCCTTTGATATAGCAAGGCCCAGGCCGGTCCCTTTTTCGCCCGGCCCGTAGGTACGCCCGACCTGAACAAATTTGTCGAATAGCTTGCCCATGTCCTGTTTTGATATTCCTATACCGGTATCCTTTACCTCAACCTCTACATTACCAGGATTCTCCTTAACCGAAATGGTTATTTTTCCGCCGGCCTTGGTAAATTTAAGCGCGTTTGAAATAAGGTTATTAAGGACCTGACCTATCCTCCCCGAATCTATAAAAACGCTTATTTCCTGATCCGGAAATTCGTATCCAAGCGATATCTGTTTATCCCTCGCCATCGTCTTGAACGGCAATATCGCCCCCTTTATGAAGGATTTAAGGTCAACCAGCCCTTTTTTCAAAACAACCTTTTTTGCCTCTATCTTGGAAATATCCAGGAGATCGTCTATAAGATTTGAAAGACGATCGATATTCTGCCTTGAAATGCCAAGGAGCTGCTTTTGTTTTGACGTGATCTTGCCGGCCACCTCATCCAGCACAAGGTTAATGCCTTCTTTGATAATCGAAAGGGGCGTCCGGAGCTCATGGCTAACAATAGAAATAAGCTCATCCTTGATTTTTTTGGTCATGTCTCTTCTCCTCTGTAATGTTTATATTGTTATATTATAGCATATAATCATGGGACTGCAAGGAAAGAGAGAGGCGCTAATCGTTATATACGCGGGGGACGCGGGAACCTATAGAACAGACAATTTCGTAGGGTATGGTGCCGCAGAGCCGGGCAAGTTCCTCCGTGGTAATCCGGTCCCTGCCCTGTTTTCCTATCAATACGACCTCATCGCCGATACCGGCATTCCTGATATGGCCCACATCGATCATTACCTGGTCCATGGTGACCTTGCCCACCACCCTTGCCCTTTTACCCTTTACGAGGACATACGCCTTATTTGAAAGTATGCGCTCGTAACCGTCCGCATATCCAATCGGGAGGGTAGCGATCCTTGTATCCTTATCGGCGATGTATGTCCTGCCGTAACTTATAGACCTGCCCTGGGGGAGGTCCTTTATATAAACTATCTTTGTCTTAAGGCTGAGCGCCGGTTTTAATTTAAAAAATTTGGCGAAACCCTTTTTTGGGTACATGCCGTAGATTATTATGCCCGGTCTTACCATATTAAGATGAGACCTTTTTAAGTCGATCGTGGCGATACTGTTAGCGGCATGTTTTAAAGGGATGCGGATCCCTTCCTTCTCAAACTGGCCTAAGAGCCTTTCAAAGGATTCCATCTGGTAATTTGTAAACAATTCGTCCCTTCCGGCGCTTGAAAAGTGAGTGTAAATGCCCTCAAGGAACAGGTTCTTACTGTCCGAGAGCCATTTTATAAAATTGAGCGCCTCGTCGTGCCATACGCCTATCCGTCCCATGCCTGTATCGACCTTCAGGTGTATCTTTATCTTTTTTCCTTCGTTCAGAGCCCTTTTATCCAGCTCCTTAAGCAGATCATGATGGCATGCGGTAAGGGTAATATCATATTTTAACGCGGCCTCTATCTCATGACCTAATATAGAGCCTAAAACGAGGATGGGTTTTTTTATGCTGCAGCGCCTCAGGTTTACCGCCTCATCCATTGTCGCGACGCCGAGGTAATCGACGCCTGAACCGGACAATGCTGAGGAGACCTCCAGTATCCCGTGACCATAAGCGTTTGCTTTTACGACGGCCATTATCTTAACGCCGCTTGAAAGGCTTTTCTTTATCTGGCTGAAATTATATCTGATCGCGTCCAGATCTATCTCGGCCCATGTCGGCCTGTAATAAGTTACTTTTTGCGGCATTGCACATCCCTCGGATGCAGATATAGCGGCACGAGGCTGTCTAAGTCTTTTACGGTCTGGCCGTTTTTAAACATCTCGAGACCGATTTTAGCGGTGTTTAAGGCGCGGGGATACCAGTATTTTTCATCGGTGAATTCAATAGACCCTGGACCCCTGAGTGCGAAGCCTCCCGAAGGGACCATTGACCTTATTACTTTTATCCCATCTCCAACTAATAGTATATCATTTTTTATCTTCCTGAGCCGCTTAAATAATTCCTCATAGCTTATTAGGAGATAGGGTGAAAATCTCGTGGGTCTATGGTCTGAATATTTGTAAAAACAGGCGTATAATTTTTCCTTTTTCGCGTCGCCGATCACACAAATGGTGTCCTTTGTATATGGAATATTCTGCGCCAGGACATCAAGGCTCGGGACGGCGACAACCTTTTTTTTGGCCGCCAGGCCCAGGGCCTTTACAGTCGCGATCCCTATTCTTAAGCCCGTAAAAGAGCCGGGCCCCCGGCTGACACAAAATGCATCGAGATCCCGCAATTTTAAGCGGGCGCGCTTCAGCGCCTTTTTTACCGTCGGGATAAGGTGAGAGGTGTGCCTTAAGCCCCGGTCGTCATTAAATTCAACCGACTTGCCGCTTTCATCCAGAACGGCGACTCCGAGAACATTAGTCGAGGTATCTATTGCGAGGATCTTCATATTTAATAAACTCAAAACTCAAAAGTAAAAACTCAAAACCAAAACTTAAAAGTTAAAACATTTGACTTTTTACTTGTGGTTTTTACTTTTTCCTTTTTCCTTTTGACTTAACACTGAATTTTATTCTTCTTCTATTGTTTTCCAAAATTTCTATTTTTATATCGATATGGTTTTTAGGCAATAAATCCCTGATTTTTTCCGCCCATTCGATGGCGCATATGCCATTCTTATAAAAATACTCTTCAAGACCTAAGGTATCAAGCTCGCTTGGTGAATCAAGCCTGAAGACATCAAAATGATAAAGGGGTATCCGGCCGCGGTATTCCTTAATGATGACAAATGAGGGGCTGTTGACATACTCAGGCTTTTTAACCCCGAGGCCCTTCGCGAGCCCTTTTATAAAAGTGGTCTTTCCGCTTCCCAACTCACCGTTTAACGCGACCATATCTCCGGCTTTTAACTTCGCGGCTATTTTTTCGCCCAATTTTATAGTTTCTTCCCTTGAGGAAGTAAGATATGTATTCATCTAAAAATGTGTGAAACCTGCCGGCGTCAATTCTCGCCTTGCGCCGAAGGGGTCCACTATCTTTATCCCCTGCTTTCGAGGGGTAACCGTTCCTATTCTTGTAACCGGGATATTAAAAAGTTTATTTTTTAGGGCAAGGAGCCTATTGGCCTCGTAAGGAGGCATCGTAAACAAAAGTTCGAAATCCTCGCCGTCAGAAAGCGCGTTTTTTATGGATTTTGCCTTTTTTGATCTTGGAATCAGGTCTTCATAAATAACGGCGCCTTTGCTGCTTTGCTTAAGAATATGTCCGAGGTCGCTTGAGAGGCCGTCGGAAATGTCTATCATGGAATTTAGTTTAAAATTTTTTACCAGTATTCTGGATTCCCTGAGTCTAGGGGTAAAATCAAGATGCTTTCCCTGTATGGAGCCGCCAAGCTCGCCCGTAACAAAGATAAAATCGCCGGTTTTGGCTCCCCCGCGAAGGGTAAGCTCATCTTTTTTCGCCTCGCCGATTACGGCAACGTCTAAGATTATCCCATTCGACGCGTTGGTGTCGCCGCCGGTAATATTCGTCTTAAATAACGCCGCGGCCTTTTTTATCCCCTTATAGAGCCCGTCTATATAATCAACCTTTAAACCGGGCGGCAGGCCGCAGGAGACAACCGCCCATTTTGGAACACCGCCCATCGCCGCGATATCGCTTATGCCGCAACAAACCGCCTTCCATCCTATTCTTTCAGGCGCCGCCTGCCGGGTAAAATGCCGACCCTCTATCAGCATGTCAACAGTGACTAAGAGATATTTATCACGGGTCCATTTTAACACGGCCGCGTCATCACCTATGCCCTTTATCACTGACGCATCCGTCTTAACACCCCTCGCCATCCTCTCTATCAATCCAAACTCCCCAATCTCCTTCAGCTTCATATTCTCTACACCCCTGTAGGGACGTTCCCATTTTTAAACCTGGGCCTGTCCCCTTCTTAAAAAATTTTTTTATAAAGGGGACACCCCTGGGTTCAATTTTGGGAACGTCCCTCTGAATGGCTTATGGAAAATGCCCTTCTCGGTCACTATGACCGTAATAAGTTTATTAGGTGTTACGTCGAATGCAGGGTTATATACCTTTACATTTCGAGGCGCGATGAGCCTGCCCGCGATCTCGCGGACCTCTCCTGGCCCCCTTTCCTCTATCGGAATTTTTCGCCCATTTTTTAACGTAAGATCGAGAGTAGAAACCGGCGCCACCACATAGAATGGTATTTTGTGATAGGCCGCCAATACGGCGAGATTGTATGTCCCTATCTTATTGGCCGTATCGCCGTTTGCGGCGATCCTGTCCGCTCCGACGATAACCTTATCTATCTTTCCCTGTTCCATAAGCGAGGCGGCCATGTTATCACATATCAAGGTCACATCTATCCCGTCGCGCATCAGTTCCCAGGCCGTAAGGCGCGCCCCTTGAAGAAGCGGCCTTGTCTCGTCCGCGTATACCCTGATGCGTTTGCCCTCTGCCTTCGCCCTGTACAAAACGCCCAGGGCCGTGCCATAATCGGCTGTTGCGAGGGCCCCGGCATTACAATGCGTCAGTATCCTATCGCCGTCTTTTATCAAGCGGGCGCCGAAGGCCGCCATCCGCCTGCATTGCCTCTTGTCTTCATCTATTACCTTGAATGCCTCTTTAAGGAGCAGGCCCTTTATCTTTGGTACGCTCCTCGCCGAATTTCTTAAGGCGCAGGCCCTCATTCTTTCAAGGGCCCAGAATAAATTTACGGCGGTAGGCCGCGCCGAGGCGAGATATCTAATTATCTTATCAAGTTCTTTCATAAACGAATCCGGGTCCTTTGCCCGCGAGTTCTTTATGCCGAGCACCACCCCCAATGACGCGGCTACCCCTATAGCCGGCGCGCCGCGGACCTGCAGTTTTTTTATGGCGCCCCAGAGCGTCTTAACATCGGGACATTCGATATATGCCAGATTATGCGGCAGCCGCGTCTGGTCTATGATCCTCACCCTGCCGTTCTTCCATGCAATCGTTTCTATCATCTTGAAGATATCATCCTGAATAAAAAAGACTTATAAAGCGTTATGGCGTTATATGTACAGACCTCATGGCAGCAAAAACAGCGGATGCATTCATCTGTATCGATGGCCATTTTCTTATTGCCGGTTTTTTTAACCGCGGCCCTGGCGCAAATATTCGCGCAAAGGCCGCAGGCGGCGCATTTATTTCTGTCTATGCGGGGATAGAATTTTATCGCCTTTATCCCCAGGGCAATAAGCGGACGAGGCAGGTTAAAAAGCAAAGAGGTCTTTGGGAGCTTTAAATTCCTTATCCTTATGTCCGCCGCGTTTTCTCCGAGGACCTCTATTTTTTTAAGCTCGGCGGTACCGAGCCCCCTTTTTTGCGCCTCGTATATCATGGGAACCCTAAGAGGGTCAAGGCCGGCCAGCATCGCGAAAACGGAATCGAGGGCTACCGCGTCGGCGCTTGCCAGGATAAGGCCGAAATTCCTTAAGTTTCCCGCGGCCGGGCCTTCGCCCTCCATCCCTATCACTCCATCCATAATGGAGAGCGCCGGTTTTACAATGGAAAGAACATCGGCAAGCACGGAGGCGAATTGGGCTGGCATCGGCGCCCTTAAATGGCATTGCGCCTTATGAAGCCCGACGACCACGCCGAATGTATTTTTTATGGCGCCCGTCAGTATTGCGGTAGAGTGCGTCTTTAATTTTGAAATGGAGATTATGGAATCAACTTCCGTTATTACCGAAGCGATAGGGTATCCTTTTGTTTCAACAGGCTTGTCAAATTTGACTAATCGCAGGCCCTCGTCTTCGCAGACCGCTTTTACGCCCGATTTTTCATACACTTTTTCTATATCCCGCAATTCCCAACCGCCGGGTGAATCCCCCACAAAAATATGAGGCGTTATCGGCTTAACGAGGCGCGCCACGGCCCGTACGATCTCCGGGTGAGTGTCAACTCCTTCTTCTGGCGCTCTTGCCGAAAGCAGATTTGGTTTCAGCAGTACCCTGCTGCCCGGCCTTACAAACCGTTCCATCCCGCCAAGCAGCGAGACCGCTTCCTTTACCGCGGCGGTCGTCTCCTCGCTGCCGTACGTGGCGCACTTTTTTATCGATACCCGCGATATGAACGGCGCTTTATCCGACGACATTATACCTTCTTAGCCGGAATTTCACGCCAAGCTCATTTTCAATGATCGCCCTGCATTTCTTCAAATTCGTTTCGGGAAGATCAAGGCAGGTCGCTTCTGTCTCTATGCCCGCCGCCTTGCACTGGGCGATAAAACGCTTTATCTCTTCGAAGGTCCGCCCTCCAAAACCGGGCTTGCAGCGTTTATTGTATTTCGCGGCTGAATCCATATTCAAGCTTACCGATACCTTATCTATAAGACCGGCCAGTTCCCCGGCTATCGGGCGCTTATTGATGAGGTTGCCGTGGCCGTTAGTGACCAGCCTTATTGTTTTGGCCTTTTTTTTCAAGGCGCAAGCGGTTTCTTTAAGGACGTCAAGCCTTAAGGTTGGCTCTCCATATCCGCAAAACACTATCTCTTTGTATTTATCGGGATTTCTGACAGCCGCTAATATCTCTTCCAAAGAAGGCTCCTTCTCAAGTTTCAAATTATGCCCTTTGACAAAATCCGTGGAAGACCGTACACAAAAGTCGCAGTCATTTGTACAGCGGTTCGTTATATTCAGATACAGCGAATCCCTGATCTCATAGGCGATCGCGGCATTTTCCATCAGATTAAGGCGAAAAAGTTTATTGGCGTTGTGTGTAGTGAGGCGACCTATATCTTCGGCG
This sequence comes from Candidatus Omnitrophota bacterium, assembly GCA_028715645.1. Classification (GTDB taxonomy): domain Bacteria; phylum Omnitrophota; class Gorgyraeia; order JABMQH01; family JABMQH01; genus JAQURK01. The sequence continues at coordinate 6,528 of JAQURK010000013.1, read as the reverse complement.
GTCAGCGAATGGATATTTGAAAGCTCCTGGGCAAGAAATGTGATGTAAGCGGGCTCATTCCTTTTTCCGCGATGCGCCTGAGGGGCCAGAAAAGGGGCGTCCGTTTCCAAAAGAATCCTGTCTAAGGGGACCTCCCGGGCTACCGCCCTTAAATTAGCCGCGTTCTTAAAGGTCAGGTTGCAGGTAAAAGATATAAACAGGCCAAGCTCCAGGCATTGCCTTAAAAAAGCGGCGTCGCCCGAAAAACAATGCATGACGCCGTCCGCCTTGCCGCTTTTAAATTCCTGTTTTAAGATGGCGAGCATATCCGCATGCGCATCGCGGTCATGAATTATGAGAGGAAGACTAAGTTCCTTTGACAGGCCGATAAATTTCCTAAAAACCTCTTTTTGGGTTACGCCAGGCACCGTCTGCCTGTAATAATCAAGCCCCACCTCGCCTACCGCGACTACCTTTTTTGACCGGGCAAGAGACTTAAGGCGGGCAAATGCCTTTTCATCGGATGAGGGCGACTCGTGGGGATGGATACCGACGGCTGCGTAAATAAAATCATGGTTTTCGGCGAGTTCAACCGATCTGATAGAACCTTCAAGGGAGCTGGCGGCGTTTATAATGATACCTACCCCGGCTTGCCTAGCTCTTTTTAAAACCTCTTCCCTGTCAGGATCGAAATCCTTGAAATCGAGATGACAATGAGTGTCAATTAACATCGATACGAGGAAATAACGGCTTGCCTTTTTTAATTCTATCCTGACCGATTTGTTCCTGTATGGCGTCTGCGGTAGCCGGCATAAATGGTGATATGCATTTCGCTGTTGTCCTTATAACATCCGCTAATAAACAAATAAAACCCCCCAGCTCTTCTGTTTTATTTTCCTTCGCCAAATTCCATGGTTTTGTTTCTTCCACATATTTATTTGCCATGTTTATTATTTTCCAGATTTCTTCAAGCGTCCCGCTGAAATCCAATCCTTCTATTGTTTTACTTACCCTTTCATTTAACAATTTCATTTCCGCCTCCAATTTCTCACCCGAACCTAGAACATACCTGCCTGCCGGCCTGCCTGACCGGTAGGCAGGCAAGGCAGGGAATTTAGAACCTGGAACTTTTCCCTCGAAATATTTCTCGATCATGGTGAGCGTCCGGTACACAAGATTTCCGAGGTCATTAGCGAGATCGCTGTTAAATCTCCTGATTATGGCCTCTTCTGAAAAATTGCCGTCCAAACCAAAGGGCACATCCCTTAAAAGAAAATACCTGTAAACATCTATTCCGTACTTCCTCACCATGTCTATGGGAGAAACCACGTTTCCGACAGATTTTGACATCTTGCTTGAGCCGATCAGCCACCAGCCATGCGCGAAGACCGTCTTCGGCGGCTCTATCCCGAGGGCATGGAGCATGATCGGCCAGTAGACGGCATGCTGCCTTAATATATCCTTGCCGATAAGTTGGGCGCTGGCAGGCCACCATTTTGAGGTATATTGATCGTTTTTATCAAACTGGCCTACGGCGCTGATATAATTTAGGAGGGCATCAAACCAGACATAAGTGACGTGGTCCGGGGCAAATGGTATCGGTATTCCCCAGTTCAGCCGCTCCTTTGGCCTTGAGATGCAAAGGTCTGCCAGTTTATTAAGCCTCAGGAAGCTAATGACCTCATTATATCGCGCCTTGGGCTGTATGAAGAGAGGATGTCCTTCGATAAAACCGGCAAGCCAGTCCTGGTATTTCGAAAGTTTAAAAAAATACGCTTGCTCTTTCAGCCTTTCCACAGGCCTGCCGCAATCGGGGCAAAGCCCGTTAGCCGCCTGAGATTCAAGCCAGAAGGTTTCGCAGGGCGTACAATAAAGGCCCTCATACTTATCCTGGTAAATATCCCCTTTCTTATTAAGGATGGCAAGCGCCTGCTGGACAACCCTCCTGTGCCTTTCCTCTGTGGTACGTATAAAATCGTCATATGAGATATCAAGCTCCCGCCATAATTCCATAAAATGCACGATCATCTTGTCGGCGAATTCCTGAGGCGAAAGCTTCGCCTCCGCGGCGGCCTTCTGCATCTTTTGCCCGTGTTCATCCGTGCCTGTCAGGAACCAGACATTTTCCTTCCCCAGGAGCCGGCGATAGTAACGGGCGAGGCAGTCCGCGGCGATGTTTGTGTATGAGTGCCCTATGTGAGGAGCGGCGTTTACGTAATATAAAGGTGTCGTTATATAAAATTTATTTTCCATAACTTACTTCTATCTGCCTTCCATCTTCCAGCTGGGCCACAACAAGCCGCTTTATCGCATTAACGCTTATTACAATCCCTGGGCCGTCCTTTGTCTTTATCTTATCACCCTGATGCGGGAGCCCCGACATAAGGCCTTTATACGTATCATATTCGTAGGAAAGGCAGCACATAAGCCTGCCGCAGAGGCCGGATATCTTGGTCGGATTAAGCGAAAGGTTCTGTTCCTTGGCCATCTTGATCGTAACCGGCTGGAAATTTTTGAGGAATTTCGCGCAGCACAGTGTTTCGCCGCAAGGGCCGAAACCGCCAAGGAGTTTTGCCTCATCCCTTACCCCTATCTGTTTAAGCTCGATCCTTGCCTTGAAGATGGAAGCGAGGTCCTTCACCAGATTCCTGAAATCAATCCTGCTATCCGCGGTAAAATAAAACATCACCTTGCTCCTGTCGAATGAATATTCCGCGTCGACAAGCTTCATCGCGAGATTGCGTTCCTCTACTTTTTTTTCGCAAGTATCTATGAGCTCTTTTACCTTTTTCTTATTCCTTTCTATTTGATGCATGTCTCCCGCAGTGGCCTTTCTGATTACCCTTAAAGACGGCGCCTTGTTGGCCACTTCGTCCGCGATTGTCTGCTGCTCCGACGCTACGATCCCGTATTCGCATCCCCTGTCCTGCTCCACTATAACATAATCGCCGAGGTCGATCTTAAGGTTTCCCGGCAATATGAAATTTTCGGCTTTGCCCGTCTCTCTTAATTTTATACCGATTACATTAATCACCGCGCACCTTCTTTCTATTTACCCGAAAGTTTTATTTTTAGTTTATTAAAGGCGAGCTTGGGGCCGACATTTCTCTCGATGCATTCGCCCGCCTTCCCTATCTCCTCAAAGATGTCCTCAAGCTCCTTAACGGAAAATTTATCCCTTAATCTCTTTAATTCATCTATCCGGTCTGAATTGATCACAAACGCGTCAGGGCCGCCGGATTTGATAACCAATAAATCCCTGTACCAGCCGGCAAGCACCGAAATTATAAAATTCATATCTTCTCCGGCCGCCTCAAAAACAAAACTATTCTCGTCCAGCAGCGCCTTGCCGGAGTTGAATTCATCCAGCACCCTGTTTTTATAATCGCGCAGCCCTGCCCGGCCGTCTTGGCTGTTCTGCGGCACCGGGTCAAACCTGATCTGGGCACAGCGGGACCTTACCGTGGGCAAAAGGTCCCCGGGCCTTGAAGTGATAAGTATTATTATGGAATCGCGCGGGGGCTCTTCAATTGTCTTTAAAAGGCAGTTGGCCGCCGCCTCGGACATCAGGTCGCTGTTCTCGATTATAAAAAGCTTTACGCGGCCCTCATACGGCTTCAAAGCTATCTGCCTTTCCAATTCTTTTATCTGCTCTATGCCTATAAGGTCTTTTTTATCCGGTACGCCTAGCCAAACGACATCCGGGTGGTTCCTGTTATCTATCTTGGCGCATGAGGCGCAGGTGTCGCAGGAATCCGCTGTTCCATTAAGGCAATTCAGGGCCTTAGCAAGCGTCGCGGCCATAAGCGCCTTGCCGTCGCCATCCGGCCCAAAAAAGATGTAAGAGGAGCCTACCCTTTTTAAGCTAAGCGCCCTTTTAAAAAGATCGACTATATTATTGTGGCCTTTTATATCGGAAAATGACATAATTTAGTCGTTAGATAGTTTCGCAGAATGAGCGCGCGTATGTTTTCCTGCGTCTTATACAAATCAGATTCTACCTTTATGATCTTTATTCTTTTTGGTTCGCTTTTGGCCAATTTTAGATACCCGGCCCTTACCCTTCTATGATAGGCAATATCCTTTGCCTCCATTCTGTCTATGCCCTTTTTCTTCGCCCGTCTTAATCCGGTATTAATATCGATATCAAGGATTATCGTTAAATCCGGTTTAAGCCCTTCTGTCGCCGCGGCGTTTAAGGACTCTATAAGTTTTAAGGGAATCTTGCCGCCGTACCCTTGATAGGCAATAGTGGCGTCGCTAAACCTGTCGCATATGATAATCCTGCCTGCCTTAAGCGACGGTCTTATGACCTCCCTGACAATCTGCGCCCTGGCCGCCTCAAAGAGGAAAACCTCGGCCATATCGGATATCTTTATCTTTTTTGAATGCAGCAGTATATGCCTAATATAATCGCCTGCCGCCGTCCCGCCCGGCTCGCGCGTATATACGCAGTCATAAGAGCGCTTAAGGCAGTCATAAAGCAGCCTTGACTGCGTGCTCTTCCCGCATCCCTCCGTCCCCTCAAATGTAATAAAAAGACCTCTTCTTAAACTTTTCTTCGCCATACCGTACCTTCTTTTGTATCTTCTAAAATTATGCCTATTTGATTCAGTTCTTTTCTTCTTTCATCTGAACATTTATAATTTTTTTCAGTCCTAGCTTTTATGTATTCATCCAATATTAAGGCTTCCTTAGAAGTCAAACCGTCGATTGCAAAATTAATTAAAGACAAACCGAATATATTTTTTGTAAATTCATGGATAGTTGATATCGCCGACTCAATGTTTTCATAATAAAATTGGCTTTCTTTCCCATCGACTATAAATTTATTTGTACCGGTAATTAGTTCAAACACACTAGCCAATGCACGAGGCATATTAAAATCATCATCCATTGCCTCAAGAAAATTATTTTTATTGTGGTGTATAAAATCAGCTTCCGCAAATTTGCATTTTTTTACCGGTATTTTCAGTTCGCAGACTTTCTGTTTCAATATCTCAATACGTTCTATCGCCTTGATAGCTTCTGCCATTTTTTTATCATTATAATCTATAGGGTGTAAATAATGCGTAGATAAAAAAAACATTTTCAAAATATCTGGATTATGATATTTCTCCATAAAATCTTTTATGGTTATAAAATTCCCCAGGGACTTGGCCATCTTTTGCCCATTTATCGTAAGAAGGCCGTTGTGTATCCAGTATCGCGCGAACTTATTGCCTGCGCCTTTTGATTGAGCCATCTCATTTTCATGATGAGGAAAAATAAGATCAAGCCCTCCTCCATGTATGTCAAATTCATCGCCAAGGATATCCGAACTCATGACCGAACATTCAATATGCCAGCCAGGCCGACCATTTCCCCAGGGACTTTCCCATGAAGGTTCGCCTTCTTTGGCGGACTTCCACAGGGCAAAATCAAGCGGATCCCTTTTGTTTTCGCCAGGCGATACCCTGGCCCCGGACTCCATGGCCTCAAGGCTCTGATTTGACAACTTGCCATATCCTTGCGCCTTTTTTATATCAAAATATACATCGCCGCCTGATTCATATGCGGAACCGTTTTTAATCAGCGTTTGTATAAATGCCTTCATCTTCTCTATATATAGGGTCGCCCTTGGTTCTTTATCGGGCTCCATAATGCCGAAATCGGCCATCGCCTTGTGAAAAGAATCCAGATATTTTAAAGAGACCTTTTTTACGGCCTCATTTATATCAAGAGACGGGTATTCCTGCCTAGCCTTATTGATAATCTTATCATCCACATCCGTCACGTTTCTCACAAAGGTCACCTTGTATTTACTGTAAATAAGATATCGCCTTATTACATCAAATATATACGCGCTTCTCAAATGTCCTATATGCGGCTCATCATACACCGTCGGTCCGCACACATACATGCCTATGCGTCCCTCTTTTAGAGGCGCAAACTCTTCTTTTTTACGTGTTAAAGAGTTATATATTTTTATTGCCATTTTATTTTTTATATTGAAAAAATTTTTACGATCACCCGAGTGGGGAAATCATGCGAGAAGAGTAAAAATTCTCATCTATTTCTTCTCGAGCTTCTCAATTCGCTTTTCCAATTCATCAATGAGTTGCATCATAGGGTCAATAATATGGATGTGGTCGAGGTCAAAATCCATCTTTTTCCCATCCTGCTTGGTGACCCTGCCCGGCACGCCCACGATAGTAGAATTAGGAGGGACGTTTTTTACCACAACCGCGTTTGCGCCGATATAAGAATTATCGCCAACGGTAATATTCCCCAATACCTTCGCGCCTCCGCCGATAACGACATTATTCCCGATTGTCGGGTGGCGCTTCCCTTTCTCAAGACCCGTGCCTCCCAGGGTAACCCCCTGATATAAAAGCACGTCGTCCCCTATGACAGCGGTTTCCCCAATAACCACACCCATCCCATGATCGATAAAAAATCTTTTTCCGACGGCTGCGCCGGGGTGTATTTCGATGCCTGTGCAAAATCTCGAACACTGGCTTATCAGCCTCGCTAAAAAGAACATATGGATCTTATAAAAAAAATGGG